>DATJEO010000193.1:0-32780 GCA_035496515.1 Occallatibacter sp.
CGCATCAACTGCATTGCTTTGCCAGCCTCGTTGCGCTGGAGGAAAAGCGGCACTCCGCCCGTCTCGTTCGCGGTCTTGATGTATGAGGGATCCGCAGGCCCGCACTGGTCCGGCCCGAAGGGATGCGAGCGATTCACCTGCGGAACCTGCTGCGCACGCACTCCAGCGACGCACGCAAAGGCAGCCACAACAAGCGCCAGGCGTGCGGCGCTCATCCCAAAACGTTTCGGAATCATTGCCGAAAGTCTACCTGCATTTTTGCGCTCTGCATCCCTCTCTCTCGTCAACCGTCACAAATCGCACACCTCGCAATTCGATCTGGCGATCGGCCGGACCCTCTGGCAACCCGCCGCGTTCATCTGGTCTAATCCACTGGATAACTTCTCCGTCCTTCAGGGGGTCGCTTGAATCGTCTCGCCCGAGTTTGCCTGCTCTTTTTCTCGCTTTCCGCTTGCGCAACCCTGCGCGCTGCGGATTGCAGTTCTCTGAAATCGCTGCAGCTGGAGAACACCACCATCACCCTTGCCGAGTCTGTCGCTTCGGGCACGGTGACGATCATGGATTCTCGTCCTTCGTTCAGCGGACTTCCGGCGTTCTGCCGTGTCGCCGGCGTTCTGCGTCCCACCGCCGACTCGGCCATTCATTTTGAGGTCTGGCTGCCGGCACAGAACTGGAATGGCCGTCTTCTCGGCGCGGGAAACGGCGGCTTTGCGGGTTCGATTGGCTATGATGAGCTTTCCGCGTATCTGAAGCGCAACTTTGCGGTTGCAGGATCGGACGCCGGACACCAGGGCAACGCGACGGATGCAACGTGGGCCTACGGACACCCCGAGAAGGTAAAAGACTTCGGCTGGCGCGCCGTCCACCTCACCCGGCTCCGCGCGGGCGAGATCATTTCCGCTTTCTACGGCAAGCACGAAAACAAGGCGTACTTCGACTCCTGCTCCGATGGAGGACGCGAAGCCCTGATGGAGGCCCAGCGTTTCCCCGCAGACTACGACGGCATCCTCGCAGGCGCTCCCGCGAATGCGTGGTCCACCATGGTGGGTGCGGGAGTGATGGTCGTCCAGGCGAGGCAGTCGGATCCACGGGCGTACTTCTCTGACCTCAAGCTCCCTGCGATTCAGAAGGCATCTCTCGCGGCTTGCGATGGGCTCGACGGCGTGAAAGATGGAATTGTAAGCGATCCATCGAAGTGCCATTTCGATCCGCAGGCTCTGCTCTGCAAGAGCGAAGAGACCGTCGACTGCCTCACGCAGCCGCAGATCGCCACGCTGAACTCCATCTATAGCGGTGTGCGCGACAACTCAGGCAAGATCGCGTTTCCCGGCTTCACCGCCGGAGACGAGATGGGGTGGCGCGAGTGGGTGATCGGTCAGGACCCCACCAGCGCATCCGGCCTCCACTACATCGATAACTACTTCCGGTACATGGTGACCGGCGATCCCAAGTGGAACGCGCTTACCGCCGACCCCGAGGCGTCTCTTCGGCAGTCGCGCGATAAGGAAGCAGTGGATCTCGATTCGACCGATCCGGACCTCGGCAAATTCTCAGGGCGCGGCGGCAAGCTCATCCTCTATCACGGGTGGAACGACCAGGCGATCTCGCCCTGGAACACCATCGACTACTACAAGAGCGTCCAGCAGAAGATGGTCGACACGGATTCTTTTCTCCGCCTCTACATGGCTCCTGGAGTTGAGCACTGCGCCGGTGGGCCCGGCCCAAGTTTCTTCGGACAGTTTGGATTGCAAACCGCTAAGGGGCCAACCTACGGCCTGTTCGACTCGCTCGTGAACTGGGTTGAGAAGGGCTCGCCCGAAGACAACATCACCGCCACGAAATACGGTCCGGGCGAGAACGGCGCACCTAAAGTCGTCATGACTCGCCCGCTCTGCGCTTACCCGAAGGTTGCAAAGTACTACGGTTCCGGGGATACGAACGAGGCGGCGAATTTTAGATGTACCGCGCCGTAATGCGTTTCTCTACTTATCTCGTTGCAGAGAGATCTGGCGGTACAGCGTCCCATCCGTCAGCTTGAGATCGCCTTGCATCTTTTCGCCCTCGATGTTCAGCCGAAAGACGCCGCGCGGGAACTCGTACGACAGAGTATGTGAACCGGCATCGTAGTTCCACTCGGCGGTGCTCATCACTTCTTCCTTGCCGTCGACGATCTTGCTTCCGCATACAGAATGGCCGCGCCACACCCCCACGACCTGCTGATCGACTGTTGAACCACCTTGTGCAAACGACGTGGGACAGCCCACTAACAGAGCACCGGAGAGCAGAAGTGCATGCAAGTCTTTCATACTGACCTCCTCAGCGCAGTTGCGTAGCCACCACGTCTGTTCGACCGCGATTGTATTGGAACAGCAGCATCCAATAACTATCGCGCGCCTGTCCTTCACTGATCGGCGCCTTGAATTTCCAACCCTCCGCCGCCTGTTGCGAAATCCTCGCCCAATAGTTTCCCCGACTCTGGGTTACAGATTGTGCGCTCGAAACTGTGCCGCTGCTGTTTACGGAAACACGCACATCCACTTGCACCGGCCTGCGCATGCTTTGAACCGCACCGGGCGCAACGTTCGGCAGAACCCGTCTCAGCACCGCGCCTTTCGCATTCATCACGCGGGGCGATTGCGTCGTCTCCTTCGGCGCGGGTCTTTCTTTCTCGAGCTTCGGCTGCGATTCGGCTTCCGGCTGCGAATCAGCAGTGGCCTGTCTATCCGGTGCAGGCTGCGCGGCCGGCTTGGAGGCCTCAGATGTTGGCTTCGATGCCTGCGTTTGGGGCTCGGTGTCAGACTCCTGCGACTGACTTTCTGGAGGAGCAGTTTGTGGTGTAATCGGTGGGGGAGCCTGATCAGGCTTAGCGGCGCCAGCCGGATTCTGCGGCGCTTCCGTCTGGGGAGTCTGCTGAGTCGCGACAGGCGCATTCTGCTTCGCGATCAGCGGCAGGATACGGTCCTTGTAACGGAAAGCCACCACGCCGCCAATCAGCAAAAGCACCAGAAGGGCAAACAGCACAGGTCCTGTGCGACTCTCGTGTGCTTCCTCGTCCGCAATGTCACCGAAAAGACGCGGTGTTCGCGGTGTTAGCTCGTCCGTCTGCTCCTCAAACAGAGTTCTCGCAGCCGGTCGCAGTTCATCAGACTCTGCGGCCCGAACTGCTGCCACGCGCTCAGATAGGGTGGAAACAGCGGGCTCCGTAGCTACCGCTACTCCTGCAACCGCGCGTTGCACATCAGGCTCACGCGTCACAGCGGTGTTCGTGCTGGTCGCGTGAGCCCGCACTTCGGTCCGCGCCAACAGTTCTTTCACCTTTTCGATCGGAATCCGCGACCCCGGATCCCAGCGAATGCACTCGCGCGCGATCTCGCGAAATGGCTCTGGCAACCAGTCCGGTACGCCAAGATCGCCCGCGCTGTTGCGATCCCACACCGGTGTCCGCTGCGAGCATGCCTCCACCACGATCATTCCCAGAGACCACATGTCTGCTGCGGGCGATAGTGCGCCCCCACCAACCTCCGGTGCGTCGTAGGTGTCCAATTCCCGGACCAACTTAACGGGCTCACCTGCGCGAGACATCTCGTCCGATGAGAGCTTCCACTCTTCGCCGATCGACACGATACTCGAAGGCTTTACGCTTCCATGCACGAAGCCTCTCTCATGCACAAACGAGAGCGCCTCCACTACCGGCGTGAGAATCTCTTTCACCTTCGCCGGTTCGAGCGCCTTCCGCGGAACAAGGCCGGAGAGAAACGTGTCAGCCTTCTCGGTCACAACGTACGCAACATCCGTATCGCTCAACCGATAACGCCCTGTCTCCATCATCTCCACGAGGCACGGATGAGGCAGAGACTTCGCCGCTTCCCATTTGGCCACGTATGCATCCGCATTTGCGCCGCTTGCCTGGATCAGTTTGATGTTTGCGGTGTGTGTTGACTGACGTACCGTGAGAAAGACGCAGCGATCAGCCCATCCGCCAAGCCACTCCAGCAGCGGGAACCTGCCGTCGACCGTGAGCCCTTCCCAGCCTTCACAGATCATTGCCCGATTCTACCAACGCACATCTCTGCTTTGAAGCGCGCCGCAGCATCAAGCAAGTTAGAGCCCCGATCACCATTGCAGCGAAAGGCTTTGTTACTCCCGGTTCCCAGTTTCCTGATCCCTGTCCTATTCGTCCCTCAGCGCCTGCATTGGCTGGATTGTTGCCGCCCTTCGCGCCGGGATCAGCGCCGCCACCAGCCCGATGGCCGTTAGCACCACTGCCACCGCGAGGTATGTGCTTGCATCCAGCGGCTTCACCTCGTACAGGAAGCCCTTGATCAGCCGTCCCGATGCAAATGCCAACACGAGCCCAGCGATAAGACCCGCTCCGATCAGGATCGACCCCTGCCGCAGCACCAGATTTGCTACGCTCGCGCGCGTCGCTCCCAAAGCCATGCGCACGCCGATCTCACGACGCCTGTAGCTCACGAGTTGCGACAGTACGCCGTACAGTCCCGCAATTACCATTGCAATTGCGAGCCCTGCGAACGACCCGACCAGGTAAAGCCCGAGCCGCTGGCTGAATGTGTTCTTGTCCACTGCCTCCTGCATAGTCTGGAAGTTGTCCAGCGCGAATCCCGGCGCAAGCTCATGAAATACGGTTCGCATCTGCTGCGCTACGGGAATGTTGCCGCGAGTCTTCACCACAAACGTGACCACGGTCTTCAGCAGAGCCTGGTAGAACAGCGATGTTGTTGGAATCTGCTGTTGTGGCAATAGCACCAGCGGCTGAATCGCCCCCCCCACGCTCGAGTCGACCTGATCGGCCAGAACTCCCACAATCGTGTACGGCTTCAGCATCCCCGTATCCTTTCCACCGAGATTGATCTGCTTGCCAAGCGGCTCTTTCCCTGCAAAGTACTGCTTCGCCAGCGTCTCGTTGACGACCGCGACAAAAGGCTTTGTCAACGCATCGGAGTCATTGATCATGCGGCCGCGAGCAATCGGCGTTCCCATTGTCCTGGCATAATCTCCGCTCGCGGCCGAAACCCTCGCCTGCGGCTGATGAGATCGATCCGTCGGCTGACCCAGAATTTCAAAGCTCGAATGCAGGTCCATACCCGACAGCGGTGGTGACGTCGCCATTGCTGCGGCTTCGAACCCGGGCAGTTGCCTGATCCGCTCCAGCACCGGTTCATATGCGATCGTGGCAACAGATGCCGGCGCGTTCTGCGTATCCTCCGAAACAGCCATTCCCGAAAAACCTGCTGCGTCCGCCGGCATGGCCATAAACGTCGTGACATGCTCCGTTTCAAACCCCAGATGCGACTGCTCAAGGTTCCAGAGCGTGCGGAATAACAGCCCCGTGCCCACCAGCAGCAACGTCGACAGCGCGACCTCTCCTGCAACCAGCCAGCCGCTCAGCTTTCCTCCCGTCGACTTCGACCCGACCCCGCGAGATGCTGCCTGCAACGCCGTCTGCGGATTCGCTCTGGCCACCAGCAGCGCCGGCAACAACGACGACAACACGGTGGTTACTGCGGCAATCCCCGCCAGAACCAGCAACACCATCCAGTGAATCCCGATCGCGTTCGCCAGCGGAATCGTCCCGTCCGGCAGTTTGCGGATCCCCGTCATCGCCAGTTCGGCGAGCCCCACTCCTACTCCACACCCAAGCACGCTCAGCAAAAGCCCTTCTGACAGCATTTGCCCGATCAACCGTGAACGCCCCGCCCCCAGTGCCGCACGCACCGCGAACTCCTGTTGTCTTCCCAGCGCCCGGGCTATCAAGAGATTCGAAACATTCGCACACGCAATCAGCAACACCAGCCCCAACGCCCCAAACAGCGCAAACAGGACCGGCCGCACCGGACCAGTGAGCACCTCCTGATATGGGTCCACACGAAACGTGACTGGCTCATGCTCGTGTGGGATGCGAGCCGCAATCACGCTCATCTCCTGCTGCACTTGCTTGACTGTTGCTCCCGGCCTCATGACGCCCGCAACGTTGAAGAAGTGATACCCCCGATCTTTCAACATCTCCGGAGTCGGCTGAATTGGCAGCCAAATGCCCTTTCGCAAGTCAGGTCCCATGTTGTCAGGGAACAGGAAGCTTGCCGGCATCACCCCCACCACCATGTCCGGTTTCCCACCGATCTTTACCACCTGCCCAACGATGTTTGGATCGGAGTGAAATGTCTCCCGCCAGAGGCCTTCCGACAGCAGTACAACCGGCGGGCCTCCAGCCTGCCCCTCGGCGTCGGAAAATGTTCTGCCCAGCATCGCTCGTGTGCCCAGCATCGGGAACAGATTCGGGGTGACTCGGGGAGCGACGACGCTAACCGAAGTCTCTTTGGATTCGAGCACGCTCACATCTTCGGCGTACCCCGCCACGCTCTCCATCAGCTTCGATTGCGTCTGCACATCCTTGTAATTCAACCACGATGTTGATCCGAAGCTCGGCTTGTCTCCACCCGGTCCGATAAAGACCAGCCGGTCAGAATGCGAATACGGCAACGGTCGTAACAAGACGCTGTCGATCACCGTAAAAATGGCAGTGTTGGCGCCTACGCCCAGCGCCAGCGTCAAAATCGCCAGCAGCGCCATCCCCGGCGTGTTGCGCAACTGCCTGATCGCATACCGCAAGTCGTACAGCAAATTCCGCATTCCAATTCCTCCGAATCATCGGCTCAGAGACAAATCTACGACTCAATCCACAGCAGTTGAAGTTCCAAAAGCCGATCTGCTCTGGGGCTAGTAGATGCTACGAGTTCCGATGTTCTCCCGTGTCCTCATTCTGGGAAATCAATGTCCATAAAGCGCCTGAGCGTTCAAAAACGGACACCTTTCCCTACACAACGCCGCCGCAACCCTTGATCCGTTCGGCATGATCTGGGAAAAACCTTAAGCGTCTTTAAACCATTTCTCGCACGAGATTAAGTTCGAACTGCGCTTCGAGTCCTTCAACACGTTCAACCATACCAATTGCCAGGGCGTCGATCGTGCCTCACACGATGCCAATTTCGGTCAGGTCACCTCGGACTACGGGCCGCGCCTGCTCGAACTCGGTGGAAAACTTATCTTCTGAGCTTTGGTGTGCCGGGAGGGAGGCTTCGTCCTCCCTCCCTCGTTCTTTGCCCACTCGAATCTTCGCCTCGTACCATGCTCTCGGGAGAACTAGACCACCATGAACTCGCTCTCAACCGTTCTGGCCCTCGCGCTTCTTCTGCCGTTTGCTGCTCGTGCGCAGCAGGTGGAATTCAAAAATCCATCGGACCTGAATAAACCCAGCGGCTATACGCACGTTGTGATCGTCAGTCACGGCAAGCTCATCTTCATTGCTGGCCAGGTCGGAACGGATAAGGACGGCAAAATCAGCGGCGACTTCGCTGAACAGGCGCGCCAGGTATTCTCAAATATCCAGGCCGCGCTTGCTGCCGCCGGTGCCAAGCCAGCCAACCTCGTCAAGCTGAACTATTACGTTGTCGGGCTGAACCATGAGAAGCTGCTCGCCATCCGCGAAGCGCGCGACAAGATCATCGATAAGGATCACCCACCAGCAAGTACGCTTGCCGGAGTGCAGGCTCTGTTCCGGGACGATGTGCAGCTTGAGATTGAGGCGGAAGCTGTTCTTCCCTGACGAGCACTCGGCCTCGCCAATCATCTCACCGCCGCTACCGGGCTTCTGCCCTTAATATGCTTACGGAGAAGTGATCGTTATGCGCACGCATCCAGCTCTTCTTGGCTTCGTCTTGCTATTTTCCATTGCGACCGCAGCGCAACAGCCCGCGCACCCGCCAACCCCACCGCCAACAAACGAGCAAATTAAAGCCGCCGCAGCCATGCCCTTCCGCGATCCTTCTCTTCCCATCGACAAGCGCGTCGACGACCTCGTCGGCCGCCTCACACTTGAGGAAAAGGTCGAGCAGCTCATTGACCGTGCTCCTGCAATTCCACGGCTCGACATTCCCGCCTACAACTGGTGGAACGAGGGTCTCCACGGTGTTGCGCGCTCCGGATTTGCCACTCTCTTTCCGCAGGCTATCGGAAACGCCGCCACATGGGATGAACCGCTCATTCACACCATTGGCGAAGTTGTCTCCACCGAAGCACGCGCCAAATACAACGACGCCATCGCGCACAACAACCACGACCGCTACTTCGGCCTCACCATCTGGTCGCCCAACATCAACATCTTTCGCGATCCCCGGTGGGGACGCGGTCAGGAAACCTACGGAGAAGATCCTTTCCTCACAGCCCGGCTCGGCACCGCCTTCGTCGAAGGCATTCAGGGCGACGACCCGAAATACTTCCGTGCCATCGCGACTCCCAAGCACTACGCCGTCCACAGCGGTCCGGAGTCGACTCGCCATAAAGCTGACGTTGATCCGAGCGCGCACGATCTCTGGGACACTTACCTCCCAGCTTTTCGCGCCACCATAGTCGAAGGGAAAGCAGACTCCATCATGTGCGCCTACAACCGCGTCGACAACGTCCCCGCCTGCGCCAACAAAATGCTCCTCGGCGACATCCTCCGCGGCGACTGGCACTTCAACGGCTTTGTCACCTCCGATTGCGGCGCCATCGGTGATTTCTACGAGTCCTACGGTCATCACTACTCGCCCGACGCTCCCGCCGGATCAGCCGCCGGCATCCTCGCCGGAACTGACACAGACTGTGGTACCGAATATCGCGCTTTAACCGACGCCGTCCACAAAGGCCTGCTCACCGAAGCTCAGCTCGACGTATCGCTCAAGCGGCTCTTCACTGCGCGCATGAAGCTCGGCATGTTCGATCCGCCGGAGCAGGTTCCGTTCTCGAAGCTCCAGATGTCGTTGGTGAACTCATCCGAGCACGCCGCACTGGCTCTCCGCGCCGCACGCGAGTCCATGGTCCTGCTCAAGAACGACAATCACTTCCTCCCGCTCGATCCCGCGAAACACCAGACCATCGCCGTAATCGGACCTCTCGCCGGCTCTCGTGTCGCACTCGAAGGCAACTACAATGCCATTCCGCTCCATCCCGTCCTGCCCATCGACGGAATCGAGTCGGAGTTTGGCCATGATCGAGTCCTCTACGCCCAGGGCTCAACCTACATTGCCAATGGCGAACTCCCAGTTCCCCGCACCATGCTTCGCGCCGCCACTGACTCCACCGTTGATGGCCTTGAAGGTCAATACTTCTCGAAGCCTAGCTTCGAAGGTGCTCCCGCCATGGTCCGCATCGACAGGGAGATCGACTTCGATTGGGCCTTCGCCAACCCGGTAGAACCCGCAGACACCTCAAACCAGGCATTCGCCGTCCGCTGGGTTGGCGCACTTCGCGCGCCCGCTGCCGGAAGTCTCGATTTCCAGTTTCGGCTTCCCATCTGCTATCCCTGCCAGGACAAACTGAAATTCGCCGTCTACCTCGATGGCAAAAGGCTCGAGCCAGCCACTCCGCCGACACCCACCGCAATCAAGCTTCCGCCCTCCGGTCGCAACTACGGCGCCGTCCAGCACTTCACCATCCCCTTTGCCGACACTCGCCCCCACGAACTCCGCGTCGAATACATCCAGTCCTCCCGCATCACCGGCGCTGGCATTTCGTTCGAGTGGACACCATCTCCTGAGCTCCTTCAGAAACAAGCTGTCGAGGCCGCTTCGAAAGCTGACGCCGTCATCGCCTTCGTCGGACTCACCCCGCGACTCGAAGGCGAAGAGATGAAGGTAGACGCCAAGGGCTTCTCCGGCGGCGACCGAACCGACATCGAATTGCCCAATGTTCAGCAACAACTCCTCGAAGCCGTCGCCAAGACCGGCAAACCCGTCATCGTAGTTCTGCTTAACGGCAGTGCCCTCGCCATGAACTGGGCTCAGCAGAATGCACGCGCTCTCCTCGAAGCCTGGTACCCTGGTCAGTCCGGTGGTCAGGCCATTGCCGAAACGCTTAGCGGCAAGAACAATCCCTCCGGTCGCCTCCCCGTCACTTTCTATACAGGTGCCGATCAGCTACCCGCCTTCGATGATTACTCCATGGCCAATCGCACCTATCGATTCTTCAAAGGCAAGCCGCTCTATACCTTTGGCGACGGTCTCAGCTACACAACATTTGCCTACTCCGGCTTGAAACTCTCATCGAAAGATCTCAAGGCCGGAGATACCCTCACCGTCGAAGCCGAACTGAAAAACACCGGCTCACTCGCCGGCGACGAAGTCGCAGAACTCTACCTGATCCCGCCCCAATCCGCGCTCTCCCCGAAGCAGGCCCTCGCCGGCTTCCAACGCCTGCATCTCAACCCCGGCGAGGCCAAGCACATTTCATTCAAGCTCGATCCACGTACGCTCTCCCAGGTCAATGAAAAGGGAGTGCGAGCCGTAGATCAAGGTGAATACAAGCTTTCGCTCGGCGGCTCTCAGCCCGGCGGCGCTCTCGGCTCTGCGAGCATTTCCGCCCCATTCACCATCGAGGGTACCCAGCAACTTCCTCATTGATCTGACCGGCGATCCGGGACACTTCCCCATCCCGGATCACGCCCCGAGGAATCACTCCTTCTCTTGCAAGTCCTTCTTCTTCAGCATGCCGAGACTCAGATAGTGACGGCCGGTCACCTGCGAGCTGAAATACTTGTTGCAACGAATATACTCCCCCCGCATCCAAGACTTCTGAAGGAGCCACCCTATGGCAACAGCAACTTACAATCCCGCAGCCATGACCACCTGGAAGCTCGATCCGGCCCACTCTCAGGCAGAGTTCAAGGTCAAGCACATGATGATTTCCAACGTCAAAGGCAGCTTCAACGGCCTCACCGGCACACTTACCGAGCACCCCACGGACAAGACGCTTTCCAGCATCGAAGCGTCCATCGACGTGAACACCGTCAGCACTGGCGATGCCCAGCGCGACGCTCATCTCAAGAGCGCCGACTTCTTTGACGCCACTCAGTTCGGCACAATGACCTTCCGCTCTTCAAAAGTCCAGCCCAACGGCGATGGCGGCTACAACGTCACCGGCGACCTCACCATCCACGGCCAGACCCGTCAGCAGACCTTTGTCGTCGAGGGCCCCACCGCACCCGGCAAAGATCCCTGGGGCAACACCCGAATCGGCCTCTCCGCCACCACGAAGATCAATCGCAAAGACTACGGCCTCAGCTGGAATGCAGCCCTCGAAACCGGCGGCATTCTCGTCGGCGATGATGTGAACATCACCATCGAAGCCCAGTTCATAAAACAGTGATCAGCGTTTACTGATCAGTGGCCAGAAGTGACAACGGCACGGGTTTCCCGTGCCGCTTCTGCTTCAGAAGTCAATTGCCTGCGGCGCCCGAATATTGACGACTAAAGACTGAATACTGACAACTGGCCACTAGCTATTGACTACTACGGATAAATCCTGTGCAGCATCCGCGCAAACGGAATCGTCTCGCGCACGTGCTCCAGCCCGCAGATCCACGCCACCGCGCGCTCAATCCCCATTCCGAACCCCGCGTGTGGGACCGAGCCATACCTCCGCAGATCCAGATACCACTGAAACGCCTCCAGCGGCAGGTTGTGTGCCTCGATCCGGCTCTTCAGCAGTTCGTAGCTCGACACGCGCTGCGATCCGCCGATCACCTCGCCGTATCCTTCCGGCGCCAGCACGTCCACGCACAACGCGAAGTTCGGATCCTTCGGGTCCGGCTCCATGTAGAACGCCTTCACCGCTGCCGGATACCGGTGCACCATCACCGGCTTCTCGAACCGCGAACTCAGCCAGGTTTCGTCGGGCGATCCAAAATCATTCCCGTACTCAAACGCCTGCTCGAGCTGTCCCTTTGCGTGCGCCTCGTTCAGCATCTTCGCCGCTTCGTCGTAGCGCAACCGCGGGAACGGCGGAGTAATCTTCTTCAGCTTCTCCAGGTCGCGCCCGATCACAGCGAGTTCCGGCTCGCGATTCTTCACCACGCTCTGCACGATGTGCGAGATGAAATTCTCAGCCAGTTCCATCAGCCCATCGAGATCGCAGTACGCAACCTCCGGCTCGATCATCCAGAACTCGGTCAGGTGCCGCCGCGTCTTCGACTTCTCCGCCCTGAACGTCGGCCCGAAGCTGTAAACCTTGCCCAGCGCCAATGCTGTCGACTCGATATACAACTGCCCTGACTGCGTCAAAAACGCCGGATCGCCAAAGTAGTCCACCGGAAACAGCGTCGAAGTCCCCTCGCACGCCGCCGGCGTCAGGATCGGCGGATCGGTACGAATAAATCCATTGCTGTCGAAGTACTCCGCCGCCGCCCGCATGATCTCCGCGCGAATCCGCAGAATTGCCGATTGCCGAGGTGACCGCACCCACAGGTGCCGCCGCTCCATCAGGAAGTCGACCCCATGTTCCTTCGGCGTGATCGGGTATGGCTCGCTCTCCGGCACGCGCTGCACAACCTCGACGTTTTCCACATCAAGTTCGTACCCGCCCGGCGCTCGCTTATCTGCCCGCACCTTCCCCGTCACGATCACCGACGACTCCTGCGTCAGGCCCTTCAGCGCCTCGAACACCTCTGCCGGCACGCTCTTCACGTGCGCTACTCCCTGAACCGTGCCCGTCCCGTCCCGGAAAATCGGAAACAGCAGCTTGCCGCTCTCGCGCGAGTTGTACAGCCACCCGCGAATCTGCACAGACCGCCCCTCAAACTTTCCCAACGTCGAAATCGTCGCGACCGGCATCGCAGTCTTCGTAGTCTCAGCACTTCCAGCAATCTCTTCTGACATATCTTCAGCTCTCTAGACTCTTTTTTATGGCGCATAAGGCGGGTGCCCCATCCTAACCGCGCCTTTGCGGTTAGGGTGGGAAACGATGAACCCTTTAGGATATCGCGCAGAATCTCCCTGGACACATCGAGCGCCTTAAACTGCATTAACCCGGACTCCTGGTGGCGGATTCGCGCAAGCGAATTGTAGGTCGGTTCAATTCCGACCACCCGGGTTAGGCCACCCTCGCAGCATCCCGCCCCCGTGGTTTATCGTCCATACACATATGGCCACCACCAAGCCCCAGCCGGCCGCAGCAAACCAGCCGCATCCCACCCCCGAAGCCGAAGAGGTATTTCGCCGCTGGATCCGCTTCCTCGACGAGGAGCTCTATCGTCACCGCTCGCCCGAGCGACGCGCGGAGATTGTTCGTGACCAGCTTCACCAGCTTTACTTGGGCCGCCCTCATGGCACCAAGCCCAATGTCTCCCTCACCAGCGAACTTCCTGGCAACGTCCTCAGCTTTTCTCTCGATCCTGAAAACGTCACCCTCGACGCCGAATACTTCACCGACGTAGATCCCGTCGAGTTCGCCATTCGCAAACCACTCATCTGGTTCTGGAAGATGTTCGACCGCTCTCCCATTGGTCCCAATGTCTGGCTCGGCCTTCGCTTCCGCTGCATGCTCGCCCGCCATATTTTCGACCACATGGGTTCAGGCGTGAAGATCCATCACGGTGTAGACCTCACATACGGTTACAAGCTCTCCGTTGACGATGGCGCTGTCATCCACCAGGGCGTGCTTCTCCACGACCGCGGCGGCATCAAGATCGGCAAGAACGTCGTCATTGGCTCGTTCGCCCGGATTTTCTCGCACAGCTACTCCAACGGTAATAGGGAAGAAGACGTGAAGCTCCAGCCCACAACTATCGGAGACGGAGCCCGCATCGGCAGCCACGAGATCATCATGGGCGGCGCGAACATCCCATCCAATGACGTCGTCGGTCACTACCCCGCGTTCAAGGTATAGACGACTACGAATCAAGTAAGAGCTGTGACGACCGGGGCCGCCCTCATCGACCCATCATGCTAACCTGAGCTTTCCGTATCAGGGGAGCATCTCTTGCAGTCTGCTCAGTTTGCAATTGCGGTCTTCGAGTTCGTCCTACTCATCTTCTCGCTCAGCTTCCATGAGTGCTCTCATGCCTGGATGGCCTCCCGTCTCGGCGACCAGACCGCCCGTCTTCAGGGACGCGTCACCCTCAACCCCATCAACCATATAGATGTAGTTGGAACACTTATCATTCCCGCCGTCATTATCTTCGGACCCTTTATCGGATTCTCCATGTTCAGCGGAGTCCTCATCGGGTGGGCCAAACCAACCCCCGTCATCACCCGCAATTTCACCAAAATTCGGCGGGACGACAATCTAACCACTCTCGCCGGCCCCGTCTCGAATCTTATCCTTGCTGTTGCCGCCACCCTGATCCTACTCGTCGTCATCCACGCGGTTCCCCACGGACGTGAAATCGTCATGTATACCTTCAATGGCGAATTGATCCCGGGCGTCAACCCTTCGATACAAGCCATAGTCCTTCTCGGCCTAGCCGCTGTCCAGATCAACCTGGCTCTCCTCGTCTTCAATCTTCTTCCCATACCGCCACTCGATGGCAGTCACCTCCTCCGCAACATTCTTCCCTACAACGCCGTGCAATCCTACGATCGCATCCCATTCTGGGTGAGCTGGATGCTAATGATCTTTGTCGGTGGCTATGTCATGCGCATCTTCCTGGTACCGGCCATCTCCGTCGTTGCCATGGTCCTTGCGCGGGGATAGACACCTCTTTCAGCCGCTACAATGAACCAAGCCCACTTTGACTCTTTCCGATCAAAACGGCTGATCATCCGGCATACATCCGGTCTAGAAAAACAGAAATGTCCGAAACTCCAACCACATCCTCCCGCCCGCGCGTTTTAAGCGGCATGCGCCCCACGGGCAAGCTCCATCTCGGCAATTACATGGGCGCCCTCGCCAATTGGGTCAAGCTCCAGGACAGCGGCCAGTACGAGTGCTACTTCTTCATCGCCGACTGGCATGCTCTCACCACCGACTACGCCGACACTTCAAGCTTCCTGAGCAACACCCGCGAAGTGATCCTCGACTACCTTGCCGCCGGACTCGATCCCGCCCGCTCCGTTCTCTTCGTCCAAAGCCAGGTGCCCGCGCATGCCGAGTTGCACCTTCTGCTGAGCATGATCACCTCGGTCGGATGGCTCGAACGCGTCCCAAGCTACAAAGAGCAGCAGGAAAACCTCGTCGGCAAGGACCTCAGTACCTATGGCTTTCTTGGTTATCCGCTGTTGCAAGCCGCCGACATCCTTATGTACCAGCCGAAGTACGTGCCCGTAGGCCAGGACCAGGCCGCGCACGTTGAACTCACCCGGGAAGTCGCCCGCCGCTTCAATAACCTTTACAAGCTCGACGGCCGCGAGGTACTTCCCGAACCGGACGTCCTCCTCACGCCCTCACCCAAGCTCCCCGGCACCGATGGCCGCAAGATGTCCAAGAGCTACCGCAACACCATCATGCTCACCGACCCCGAGCCGGAAATCCGCCAGAAGCTCAAGACCATGGTCACCGACCCCGCTCGCATCCGCCGTAAAGATCCCGGCGATCCCGATAAGTGCCCCGTTGGCGATCTGCACAAAGTCTTCTCCTCGCCTGAAACACTCACAAGGGTCTACGATGGTTGCCGTTCCGCCGGGATCGGCTGCATCGAGTGCAAAGGCTGGGCCGCCGACGCGCTCGTACAAATCCTCAATCCTATTCAGGAACGCCGCGCCAGGTTCACGCCCATCGAGGTAGAAGATATCCTCAAGGACGGAGCCAACCGCGCACGCAACCGCGCCGAGCAGACCATGACCGAGGTACGCTCCGCAATGCAGCTCATACCGGCGGCGAAGTAAGCTCGACGACATTCCCCCACACCGAGATTTGATTTGACTGACGAGAAGCACAATCCGGAAAGCGAACCCTCCGATACGACTCAAAAGCCGGTTCAGGAACCCACCCCCGAGCCGCACCCGGTCCAAGATCCCGATCTCGGTCGCCGCGGCCCGGTCAACGATCCTGAGCCCGGCCCCGAACCGGAGCCCGATGCTCCCGAGCCGAATCCCGAACCGCCTCAAGGCGATCCCCCGACCCACGAACCCGGAGTGAACGCCGCGCCTGAGCTCGTCCTCACATCCAAACCCGTTGCCGAGAAAGAACACGCAAAATCGGCTGCGGCAAACGCCTCGAAGAACAAGCAAGAAGATCAGCCGGAACAATCTCCCTTCTCCGTCACTGTCGGCCAGGTCTACGACGGCCCCCTCGATCTCCTGCTCGATCTCATTCGCAAGCAGGACATCGACATCTACGACATCCCTATTTCGAAGATCACCGCGCAATTCCTCGCCTATGTCGACCAGCTCAAAGCCACCGATGTCGACGTTGCCGGCGACTTTATCTATACGGCGTCCCTTCTTATCCACATCAAGAGCAAGATGCTCCTGCCTCGCGCGCCTGCAGGACCCGAAGATGCCGCCGAAGATCCGCGTCGCGAACTTGTCGAGCGCCTCCTCGAACACGAGCGTTTCAAGAATGCGGCGCAGATGCTCCAGCAGAAGCAGATGCTCGAAGCCGCCACGTGGACCAACCCAGGGGTTCGAGAATTCAAAGATGATGTGGCCACCGAACCTGAAATCGCCGCCGACACGGTAGACCTAGTCCGGATCTTCCGCGACATCCTCGACCGCGCGCGCAAGCGCCCCACCTTCAACGTGCAAGATGACGCGGTCACCGTCGGCCAGATGATTCAGTTCCTCACACGCCGGCTCTCCATGGAAGATCGCCCGCTCGCACTGCGCAAGATCCTCGCGCACACCAAATCGTCGCGCGCGCTCGTCGCCATGTTTCTGGCTCTGCTCGAGCTTGTTCGCCTCCAGGCAATACTCCTTCGCCAGGATCGAGCCTTCTCTGAAATATTCATCAAAAAGAGCACAGGGTTCGACTCCGTCGTAAACGAGGGGTTGGCCAGCGCCACAGACGAGTGGCGATAACAACACTTCAGGGTCCAGCAGGCAATCTTAAGCAAAAAACAGATTCGCTGCGATTTGCTAATCTTTTTCATTATATGCAACTTCATGGTTGCATTTTCTGAACATTCTCCGTTTGCTGCTCCCCCGCTCCAGATTAAGCAACTTTTTGGTTGCCTTACGAGGGGCTTCTGAGGCCCGCACTCGATGATCGCCTGCGAAAAACCTGCACATTCATATATCTGGCCCTGAAAATTGTGCATATATCCCATACGCTAATCTTCAATTCACGAGATTTTAACGTTCTCCTTAAACCGATGATGTACATAGGTTTAGTGCGTGAGGGCGTTCGGTTGTCCAGTGATGCACTGCACAGAAATGTCCGATATCTCATATAGACTCAATAGTGCGGTGCCTCGAAGAAGAAACCGCGCATCAAACAACTGCGGCGCGAATACAGTTGTTGGGGTTTTATGCAATCCTTTTTTGATTGTCCCTTCTGCTGCGATCCCAGATCGTTCTATTCCCATTTTCCTGAGAAAATCCACTCGGACTCCGCGTTGCTCCTCCCCGCGCAACGCAGCGAGTCGTTGTCTATTGCGTCGGGAGATATCTAATGGCGGCCACAACCGCAACAGCGCTTCCTCGTCCCTCACTACTCGACCGTAAGATCAAGCACCGGCCGAGCAAAAAGGGCATTCTTGCATTCCTCTCCGCTGTTTCCGCCGGCGTGATCTATATCGTCTTCCACGTCGCCCATGATCTCAACGCAGCTTCGATCACCAGCTACGCCCCCTACCTAATGTTGGGCATGGCCTTGCTGATCGCGCTCGGCTTTGAATTTGTTAATGGATTCCATGACACGGCCAACGCTGTTGCCACCGTCATCTACACCCATTCGCTCGAGCCCAACATTGCTGTCGTCTGGTCAGGTATCTGTAATCTTGCTGGAGTGCTCCTCTCCTCCGGTACAGTCGCCTTTGCCGTCATTACGCTTCTTCCTGTCGAATTGATTCTGCAGGTAAGCTCCGGCGCTGGCTTCTCCATGGTCTTCGCACTTCTCATCGCCGCGATCTTATGGAACCTCGGCACATGGTGGCTCGGGCTTCCCGCATCAAGTTCGCACACGATGGTCGGCTCTATCATCGGCGTCGGCATCGCCAACCAACTTCTGATGCCGCATTCCGGCACATCGGGTGTCGACTGGGAGCAGTGCATCAAGGTTCTCAAGGCCCTGCTCATTTCTCCGCTCATCGGTTTTCTTTTAGCCGGCATGCTCATCCTGCTCGCCAAGCAGGTCGCGAAATTCCCCGAGCTCTATGAGGCTCCAAAAGACAATATGCCACCGCCCTTCCCGATCCGCGCTCTGATGATCGGAACCTGCAGCGGCGTCAGCTTCTTCCACGGCTCCAACGACGGCCAGAAGGGCATGGGACTGATCATGCTCATCCTCATCGGCACCGTCCCCACAGCGTATGCACTCAATCACGCCGTAAGTCCAGCCCAGGTGCAAAGCTACATTTCCGCTTCAGAGAATGCCGGGCAGATACTTGAGAGGCATGTTGAGCCCACGGCAGTCCTCACCGCCGATGCCCGACGGACGGTCACTGACTACATCCGTACGAAACAGCTGCAGCCCAATACCATCCTTGCTCTGCGCCGGCTGGTTGACGATACCACCCGTGAGATTGGCCACTACAAGCAGTACAAATCAGTACCTCCGCAGGAACAGGCGAACGTTCGAAACAACATGTACGTTGCGAGTGAAGCCCTGCGCCTGATGATTAAGGACAACAACCCGGCCTTCACGCCAGATGAGCGCCACGCCCTCGAAACCTACAAGGCCAAGGCAGACAACGCCACTAAGTTCATTCCTACATGGGTAAAGGTGGCCGTAGCGTTGGCTCTCGGCCTCGGCACCATGGTCGGCTGGAAACGCACCGTGATCACCGTCGGTGAGCGTATCGGCAAAGACCACCTGACCTATGCGCAGGGTGCAAGTGCCGGCCTCGTCGCAATGGGAACCATCTTTGCCGCGGACAAATTCGGCCTTCCCGTAAGTACCACGCACATCCTCAGTTCTGGCGTTGCCGGCACCATGGCAGCTAACGGAAACGGCCTCCGCTTCGCAACCATCCGCAACATCGCTGCAGGATGGGTCTTCACCCTGCCGGCCGCCGCGCTCTTGTCGGGCACCCTCTACTTCCTGTTCCGCCTCATCTAATCCGATTCCTCTTCGCTGTAATTAAGGCCGCTCCTTGCGCGGCCTTCTCACACAACCCGTCTGCCATGCTCCCTGTGGACCCGTGGGCTCGCCCAGTCCAGTACCATACAGAAGGTACCGATTGCTGCATGAGCCTGAAATCCAAGCTGGAAGCCGTCATTTACGCCGCTGAGGAGCCCGTCACGCTCGCTCAGCTAGCCACCCTTTTCGGCGCTGAGGCGCTCGACTTGAAATCCGCTCAGGAAGCTGCCGCTGTACAGAACTCAACAGCGGATTCTGCGGCCATTGCCATTGATCCCTCTCAGCCCATCGTCTCGGAAGGCCTCGATTACATCGACCTCCGTACCGAAGACGGCACTCTCCTGGAACAACCCGGATTCGCAGTCCTCCCAGCACATGAGAATTCGCCAGAAGCCACTTCCGGCGAGGCGGCCGAGGCCCGTCCCGACAACCAGATCATTGAGAATGCCGAAGAAATCCCTTCGCAGATTCCCGAACCGGAGCCTGCTACGGCTCCCAACGAATTCGTCGAGCCCGAATCTCCTGACACCGCACGTCTTGACCCAGAAGCCGAAGCCAAGCGCGTCGCCCGCCAGCGCGATCGCGACCTTAAGGGCATCCTCCGCCAACTCATCGACGAACTCATTGCTGATTACGCCAAAGACGAACGAGGCATCGAGATACGCGAGATCGCCGGCGGCTACCGCATGGCCACGAAACCCGAGTGCCACGACGCCGTCCGCATGTTCATCAAGAGCCTCAAGCCGCCCCTGAAGCTCTCGCTGCCCGCGCTCGAAACCCTCGCCGTCATCGCCTACAAGCAGCCCGTCACCGCCCCCGAAGTGAATGAGATTCGCGGGGTGGATTCTTCTGGCGTCTTCGGTTCACTCCTCGCCCGCAAGCTCATTACCACCGCGGGACGCAAGCAGGTGATCGGCCGGCCCATCCTCTATAAAACAACAAAAGAATTCCTGATGCGCTTCGGCCTCAAAGACGTCAATGAACTGCCCTCCATGGATGAGTTCGAGAAGATGGCCAGCGAACTCGAAGAGACGGAACCCGCCGCCATCACCGAGCCGGAAGCAGCTGAGGCCTACGATACCGAGGGCGACAACGGCCCCGAACTCGATGAGAACGCATCCGAGGATCTAGACAGCGATTCGCCTCCACAAGGAAGAGTCTCCGCGCCGACCTCGGAGCCAACAGCCGAATCCAACCCAAAGACCGAGCCGGCCGAATAGGCCGGCTTTCTGCAAATGGCCGCGCCTGACCGGAATCGAAGCAGGCAGAGAGATCTCCGCATGATTGACAACGACAAGCAACAACCGGATCAGCCCGAATCCGATCGACCCGAACTCGACGATCCTCTCGATACCGGGCCGGAATCGGATGCCGTGATAGCAGCCGAATCCGAATCCGCAGCCGCCGCAAGTGACACCTTCGAGCAGGCTGCCGATGATCTCCCCGGGGCCGGACTCAATGTCTCCGCACTCGCCGAAGATGAAGAAGAGTCGGCGCACGAAGCTCCTGTCCACCTTGAACGCCTCCAAAAGATCCTCGCAAAGTCTGGAATCGCCAGCCGTCGCCACGCCGAAGAGCTCATCACTTCGGGACGCGTGCAGGTCAACGGCAAGGTAGTCACCGAACTCGGCAGCAAAGCCAACCCCGCACGCGATCACATCCGTGTCGACGGCAAGCTCCTCCAAGGCTCCGAGCGCCATCGCTACTTCATGCTCAACAAGCCCAAGGGATACGTCACCACTGTCAGCGATCCCGAGGGCCGTCCCACAATCATGGAGTTCTTCTCCAAAACCCGTGAGCGTCTCTATCCGGTTGGCCGCCTCGATTACTTGAGCGAAGGCCTCCTCCTCGTCACCAACGACGGGGAACTTGCCAACAAGCTAACTCGCGCCGCCTCCGGAGTGGAAAAGACCTACCTCGTTAAAATCAGCGGTCAGCCCAGCGAAGAAGCTCTCAGCCGCCTCCGTGAAGGAGTGCCGATCCAGAAGGGCAAACCCGGCTTCGGCCGCGTGCAGACCGCTCCAGCCGAGATTCGCCCCTTCCATCCCGGCAAACCGAGCGGCAAACGAGGCCCGTCGCGGCCCGTCGATAACCCTTGGTACGAAGTTGTTCTCATCGAGGGCCGCAACCGCGAGTTGCGAAAGATGTTCGAAGAGATCGGCCACCACGTCGAGAAGATCCGCCGTGTCGGATACGGCCCACTCGTCCTCGATCTCGAGCCCGGCAAAATCCGCGAACTAGAGCCCGAAGAGGTAGAAGACCTCCGTAAGGCCGCTGAAGGCAAATACCGCAAGCCGAAAACTCGTGAATCGCGCAATCGCGAATTCACTCCGCGCTCTGATCGCCCCACCTCAAAGCACCGTTGGAACGAACACCAAACAGAGAATAGGGACACAGTCGGCAGAGAAGAGCGGCGCCCGTTCCGCGGAAACCAGCGCGGATTCGAACAGCGGCCCGAGTCCGGCGGTCCTTGGCGCCCCCAGCGTAACCAGTTTCGTACCGAACCTCGCCGCGAATTCCATCCCGAAGCCGGACGCCCGAGTCATCGCTTCTCAGAAGATCGCCCTTCGCGTCCTGCTCAGCGCGATGATAGCGAACGCCGCCGCTCATTCAGCGGCACTCGCGATAATCGCAGCGCTTCCTCCGGCGAACGGCCTCGCAGCGCAAAGCCCGCATGGACCAACAAGCCCGAACGGGGATCACGGCCGCCCAGGTTCGAACGCAAATCGGGACAAGGTCGTCCCTCACAGCGCCCCGTTCCCTATTCGGATCGATATCAGCGTCCCGATCGTGGCTCATCAAATCGCCCTGTGGGTGGGAAAACTACAGACTCGCGTAGCCCGCAGCGTTTTGGCGGAAAACGCTCCGACGCGCCCTATCGCTTTCCCGCCAAAAAGCGCCTCGAGATTCGCCCCGCGGAGGAGAACTTCGATAATCAGTCATCCCGCGCAGCTGAACGTCCGCACCAACGTCCCTTTCAGTCCCGCTCAGGATCACGTCCCTTCCGTCCTCAGCAACAAGACCGCCCACGGGGCGAGAGACCTGATGCTTCACGCTTTGATCGATCAAACAATGAAGGCGCTGCGGGCCGAACACCTGAAAACCGTCCACCTCAGCGAGATCGTCAAAACCGGGCCGGCTTTGATCGCCCACGAAGGGAATCGAGCGACCGCAAACGCCCTGAGCGCCCCGAACGCGGTTTTAAGCAGCGCTCCTCCGATCCTCGCCCCGCAGGTAATTTCAAGCCCGGCAAGCGCGGAGCTCCCGGTGGGAAGCAGGGCAGTACTCGTTCAGGCGACGGTCGCCGTCCCGGCTCCCGTGCCGGCGGCAATCGTCCCGGAAAGCGCCGCCCATGAACACAATCCCGCTTCGCGGCATCCCTGTACGTCCGCGAAGCATCGCCCTGGTCTGCTTGTTCCCCGAATTATGCAACCCCCCAGTTGCCTAACCCGCCACCCGCGCCTATCATGAAGTGCCATGTCCCGCAAAATTCGTAAGCGCATTAGCGCCAAACCAAAAGCCAAGGCTCGCGTCTTCGCCGCCCTTGGCGACAAAACCCGCCTCGCCCTGGTGGCCCGCGTCTGCTCAGGCGAGGCCGCCTCCATCTCGCAGCTCGCCGATGACTCCAAGCTCACTCGCCAGGCCATTACCAAGCATCTAGGTGTACTCGAGCGCGCTGGCATCGTCAGCAGTTCCCAGTCCGGGCGCGAACGCCTCTTCCGCTTCGAACCAGAGCCACTCGAAGAGCTGCAGCAGTACCTCGCCTCTGTCTCCAAGCAATGGGATCAGACCTCAGCTCGTCGCAAGTCGCGCGAACAGCACTGACCCGAACGCTGGCAGCTTCTTGTCACCTCCGGCGCTCCTCGCGCATCTAGACGTATATGAGCATCGAAAAAGCCACATTTGGAGCCGGCTGCTTCTGGGGCGTTGAAGCGACCTTTGCCGCCATACCTGGTGTAACTGCAACCGCCGTCGGATACGAGGGCGGATCCCTCGACCGCCCCACCTACAAGGACGTCTGCACCGACCAGACCGGCCACGCGGAAGTCGTTGAGCTGGACTTCGATAACGAAAAGATCAGCTATGACAAGGTTCTGGACGCCTTTTTCAGCCTCCACGATCCCACCACCCTCAACCGCCAGGGGCCCGACTGGGGTACTCAGTATCGCTCGGCGATCTTCTTCCACTCACCTGAGCAGGAGCGGCAGGCCAAAGCCAAAATCGAGCAGCTCACAGCCTCCGGCCGCTACTCCCCGAAACGCATAGTCACGAAGGTGGAACCCGCCCAGGCCTTCTGGCGCGCCGAAGAATATCATCAAAAATATCTCGAAAAGCGGGGCCAAGCCAGCTGCCACATCTAAGATGTGTCATCAGTTATCATAGCCGGTTGTCAGTTCTGCGCTACGTTCTATGCTGAGGACTGAAACTCATGACTGGAGACTTCAATCCTTCCCCTGTCCCAGCCTCCAAGCCTTGATGAACTTCCAGTGCACGTAGACCGAGTGGTTGATATGCAAGATCAACCCCTCGCGTCCGTCCAGAAATCCCAGCCGGAAGAAGTAGTTGTAAATGAATGTCGCCGCCGGATTCAGCACCGCATTCCAGAGAAACGCCCCTAACGATTTGCTGACCTTCCCACGTTTCTGCAAGAGCGGAGCAATCTCCGAGCTGTAGCGGTCCATATGCTCCAGGTAAATCCCCATGGTCGGATATGCGTAGTGCAGCAGGTCTCCCTTCAGTTTGCCCCTCGGCCCCGCAAACTGTGGCGTCGAATGCGGTCCCACGCCCTCGCTCAACCGAGCTACTCCGCGCTTAAACAATCGCAGCTTGCGATCGGGATAAAACCCTCCATGCCGGATCCACTTCCCGAAATAGAGATTCAGCCGCGGAATCCAATACGCGTCGTACTTCGGTTCTCCGACGAGCAATTCTTGAATCTCCCTTTGCAACTCCGGCGTCATCACTTCGTCCGCATCGAGCAGCAGAGTCCACTCGCTCATACACAGATCGAGCGCCACGTTCTTCTGCTCTCCATGCCCGCCGAATTGGTGATAGCTGGTCTTCGCTCCAAATGACTTGGCAATTTCGATCGTCCGATCTCGCGATCCCGAATCCACAATGACAATCTCGTCAGCCCACTTCACGCTCTCCAGCGTGCGCGGCAGATTCGCCTCCTCGTTCATGGCGATCATCGCTATCGACAGAGTTTTCCGGGGCATCCCCCGAAGGATAAATCAAGGCTCCTGAAAACAGATTCGACGAGGCGGCCTAATCAACGGCCTGGGTGTCCACATATCGATCCTGAGACCTCGGATCGATGGTGATCGGTTAAATCGATGAGCAGATCAAGAGATGAAATGCCTCTTGAGATATCACTTCAGAACCGAATATTCACGCCCTGCTCGCACATGTCCGTCAGCACCGACAGTAGATTCGTGATTCCCAGCAGTTGCCTGATCCGCGGTCCCACGTTGACCAGCACAACGCAACTTCCCCCCGCTTTCGCCGAGACATAGAGCCGCACCAGCGTACCGAGACCGATGCTGTCCATCATCGATAGATCCGTCAGATCGAGCACGATCCGCTTTGACTGCGGAATCAGCTCCTTCACTTTGCTGGCCAGCACATCGCACACCCCCAGCACCAGCTTGCCGTGGCACTTCACAGTGAACACATCGCCTTTGCGCTCCACATCGAGCGTCAGTTGAGAAACCGCCGCGGCCTGGGCCATATGCCTACCTTTTCCAGAACTGATTTAGAACGGGGAAGTCAGAATGGCTGGATTCTCTCACATCTGATGGTGATTGGGAACCTGCGCCCTATCAGTCCCAAGCGATAGAGGTCAGCGCAGCCAGTTTGAACTACGCAACGGCAACTGCATCGTCGGATCCAGCGCAATCTGCCTCGCCGAATGTGCCAGACAGCAAGTCAGTTCGTCCCAATACCAACTTGCGGCGTCCGCCTCATCGAGCGGCGTCTCCGGATCCACGTTTACAAATAACGGAACCGGTTTCACGCAAAGCGGCTCTTCGCAGCGCAGCCAGTTCAGCAGCACCGTCTCGCCCTTCCGTTGCGCATGCACCAGACGATGCCGCGTATCGAATCCCCGGCAGTTCCGGAACATTGAGAAGTTTGAAATGTGTTTGCACTTCACGCAGACGGAGGCAATGGACTGCGCCTCAATCTTGCGGGCATCCGGATTGCCGAATGGCGATCCAACCTTGTCCGTCGGAAGCAGAACCTGCTCCCCACACCATGAGCAGAAGAAGCAATAATGAGGAACGGAACAGGCAGCCACCACAGTTGGCTTCGCAGTTGCAGGCTTCTTTGTTTCTTCTTTCGCCGCGGCGGTGCCGCCCACCACCATCAGCCGCGGTCTTCCGAGCACCAGCACATAACCGCTCTCGTCGCGCAGTAAACCCATAAGGGCCTCCTTCACTGCCTCGACGTTCGGTTCGGGGGAACTCCGAGCGTCTGTAAAGTGAATATCGGCCCTATGCAGTACTTTCGGAATGCCCCGATGGCACTAACGGCGATCCCACGTTGGAACTAGTTACTCGGATATACACAGGAAGTGGTTACTCGATTGCTCAATGTGAGTACCTCTCGAAGCGGCAGAACAGTGACTCTAGTCACCCGCTCCGGAGTTACCTCATGCCAAAGCCTAGGCCGGTGACGGCGACAGTACCTCCGGCGTCAGCTCAGGCTCTCTCGTCTCCGCAGCCGATATCCGGCTGAGAGTCAAAACGGTAATATCGTCCTCTTGTCCAAACTCCCTCGCTTTATTTGCGATCGCATCCGCCGCGAGCGTCGCGATCTCTGAGGTTCTTTCAAATCCATACAGTTCGCCCTGCCGATTGCGGGCCTCCACCACTCCATCTGTCAACATTGTGAGCTGCTCGTCTGCACAAAGCATGAAATGCGATTCCGCATAACTCCGCGTTGCTTCCAACCCAAGCGGCATCCCTCCATGAACCGCCAGTTCGTGGCCGTCAAGATAAGGTGCAAGATGTCCGGCATTAGCGATCGTCAGCTTCCCGTCCCGATCCACCCGGACCACCAGGCAGGTTGTAAACCCGCCGGCGCTCCGGTTCAGCATTCGGTAGTTCATCGCCGTCAGAATCTCGCCCGGACTTTGCGTGTAGTGCGCAAGGGTCCTCACCGTTCCCACCAGCAGCGACACTGTCATAGCGGCCGGCATTCCCTTTCCGCTTACGTCGCCGATTACGACCAGCGCCCCACCGCCATCCATAGGCAAGATTTGGAAAAAGTCTCCGCCTACCTCGCGCGCCGGTCTGTAAGCGCTGGCCAGGTCGAATCCAGGAACCGCCGGCAGCGCTTCAGGTACCAGAACCTGCTGCACCTCCTTGGCATTTTGATACTCGCGCTCCAGCGCATTTTGCCGCTTCCTGTAATCGATGGCGTACCGCAGTACGGCGTACACAATGGCCAGGAACAACGCAGTGCGCAGTACTAACTGGAGCCCGATCGTGTTCCCGAATACCGTCACATGGGCATTCTGCAGCCAGCCCGCCAATGGCCAGTGCGTGAACCGTTCGCCCTGCTGGGAGATATTCGAGACCGCGTAAGTTACGTCGTTCAAGAGAGCGATGCTTGCGACGATCCATCGCGCTGAATCCAGTCTTCGCCTCCGAATCACCGCCAGCAGTACCAGCAGAATCGGAATCGCTTCTCCCGGCAAGATCAGGAATGTCAGACATGCATCCGCAATCTGGAACGTTGTCTTTGCCATCAAGCTGTAAGAGAACCCAAGGCTTCCGTCCACGGCCCCGGCGATAATCGAACCAATCGCAATCACCTTGATCCAGCGCATCAACTTCGCCCGGTCCTCGAGCTGCAACAAATAGATCAGCACATACCATTGCGAAATTTCACGAAGCTGAATCGCGAACTGCACTAGGAAAGTAATCAGAATCGTCGACACTTGCAGCCGCATGTTGTTCAGAAACAGTTCCAACGTCGGCATCAGCGCATACGCCGCCATCCAGAACAGTAGCCGCTGCCGGCGATCCCGCATCCACGCGAAAAAGCTCAGCAGGCACACAATCCCGTACAGCCCGGTGAGAGCAAATCGCGACTGTTGCCCGCGGAGCCACTTGTAGTCCAGCGAGTCCTTGATCACCGCGATCGCCTGTGGACTCCCAAGAATCGGCACTCCTTCAAACCCACCTGCTGTCCCATCGTCATTCGACGCAAACGGCACCTTATAGACCCGAACCGCCAGCACCCCGCTGCGCACCGGACCCAAGCCGAAGGTCTGCGCAGGAATCGCGCTCTGAAAATCTACCCGGGGCGGAAACGAGCCCAGGTGTCCCACAGGTCGCCCATTCCAATACAGCTCATAGACATCGTCGATTGCCGGAATCAGCAGCGTTACATCGCTCGGTGCACCCGGCGCAAGGGTCAAGTCGATGTGCCGCCGATACCATCCATACCCTTCAGTATTCGGATGAGTCTGTGCTCCCCACGGTGAGTCCGCCTTCAACTGCTCCCATCCATCGTGGCCGGTCGCATCATCAATGCCCGGGAGTGCCCACGAGGGATTGTCACCCAAGTGAAATTGCCATTGACCACCCAGTGGCACCGCGCCCTTGCCGAGCGCTTCTATTCTCATCAGAGGCGTAGAGAACTGTTGCGATTCTGCACATGCCAGGCTGGCAAATACGGAGAAAGCACAGACTGCGGCAAAGACACACCACGAACTGCCGGGCACCGGCCGCCCGCGCAGCAACTTTGGGGAATTCATGCCACGAGCATACCCCGCGCGAGCAACTTCAGGGCAGCCAATTCTCAGCGGAAGAACAACTTTGTTGAGAGATGTACCTTGCAACCCGCACCCGGAGGAAGCCGCAGAGGCCACCGAATAGAGTCCCCAGCGCAAGACCGGATGGCATAGTCTCCGGCCTTCGCGCAACCCTCGCGACGCTACCGCGCAGCCAGAGTCACGGTATCCGACCGTGAACAGCTTTCCACTTCCGGACTCTTTCTCCGGCCCGCATCGATGGTTGCACTGTAGAGATTCGTTCCTCGAATGTGGAATTCGCTCAGTGCCTTCTGATCTCCGCAGCGTTCAAACACCAGCAGCCCCATCGCAGGAACAGCCGATCGCTCCTCGGGACGCACGCTGAACAGCTGCTTCTCCCCCGTCTTCACATTCTGGATCGACACCAGGAACTGGTTCGATTCGCGCCTTACTTCGTAAGTTCCCGGCTGGATCTCATGTCCATCGGCGGTAAACGCAAACGGCACCGTAAAGACCTCCCCTGGTTCATTCTGAGCGTTCAATCTTGCTTGGCACGTTCCACCCGCAATCAGAACCGCCAGCAGCGATCCAGCCATCATCGAAGTCACACGTTTCATACTCTCCTCCTTGATGCTCGTGCGATCCGGTTACTTGCGTCGCGGCCGCTCCGTTGGCACATCACGATTTCAGCAGTGCTCCGAGGTGAGTGCAGTCAAGATTGGCAAAGCAGAGTAAAGATTTGTAAATGCATCGAGCGCAAACTCCAGCTGAACTACCATCGAAGACAGAGGGAAGTGGCTTCGCAAGTGGATCGCGTTCTCATCGTCGATGATGATGTTCAGCTCTGCCGCCTGCTGGCGGAACGCCTTGGGACCGAGGGCTTCCTCATCGAAGCAGTGCACGACGGCGTGCACGGCCTCGAACGCGCTCTCTCGCTTGAACACGCGCTCGTCGTTCTCGACCTCATGCTTCCCGGCATGGGTGGCCTTGATCTTCTGCGCCGTCTACGCGCGAAGTCTCCGATTCCCGTGCTGATTCTCACCGCGCGCGGCGAGGACATCGACAAAATCCTCGGTCTCGAAATCGGCGCCGACGATTATGTCCCAAAGCCCTTCAATGCGCGCGAACTCATCGCCCGCATCCGTGCCATCCTCCGCCGCTCTGCTCAAACCAGTACCGCATCGCCTCCGCTCATCAATGGCGACATTCGCCTTGATCCTCAATCGAGGGAGGCTTCTTTCAAAGAAAGACCACTGAATCTGACCAGCGTCGAATTCACTTTGCTCGAGTTGCTTCTCCGCCAGGCCGGTCACGTGATGACGCGTGAAGAACTCACCGAGTCCGTTCTCGGTCGCAAACTCGGTCCATTCGATCGAGTAATCGATGTCCACATCAGCAACATCCGCAAGAAGCTGGGCTCATCCGAACACGGTCAGCGAATCAAATCTATTCGCGGCAGCGGTTATCTCTTCGTTGTTCGATCGGAGACGAAATGAAGATGACCCACCGCAGCCTTCTCCTCAAAATTTTCCTCTGGTTCTGGGCAACTGTGCTTATCACCGCGATTGCCTCGGCGATTACGTTCTGGCTTCGGGCGCACAGCTCCCCGTACCAATGGCACGCGTCCGTGATAGAAGCGGCACGCAGATCTGGAGAAGCCGCGATCCAAACCTACGAACAGAACGGCCCCATAGCCGCTGCCACTTATATGAAGCAGCTCAAGCAGGATCATCTACTGAATCCCTGCTTGTTCGACACGCGCCACAATGTTCTCGCCGGGCAAGGCTGCGATGCTGTCGCTGACATGCTTCCGGGCCTCGGCGATCCGGGAGTCCCGGACTTCGGCGTCCGATCCGGAGTCGGGCGTGTGGCCCTGATCCTGAAGGGTCACAGCGGGCGTGAGTACATTTTTGCCACTGAGCTTCCCCCGCCTATACCGCGCAGAGGTCCGGGGCTGACACGACTTGGTTTTGCGCTTCAATGGGCGGTAGCTCTCTTCGTCTCTGGCTTCATTTGCTATCTGCTGACCCGATATCTCACCACCCCGATTTTCCGCCTGCGCCAGGCGGCTGACCAGCTCGCATCGGGGGACCTGGCTGCGCGCGCGAGCAAATGGATACCTCCACGCCGGGACGAACTTGGCGATCTCGTGCGTGACTTCGACGCCATGGCCGACCGCATCGAGGACCTCGTCTCCCGGCAGCGCCAGCTCATCTCCGACATCTCTCATGAACTGCGCTCTCCCCTCGGACGTCTCAACGTTGCAATCGATCTTGCCCGACAACGCAAGGGAGACGACCCTGCATTCCATCAAGCGGAACAGGACACTGCTCTGCTTGACGAGATGATCGGCCGTCTCCTCACTATAGCGAAGCTCGATGTATCTGCGCGCGACATCCCCATGGTGCAAGTCGATCTCGCCGAACTCGTCACGCTGGTGGCCCGCAATGCCAATTTCGAATCCCAACCCAATCAGGACCGCGTCACGCTTACCATCAAGAGCAACTCCTTCGTCCACGGCAATCCCGAGCTCCTGCACAGCGCTATCGAAAACGTCGTTCGCAACGCCATTCACTACACTGACCCAGGAACCCAGGTCGAAATCGTGCTTGACCGCGATGGCACACCTCCGCTGTCTTTCGCGCGCATTCAAATTCGCGATCACGGCCCGGGCCTCACAGCCTCCGAACTCACCAACATCTTCCGCCCCTTCTATCGCGTCGCCGTCTCCCGCGACCGGCAATCCGGAGGTGCGGGTCTCGGTCTCGCCATCGCCGACCGTGTCATTCGCACTCACGGTGGAACCATCCGTGCCCAGAACGCCACCCCCAACGGACTGCTAATCGAAATCCTTTTGCCGGAGCAGACGCTCAGTACCCCTGATCCCGGTCTCTGAGCCGCCATCCGTAACCTGCAGCTGCTTACCATTGCATAAAATCAGACCCATGAAAGCGATGGACGCCCAGACCATTCCGCGTGATACATTGAGATTCCCGCAAGTGTAAGGTAGAGGTCATGGCAGCAGGCATCCATCTGCCCGGCAGCAACGAAACCATCGATCTTCAGCAGCAGGTTGCCCGGCTTCAGGCTCTGCTCGAGGCGTCGCGACAGGTGCACTCCACGATCCGCGAAGAAGCCGTGCTCGGCGCGGTCCTTCGCATTGTCGTCCGTGAGCTTGAGATGGCGGGTGCAGCGTTTCCCGGCACCGGCCTTAGCTACGGCGAAGTTCCCGACCCCACGGAACAAACCGAAGACGGCCCAATCCCACCCATCTATCTCCTCCAGGATCGCGAAGGCAAACGGATGGCCGAGTTGGTTGTCGCGCCTCCCGATAGCCGCGAACTCACTCTCTACGAAAGGGACTTCATCGAAGGTCTCGTCCTCCAGGCGGCCGTGGCCCTCGAGAATGCTCGCAATCACGAGCGCAACATGCAGTGGGCCCGCGTCCAGCAAGATCTCGACGCTGCGCGTAACATTCAACGCTCGCTGCTTCCGCAATCCTTGCCGGAAATCTCGGGCTATTCCGTCGCCTTCCGCTCTGTCACCTGTTACGAGGTGGGCGGCGATTACCTCGATATCGTCGAACAGCCCGACGGCAGCCTGCTATTAGCGGTAGCCGACGTGGCCGGCAAAGGCCTCGCCTCCGCAATGATGTCCACCAGCTTCCGCGCTGCTTTCCGCGCCATGGCGATAACCGGCCTTCCCCTCGGCGAACTCGCGACCCGCATGAACGAGCACCACTGGCGTGAGGGCGAAGAAGCCCGCCGCCGCTACGTCACAGCCATCTTCATGCGCCTCTATCCGGATCTCGGCAAGATCGAAGTTGCCAACGCCGGCCACAATCCGGGCTTCCTCATCATGCCCGATGGCACCACCCGGCAATTCGAATCCGCCGGCACACCCCTTGGCCTTCTTCCAGGCATGCACTACACCAGCGAGGAAGCCGAGTTCACCCCCGGCGCCCGCCTCCTCTTCTACACCGACGGCCTTACCGAAGTCTTTCGCGGCGAGGAAGAGTTTGGTTCCGAACGACTTATGGACGAATTTTCTAAATGCCCTACCGATCAGGCCGATGTTATCCTCGATTCATTGTGGACAACAATTGAGGACTTTGCCGAGGGCGGACCTCAAAGTGACGACATGACCGCACTGGCCTTGTGCCGGTGTGTGCGGGGTACGGAGACACCTGCATGAGCAACGTGAAATCCACATCAGTGGAGGTGCGGCTACCTTCGCAGCTCGGCTACGAAAAGGTGGCTATGAGCACTGCAGCCGCTGTGGCCAAGCTGATGGGTTTCCGCGAAGATCGCGTCGAAGATTTGAAGACGGCCGTAGCTGAGGCCTGCATCAATGCGATCGAGCACGGTAATAAATTGAACGATGACCTCTCTGTTGGCGTAGTTCTCTCAACAGGCGCCAACGCCCTTGAGGTAAAGGTGATTGATGACGGCCAGGGCTTGAAGACTCTCCCTCCCAGACCCGACATCGACAAGAAGATTCACGGCGAAGAAGACCCGCGTGGGATGGGCATGTTCCTCATTCAGGCGCTTGTTGACGAAGCCGAATGGGTCAAAGGGTCCAATGGCAAAAGCAGTTATGTCAGGCTGGTCATTCGTCTTGACGTTAATGCAAACGCTGACTAAACACGACTAACATCACTACGGAGACACGAGATCGTGCAGAGCGAAACCAAAGCGCGCGTAGACCAGTTAACTTCCCCAGCCGGACACAACGTGACTGCCCTTCGCTTCGAAGGCGACATCGCCAGTACCTCCAAGGACGCGGTCCTCGGCAGCTATCAGTCGCTACCTAAGGAAACGGCCAAGCTCGTCCTGCTCGACTTCACCAAGGTGGACTACATCAACTCGAGCGGCATCGCGCTTGTCATCCAGATGCTCATCGAGGCCGCCAACTCCGGTCAGAAGGTCTACGCCTTCGGCCTCTCGCCCCACTTCACCAAGGTCTTCACCATGGTAGGCATTACCAAGTACGCCGGCCTCTTCCC
>DATJEO010000194.1:0-10147 GCA_035496515.1 Occallatibacter sp.
AATCGTGGGAGATGCCTGTCAACCAGATGGGCGGAATCTATGCCACGTATCCGCAACTGGTGGCCCAGCTCAGCTTCACCACCGCAAAGGACTACGACGACTGGATCGCACGACTGCGCGCCATTCCCCATGCTTTTGAGCAGGTGACGACCAACATCTCGCTGGGCATCGACGACAAGCGCGTACCACCCAAATACCTTATCGAGAAAACTCTCGAGCACGTGAAACAACTTGCCGGCCAAAAGCCCGAAGACTCTCCGCTTGCCCTTCCGCTCAAAAAAATCCCGGACTCGATTTCTGCCGCGGAGCAGACCCGCATTAAGACCGAGATGCTTGCGGCCATAACCAAGCAGGTCTTGCCCGCCTACCAGCGCTTTGCCCGTTTCCTGGAGGTCGCTTACGTTCCGGCCGGGCGTACCGAGCCCGGGATATCATCCATCCCCGATGGCGCGGCCTACTACAAGTACCGCATCAAGCAGAGCACGACGACGAATCTGACGGCGGATCAGATCCACCAGATCGGCCTCGACGAGGTGAAGAAGGATGAGGCCGAGATGCTGGCAATTGCGCAGAAGCTCGGCTTTCAAGACTTGAAGAGCTTCCGTGCGAGCTTGAAGACGAACCCGAAGCTGAAGGCCACCTCGCGCGAGCAGCTTCTGGATTCTTACCGTGGCTACCTGGGGCCGATGCAGGCCAAACTGCCTGAACTCTTCGGGCGCCTGCCGAAGTCGCCTTTCGAAGTGGTTCCTGTGCCCGATTATCTGGAGAAGACCTCGGCGCCAGCCTACTACGAGGCGGGTACTCCCGACGGCAGCCGCCCGGGACGGCTCTTCATCAACACGTACAACGCGAACGATCGTGATCTCTACCAGGTGGAATCCGTTGCTTATCACGAAGGGCTGCCGGGGCATCATCTGCAGATCTCCATCTCGCGCGAGCTTCAAGGATTTCCGGAATTCCGCAAATTTGGGGGGTACTCGGCGTTCTCTGAAGGCTGGGGTCTTTACTCGGAGCGGCTGGGCAAGGATGTGGGGTTCTATAAAGATCCGTACTCCGATTATGGCCGTTTACAGGCTGACATCTGGCGCGCCATTCGACTCGTCGTGGACACCGGCGTCCATTCAAAGCACTGGACGCGGCAACAGATGGTTGACTTCTTCCATGACCACTCCACGATCGATGAGACGAGCATCCAGGCAGAAGTGGACCGTTATATTGCGTGGCCCGGCCAGGCGCTTGCGTACAAGATCGGCCAGCTCGAAATTCTGAAGCTGCGCGATCAGGCGAAGAAGGAGCTTGGAGATAAGTTCGACATTCGCTCGTTCCACGACCAGGTGATCGACTCGGGCGCACTGCCGCTCGATGTGCTCGACGAGCGAATTACCGCCTGGATAGCCGCGCAGAAAGCTGGAGGGAAATGAGGCGGATTAGGATATCGTTTCTTCGAGATCACTTGATGAGGTAAGCACATCGATGACGCCTCAGGAACGCATGATGCAGTTTTTGAAGTATGCCTTCATTGTGTCTGTGCTCTTATTCGGCGTCGTGGCCATGAAGATTCCGTCCAAGGCTCCACATCCGCCGCAACACATGGTGGAAGCGATCATCTCCGTGGTTGCTCTTTCGAATCTGGTTCTCGGCCTGAACGCTCAACGCTTCTTCGCTCGTTTTATCAAACCAGACGCAGGGACCCCTCTCGCTACTCCCGTGAGTCAATGGTTCGCCGCCGGCATATTCAGTCTCGCGGTGACGAAGTCCTGCGCACTGTTCGCTCTCGTTCTGCATTTACTGGGCAGCTCGTCGAAACTGGTCGGTATTCTCTTCGCGTGCGCAATCGTCACTCTCATCTTCTGGAATCCCGGAAGCGCTCCAACCCAGGACGCGAACTTAAGGAGCTTCTGATCCATGCAAGTGCCCTACGCGAAGAAATGGCAGAAGGAAACAGACAAGCTTCGCAAGATCGCGCTCGATTGCGATCTAACGGAAGAGCTGAAGTGGGGAAAACCCTGTTTCACTTTTCAGAAGAAGAACATTGCCATCGTGATTCCGCTGAAGGAGTCGTGCGCCTTTTCGTTCTTCAAGGGCGCTCTGCTCAAGGATGCGAAGGGCATTCTGCAACGGGTGGGAGAGCACACGCAGGCCGGACGCTGGGTCAAATTCACTTCGGTGAAAGAGATCACTGATCTTCAGTCCACGCTCACGAAGTACCTGTACGAAGCTATAGAACTCGAAGAATCGGGCAAGAAGGTGAAGCTCAAAAAAGCTTCCGAGTACCCGATTCCCGGGGAGCTGCAGGCCAGGCTCGACGCTGATCCCATGCTGAAGGCCGCATTCGAAGCGCTCACGCCGGGACGGAGGAAGTCCTACCACTTCCATATCTCGGGCGCGAAGCAATCGAAAACCAGAGAGACACGTGCAGAGCGTTGCATCCCCATGATCCTCAGCGGGCGCGGATTCAACGAACGCCCAGAGTGATCAGGGAATCGGTGCATCACTTCGCTGCGAGAAATTCCAGAATCTCCTTCATGACGCGTTCAGCCTGATCTGTCTGGAAGAGGAATTGCGCGTGTGCGGAACCCTCGAGCACAATCAGCTTCTTGGGCTCAGGCGCCTTTTCGTAAGCTGCACGAATCCTGGGAAGACGCGGTCCATCGCCGGCATCATCATCCTTCGCGACGATAAACAATGAGGCGCATCTCAGCTTCTCGGCAGGGCCGTTCGGGTAGGCCGCAAGGAATACCATGCGATCGATTTCCCCCGGCTGTGAAGCAATGGACGCAGCACCGGCCGCGCCTCCGCCCATACTGGCCCCAATGACGGCGACGCTGCCCGCTCCGGTTTTGTGGAGATAGCGTACGGCTGCGAGGACGTCCAACTGCAATGGGGCGCTCATCGGGTCGGCATCGCCAGGCCCCTTGGACTTGCCGTAACCACGGAAATCGAAGGCGAGCACGCGGAATCCGGCTGTTTCGAGCCTCAGAGCCTGTTCCTTCCAGCTTTCCTTATTGAATCGGGCCCCGTGCGCCAGCACGACACCGCGAGTTCCGCTTCCGTAGACATCGCCGAACAGGATACCTCCGTCTTCGGTTGGGAAAGAGACAGTCGTCTGCGCGCCAGGCGCTGATGCCAGCATGAGCACCACCCCCAGTCCAAGGAGTCTACGCACGCCGCAAATCTATCATTATTTCTGCAGCCACACTCAACAATTCCGGCCCAGTTCGCAGGCGGCATCGATTTCCTGGATTTTACGTCGGGGTGATCTCCAGACTCTTCCTCTTTGTCACATACCTATTTACAAAATAGGTATCCAGGGCTAGTATCCGCTCATGGCCAGAAACTCTGACAGCCGCGATCTCTTTCCGGGCGCACTTGAAATCATGATTCTGCAGTCGCTTCGCCACAAGCCCATGCACGGCTATGCGCTGGTGAAGCACATCCAGCAAGTGTCGAACGAGCTGCTGCAGGTGGAAGAGGGATCGCTCTACCCTGCTCTGCAGCGCATGCTCCGCGAAGGCCTTCTGAAATCGAAAGAAGGGATTTCGGCGAAGGGCCGTCCAACGCGCATTTACCAGGTCACCGACTCCGGAATCCGTCATCTGGAGAGAGAACTCTCCAGCTTTGGCAAGATGTTCGACGGCATTACGCGCGTGCTTGCCTTTTCGCAGCCCTGATCGAATTCATCGACCCCCTCAACGAAAACGAAGGAAAGTTCGCAGCAGGAGACCACGATGAACCCTCTTCCCCGCCTCTTTGGTCGTACCCGCCGCTATACCGATATCGACATCTCGATCGAGGAGCACATTCAGGAACGGGCCGATGAACTGGAAGCGGCGGGGATGGCGCGCAAAGAGGCCGAGCAGACCGCCCGCCGCGAATTCGGCAATGTCGCTCTTCTGCAGCAGCGCAGCCGCGAGCAGTGGCAGTGGCCCGCGGTTGAATCGCTGCTGGCCGATCTCAGATTCACGCTTCGGCGGCTTCGCAAGTCGCCCGGATTCGCAGCTACCGTGCTGCTGACTCTCGCGATCGGCATTGGAGCGAACACGGCTGTGTTCAGCGTTGTCGATGGGGTTTTGTTGAGACCGCTGCCCTACCCCGAACCCGGACAACTTGTGTCGCTATGGCTGAATGCTCCGGGAGCACCGGGGCTGGCAAATTTTCAGAACGGTTTGCTCCTTTCGCCCTCGATGTACTTCACCTTCTCCGAGCACAACCATGCATTCCAATCATTGGGAGTATTCGCGCCGGACACGGCAAACGTTACGGGCCTGGCACAGCCCGAGCAGGCCCACACTCTGCTCGTGAGCGACGGCGTGCTGGAATCGCTTGCAGTTCCTCCGCTGCTTGGCCGGTGGCTTTCGCGCGACGATCAGGACCCGCACGCTGCCAAGCGAGTCATCCTCAGCTACGGGTACTGGCAACGCCGCTTCGGTGGCGATCGGTCCGTGGTTGGTCGCAGCATTCAACTCGATTCCCGGACGGTGGAGATTGTTGGGGTGATGCCCCGCGGCTTCCGTGTTGTCGATCGCGATTTTGACCTGCTCGTTCCCCTGCAATTCGATCGCGGCACGCTCAAACTCGCGGGATTCGGGTACAACGGCATCGGGCGCCTCAAACCGGGTGTCTCAATCGCCCAGTCCAACGCCGATATTTTCCCGCTGATCGAGACGTGGATGCACACCTTCAGCAATGGCCCCGGAACCAATCCTTTTTACTACCGTGTCTGGAAAGTCTCTCCTTCGTTTCGATCGCTCAAGGATCAAGTCATCGGCAACGTTTCCAACGTGCTTTGGGTAGTCATGGCTACTGTCGGGCTGGTCATGCTGATCGCTTGCGTTAACATTGCGAACCTGCTTCTCGTCCGCGCGGAATCTCGCCAGCACGAACTGTCCATCCGGGCGGCGCTCGGAGCAGGCCGGGGGCGCATCGCCAGAGAGCTTCTGATGGAGAGTCTCCTCCTCGGGCTACTGGGCGGCTTCTTCGCGATCGGAGTAGCCTACGCGGGCTTGCGGCTTCTGATCGCCATGGGACCTGCAAATCTACCCCGCCTCAGCGAGGTCACACTGGATGGCCGATCGCTCCTGTTTACATTTGCCGTCGCGTTAGTCTCGGGGCTTCTCTTCGGATCCATCCCGGCATTGAGGTACGCTCACTCCCGTGCTGCCGCTGCCCTCTCCGGCGCAAGTCGTACTGCCAGCGCCAGCCGCACGCGCCAGCGTTCGCGCAACGTCCTTGTCATCGCACAGGTGGCAATGGCGCTTGTGCTTCTTGTCAGCGCCCTTTTGATGATTCGCACCTTCGCCTCCATGCGCAATGTCGATCCGGGATTCAGTGACCCCATGCATCTCGCCACTCTGCGCATCTTCGTTCCCGACCTGCTTGTCGCTGATCCCGTTCAGGTCACTCATGTCCAGAACGAAATCACCGATAGGATCGCCGCAATTCCCGGCGTCACCTCCGTCGGATTCTCCGCAGCGGCACCCATGGAAGGCATGGATCCAAACTGGGACGAAATGGGGGTTGAAGGCAAGGTGTATCCGGGTGGAGAGCCACCCATGCGCCTCTTCAACTACGTCTCTCCCGGGTTCTTCAACACGATGGGCACTTCACTGCTTGCGGGACGAGAATATACGTGGGACGACATCTACGGCCTTCGCAATAACATCATCGTCTCCGAGAATTTCGCTCGCGATAACTGGGGATCCGCGCCCGCGGCAATCGGCAAGCGTATCCGGCAATTCAGCGACATGCCGTGGCAGGTGGTCATCGGTGTCGTGCAGGACGTTCGCCACAATGGCGTAGATGAAAAAGCTCCTGAAATTGTCTACTGGCCGGCAATGATACGGAGTCCCTATACCCGCACGCCGACAATCGACGTTCCTCGTGCCGCCTCCTTCGTCGTGCGCAGCCAACGTGCAGGTTCAGAAGCCCTGGTTGCCGATATTCAGCGTGCAGTGTGGTCGGTGAATGGCAATCTGCCTGTGGCGAACCCTGCAACCATGCAGGATATTTATGGCAGATCGATGGCGCGAACGTCGTTCACGTTGACTATGCTGGCGATCGCCGGGACTATGGCGCTGTTACTCGGGATCATCGGTATCTACGGGGTTATTTCGTACGCAGTGTCGCAGCGAACCCGGGAGATCGGAATCCGCCTCGCTCTTGGATCGCAGAAGTCCGAACTTAAATGGATGTTCGTCCGCTCCGCCCTGGTTCTGACCGTAACGGGCGTAGCCATTGGAGTAGTTATCGCCGCCGCCCTGACTCAATCCATGAAGTCACTTCTCTTCGGCATCAGCCCACTCGATCCGCTCACTTACGTGGTAGTGCCGATGGTTTTGTGCGCGTCGGCTGCGATTGCGAGTTACCTGCCGGCGCGTCGCGCAGCAGGCGTCAACCCGGTCGAGGCTCTGCGGGTGGATTGAGTCCTGGTTGGATGTCTCGCGATTACTGACCGGGATCGACGTAACCGACGGAGGGTGTCCAACTCACCGCATCATGCGCGTTGTCCCCGTTGGCATGAACTTCAAACCGAATGACGTCTCCCTGGGCCACGCGGATTGAATCGACGTCAGTGCCGAATCCGGCTTCATCGGTGCTGGCAACCAGCTGTCTGCGCCCAGTTGCAGGCCAGATCTGCTCTACATCGTGTGACGATACGAGGTTGATGCTCGCGTGCACGCCGTTTCCGCCATGCCGATCTGACTTCAGGATCCGCCCGCGGATGCTGACAACGCCCGATCGAGGGGCCACCCAGGCCCGCGCGACACCACCCGTGCTGCAACTGCCCGAACAACTGCCTGGAAGGAGGTTGAACGCGCTCACCAACTGCTCATCGCCCCTGGTCCAGGCGCCGTTCTCAAGCGTAGCTGAATATTGCGGCAGATCGTTCCACGTCGAATCCGATGATTCATACATGTAGCGCCAATGATTCTTCCCCTGCACCGCAGAGAAGAGCTCCGCCGCATAGTTTGCCGCGGTGGCGGTCTCCCGCTGATTCACATCGGAAATGAGCGAAATGTTCTTGCCGGCCAGGAAGCGTCCGTGCTGCTCGAAAAAGAGATTGTTCCTGATCTTGCCCGAGGGGACACCATATCCGCGCCCATTGTTGTCTTCCCAAACCGACGCCGCTCCGGGCCGGTGGGAGTGCGCATTATCTGTGAACGTGTTGCTGGAGAAGTCGATCGCGTTGGTGTGATCTCCGAGATGGATGTTCAGTATCTCCACGGCCGGTCCCGCGTTGCTCGCAAATAGGTTGGCGTGCAGAGCTACGTCGCTCTCAGCCCACTCAAAATCGATCGCTGTTTCGTCAGGGCTGCCGGAATGCGGAACGCCGAAGAAGATGTTGTTTACGATCCTGATTTTGTTCACGCGTCCCAGGATCACCGCAGCAGTGCCGGTGGGAGTGCGGCATCCTGCCTCGTCCAGCAGCACAGAGTTCATGAGGGTCACGTTGGTCATGCCGAGGAGCCGTAGGGCGTCGCTGCAACCGAGTCCGGCGTTTTGATAGATCGGGGCTGCGTGCCCGTTGTCACTGGCGAAAACCAGCCCATTCAAAACCACATCCTGGAACGCGTTGTGCCCATCCTGGTTGTCGATCGTGTTGGTCTCGGCATTGAACGCCAGGCTGTCGACATTGTTCGCTCCCCTCACATCGCTCACCGTCACTCCCTTCAGAACGTATTGCGAAGAAGAGAAGGTCAGATATGACGCGATATTGAAGAGGATTCCTGAAGAGAGATTGATATTCAGGCTGCTCGCGAATGGGTCCGGAACCTTGCGATGAACGGGATATTCGGGTGAATACCCTGCCCAGATCCCTTTGTTGTCGTGTGCGTAGATGTGGCTGATCTTGATTCCGTTATTGAAGAGCTGCGTATAGTGCAGCAAAATGCCAACGCTGGCGCGCCCGACCTCGAGATTGGTAATTTCCCAGTAGCTCGCGTCCGTGAGCAGGACGCAAATGTCGCTGATAGCCTGGTTCCGCAGAATCTTGGGATCAGGGCCCAATCCATAGGCGCCGAGGGTAATGGGATCGCTTGCGGTGCCGTGTCCAGCGAGGGTCATCTGCTGGTTCCACGATGCGCCCCGGGCCAGCAGGATCTGATCGCCGGGAGCAAACGTCTTGATCTTGTTCACGGGGGAGAAGGTGCACCAGGGCTGCGCAATGCTGTGCCCACCCCCGTCATTGCAGTTGGAGTCGGGCCGGTTATTGATGTAGTACGTGGTTGCAGCACTGGCAGGCACGGCAATGCCGAGCATCCCAGCCAGCACAATCAGGGTCGCGAAGGAAGTATTTCGACCGAGCCGTGCCGGAAGCTCTCGAAGAATCGAAAAAGCGGCAACCTGGGTGCGCGACTTGCGGCGAAGTCCAGTGAATCGAGGCGAATCTGCAGGCGACGAGCGCAACCAGCCCAAGGCACAACTCCAGCGTCCGCCTGATTACAACGGTCGCGAAAACAACAGAACTGCCCATGCGCGCGCAAGAATTCTCGTTCGCATTCTTCGCAAGGCGTTCGAACTGTTGATTGGTTAACTGAAGTCTACACAAGGTGAGATCATATTTGTATGTAATCTGAGTCACACTGGTGACAGCAGTACCGCGTTGTGACCCCTTTTTTGACCTTGCCATTTGCAGAGGCAAACGGTAACAATCCGTTTCACTGCACCTTGACGCACTTCTCGAAGTAGGACCGCAAGCAAGAGGGAGACCCGATGTCCACTGCACCCGCCCAAATCTGGAAAGGCTCCAGCTTCCACATCGAACGCTCGCAGGGGCAAATGCCCGGCTCGCTCGTCTTCCGATTCTCCGGGCCGTTTACCGCCAGGGACATGTATGCCGCGCTCACGCCCGCAGCTCTGAAGAACCTCTTTGAGACGGAACCCACGCCGCGAGACCCGGCGCACGTGAATATCTTCGATCTCACGGATGTGCCTTATATGGATTCCTGCGGTCTCGGTCTGATCGTGGGGCACTTCGTCCGCTGCCAGAACAAAGGTGTTCAGTTTGCCGCCGCCGGGGTGAGCCCGCGGGTTCTCCAACTCTTCCAGATGACCAAGGTCGATCACCTGTTTCCAATCACCAGCACCGTGGACCAGGCGGCAGCACTCTCGCGGAACAAGAGCTCTAACTGACAAGGGCCGGCCCTCGGAGGCGGATATTTTTCACGACGAAGGTTCGGGCGGCAAGCTGCGTGAGGCAACTGGAAACTGCGGTGGCGGGCTTTGGAATCTACCGTGGCCCTGTGCTATTCTTTCGAAGGACCGGCAGAGGATTTTCGCTGGTTCGCGTTGTGCATCAGTCCCCGCCGCACAGCGATCAAACCTCTGGACGCGTAGCTCAACTGGCAGAGCATTCGGCTCTTAACCGACAGGTTGAAGGTTCGATTCCTTCCGCGTCCACCATCTCCTGACAAGTGCAATCGATTCGCAGATGGGAATGCTGCAGGACTTGTCTTTGCTTTGTTGAGAAAGCTTGGCGGTTGTCGGAAATATCAACTCTTGTCTTAGTTTGGGCCCGGAAGTGATAAAGCCAGCACCCAAAGTGTTATCGCAAAGATGAGAACTACCGACTTTGCTTTCGTCTGAAAAGGCGATTTGCCGTTTGAGCGAGTCCACGATCTGACGAGAGTAACGGTCAGCCACAAGTTGTCAGCAGCGCCACCAATAGGGGTAGCCCAAGAGCTTCTCCGGCTCCGTCGCGCAGTCCGAACGCTAGAAGCAAAAGCGGGAAAGCGCACTGTAAATAGCTGCAAACCACCAGCACAGATTTCGCCGGTCCACTCTGATCTCCAGTTGTGGGAGTTTACCAGCATCGTGACCGAATCACCGACGTTCAAGACCTTGTCATCTTCGGCACAATGATTCTTTACTTTTGCTATAATGTAAAGACGAGGTGCAGATTTGGAAGCGACACTCAGCAGCAAGGGGCAAGCCACGATACCGAAGGCTGTTCGGGAATACTTGAGTCTGAAGCCGGGAGACCGGTTTAAGTTCTTCTTCCATCCCGATGGTGTGATCATTCTGCCGAAGATCCCGACTTCGCGGCTTAAAGGAATCGTTCCGAAGCCTGCCAAGCCTGTATCGCTCGATGACATCGACGCGGGTGTCGAGGCGGGTGCTACAGAGAGATTCAGGCGCAGGAAATGAT
>DATJEO010000195.1:0-2842 GCA_035496515.1 Occallatibacter sp.
CCGCGGCAGCGTCGTCCCCATTTTTCAGGAGCAGCGCAAGCGGGGCCGCGTCACGGTAACTGATCCGCGCATGACGCGTTTCTGGATCACCCTGGAGAAAGGCGTCGATTTCGTACTTCGTTGTATCGAGGGGATGCACGGGGGCGAGATCTTCGTTCCCAAGATTCCCAGTATGAAGTTGCTGGACATGGCGACCGCAATCGCCCCGGAGTGTGATGTGGAGTTTGTCGGAATTCGTCCCGGCGAGAAGTTGCACGAGTCCCTGGTTTCCGAAGACGAGGCCCGCCAGACTCTGGAGACCGCCGACATGTATGTTATTCGTCCCAATCATCCCTGGTGGCACATGGGGAATTGGTCGGGGGCCAAGCCTGTACCCGAGGGATTCCGTTACACCAGCGACAGCAATGAACAGTGGCTCACTCCAGCCGACTTGCAGGAATTTATTGCGCCGGCGGAGTCCCTCGATCTTCCCAATCGGCCGACCGTCTAGTCATGACAGTAGCCATCCATCGCGAAGCGCTGGCCATCCATGGCGGAACTCCGGTCCGCAGTTCCATGTTGCCTTATGCGCGCCAATCCATCAGCGAAAGCGATATCAAGGCGGTTGTGGATGTGCTTCGTTCAGATTGGTTGACCACCGGCCCGAAGGTGGCGGAGTTCGAAGAGGCGTTCGCTTCCTTTGTGGGCGCAAGATTCGCGGTCAGCTTTAGTTCGGGAACCGCGGCTCTGCATGCAGCCACTTATGCGGCGGGTCTCGGCGCCGGCGATGAGGCCATCACCTCGCCGATGACTTTCGTCGCGACCGCCAACTGCGTTCTGTACCAGGGAGCGCGCCCGGTTTTTGTGGATGTCTGCGAGGACACCCTGAACATCGATACTGATCGATTGGCTGCATGTCTTCGTCCGAATACTCGAGCAGTTCTGCCGGTTGACTACGCCGGACACCCTGCGGATCTGGACGTCATCATGGAGTTAGCCGGCCGGTCCGGTTTAACAGTCATTGAGGATGCATCACACGCTCTCGGCTCCGAGTATTATGCCCGCCGGACCGGCTCTGTCGTGCACATGACCACCTTCAGCTTTCATCCGGTAAAGCACATCGCGACCGGCGAGGGCGGCATGGTTACAACCGATCGCGCCGAATTTGCACAAAAGCTGCGCTGCTTCCGCAATCACGGAATCTCACGTAACTCGCGCGAGCGGGCAATGGCCGGTGACTGGCATTACGATGCTGCCGTTCCCGGCTTCAACTATCGCCTCGGTGATGTCGCATGCGCTCTCGGGCTTGAGCAGCTCAAGCGAATCGATGAGAACCTGATTCGGCGCCGGAAGATAGCCGCGATGTACACTTCGGCGTTTCGCAGTATCCAAGGCCTGTTCCTGCCTGTCGTACGCCAGGACGTTACCCCCGCCTGGCACCTGTATCCAATCCGGCTTGATCTCTCGCGCATCACTGCAAATCGGGCGCAGATCTTCCACGCTCTGCAGGCGGAGAATATCGGAGTGAATGTCCACTACATTCCGGTTCATTTCCACTCGTATTACCGGGAGCGATTTGGGCATCAGCCCGGAGAATTCCCTGTCGCCGAAGATGCGTATGAGCGATTAATCAGCTTGCCCATGTTTCATGGGATGACGGACAAAGATGTCAGCGACGTGATTGAGGCGGTAACGAAAGTTATGGAGCACTTCGCAAAGTGACAACCTCACGAGGCACCCTGGCAATCATCCAGGCGCGAATGCGAAGCACTCGCCTGCCGGGAAAAGTTCTTGCCGACCTCGGGGGCGCCAGCGCTCTGGCGCGGGTCGTAAACCGAACGCGGCGGTCGAGTCTCGTGACGCAGGTCGTGGTTGCGACTTCGACGATTCTCGCCGATGAAGCCATTGTGAACGAATGTGCGAGTCTTGATGTCCCCTGTTTTCGCGGCAGCGAAGACGACGTTCTGGATCGTTACTACCAGGCTGCGCGGTATTACGCGGCTGAATCGGTTGTGCGCATTACGGCAGACTGTCCCGTGCTCGATCCGGGTTTGCTGGACGAACTCATCTCTGCTTTTCTGAATACCGCGTGCGACTACGGCAGCAACGCGCTTCCCCCGCGCTATCCTCGCGGACTCGGAGCCGAAATCTTTACTGGAGAAGCGCTATCCAGAGCCTGGCAGAACGCCAACCAGGCATATCAGCGAGTCCATGTGACGCCGTATTTCTACCAAAACACGCATTTGTTCCGGCTGCTATGCGTCGTAGGCAAAACCGATCACAGCCATCATCGCTGGACTTTAGATACCGCGGAAGACCTGGCCCTGATCCGCAGCATTTATTCGCGTTTCCAGAACCGGGATGACTTTAGCTGGGAAGAAGTGCTGGAGCTCGTCGAACGGGAACCTCAGTTGAGCAAGATTAATTGTCACGTTCTGCAGAAACAGTTGCAGGAGTGTTGACGCAGGAAGATACGTAGGCCGATTCCATGTCCGTGATCCGAGTGAACAACTTCATTGACGCGTATCGCCTTCGTGCCCAGGGCGCAGACGTGCACGCGATGGCCGCGCGCCACAAGGAGGGCACCGCATTCATCAGCCAGTACATTCTGAATACGTTGCAACTGGAACCCTCAGCCACTCTCGTGGATGTTGGTTGCGGAGATGGGTGCCTGCTGCGCCTGGCCGCTGGAAGAGTCTCTCATCGCGTCGGCGTTGTCCCAAACGCGGAGGAAAAGCTCAGGCTCGAGCCCATCGTTGAGGGAGCGGCGATCTTACAAGGGTTGTGTCAGCAGGTGCCGTTGGCCTCTGCGAGCGCTGACCTAATAATCTGCAATGCGGTGTTCATGTATCTCTCCTCTGCC
>DATJEO010000196.1:0-6250 GCA_035496515.1 Occallatibacter sp.
GCGCTGAATACGGTGAACTACTACCAGAATGTGATTGCAAAGATGGGCCGCCCCGCCGCGGATTCGTTTACGCGGCTGTATATGGTTCCGGGCATGCAGCACTGCGGAGGCGGTCCGGGCCCTGAGAACTTCGGCGAAGCACTCGATGCCACCTCGACCGACCCGCAGCGCAATATTCGAATCACGCTTGAAAACTGGGTAGAGAAGGGAACTGCTCCCTCATCATTTGTCGTCTCGAAAGCCGCTGCCGGCAACTCGCCCGAAATTACTCGCCCTCTCTGCCCCTACCCGCAATCCGCTAAATACAAGGGAACCGGCGACCCCAATAAAGTTGAAAACTTCACCTGCGCAAATCCGAAGAAGTGACAAATAGCATTTCGTTGCTCGTCGTGAATCCAAGCCTCTCGTAAACAGGCTGTCCCTTCTGGGAAGCATGCAGCGCGACCACTCCGATGCCGCGCCGCTTTGTTTCCGCCATGCACTCCAGCGTCAGTGCTTTCGCAATCCCGCGTCCCCGGTACTCCGGCTCTACAAACACATTCAGGATGTACCCGCGCCGATCACACCTCGGATCAAGGAAATGCGGTGCCCAATCCAGAATCAGCAACCCGGCCGAGCCAACCACCCGCTCGCCATCGCTAGTCACCCAGCCGACATACTTCTCTTCCGCGATCATCCGCCGAACCCAGGGCTCAAAGTTCCGTCCCATCTCCTCGAGGACCGTCTCCTCCGCATTCCGCATATCGGCAAACATCGACTTGCGATGCCGCATGATCAGATTGGAATCGTCAATGGCCGCTCTCCTCGTCGTCAGCATGCGTCGAGTATAGAGAACTGCACTATCATCCTCTCGTGCGCCCTTCGCAGCCCACGCTCCCGCTCGACACCTCACTCCTGAAGCCGGGCATGCGTCTCGCCATTGGCCTCTCCGGTGGCGCCGACTCAGTCGCGCTCCTCTGCGCACTCACGGATCGCAGCAGGGAATTAGGTCTGGTCATTCACGCCGCTCATCTCCATCATGGTCTTAGAGGCGAAGAAGCCGACGCCGATCTGGACTTCGCGCGTGAACTCGCCTCAAGACTCGACATCCCGTTTCATGAAACCCGCGTCGACACAGCCGCCGAAGCCCGCCGTACTCCGAAGAATCCAGTCTCAGAACCTGGCGATCTCTCCGCCGACTCCATCGAGGGAACCGCCCGCCGACTGCGCTACGCCTGGTTCCGCCAGCTCCTCCACGACGTTCCGCTCGATGCTATTGCCACAGCCCACACCCTCGACGATCAAGCCGAAACAGTCTTAGCCAAGTTCCTCCGCGGCGCCTGGACAGAAGGCCTTTCGGGGATCCACCCAATCCTTGCGTTTTCCGAGGGCACTATCCTCCGCCCTCTCCTTCAAACCACACGCAAGGAGATCGAAGCCTTCCTTCACAATCGCAATCAGCCCTGGCGAGAAGACTCCACCAACCGCCATCTCACCTTCACCCGCAACCGCATCCGCCATGAGCTCCTTCCTCAACTCGAAACTTGGAATCCTCAGCTTCGTGATCACCTCGCCCAGATGGCCCAGCTCGCCCGCGATGAAGAATCCTGGTGGCACTCCGAGATATCCCGCCGCGCCTCTGACTTCATTCTTCGCGGCCGCCCCGTGCGGGGCGGTGGCCGTGCCTCCACCACCGCCGAAGGCAGAGCCCTCGACATTGCCCGTCTAATCGCCGAGCCTCCCGCTCTCCAGCGCCGGATCCTCCGCCTCGCTGCCTCTCAGCTCGATGTTGCCCCGGACTTTGACGCCACCGAAGCCCTCCGCACCCTCGCACTGTCAGGAAAGGCAGGTCAGAGACTGGAACTCGCCCAGGGTCTCCGCGCCGAGCGCACCCATCGAGAGCTTCGCCTCACACGAGGTCCATCGACCGCCGAAAAGGCGCAAGATTTCGAAGCCTCACGGTACGAATGTGTAGTTCCCGGCGTACTCGAGGCGCCAGCATTCGGCTACCGAATTCGACTTGACTGGAATCCAGCTTCGTCGTACTCCGGCGGGACTACTCCCACCGCCGTGCTTCGCACCTGGAAACCCGGTGATCGTGTGCGCCTTCGCTACTCCTCGGGCCCACGAAAGATAAAGGAAGTTCTTGAGAGGATGAAGGTTACCGGCATCGACCGCATTGGCTGGCCGGTTCTCGAGGCGGATGGCCGCATCCTCTGGATGCGTGGAGTCGAGCTCGAACCGGACCCGACAATCCGTATCGAAGTCGAGCCGCTAGCCTGAGAATTCCGCCAAGCTCGTCCATTCACACCGCAAACAACTCCCCACTTACCCATTAACCCGATCGATTCCCACCTTTTCGTCACGTTCACCTCTTCGAACTTGATTCGACTTCGGAGTACAATCACAGTTACTGCACATCCGGGCGGGAGCGAGAAGTGTACTCCGCCCTAGGGCCCACACTTTGTGTGACTTCAAAGGCTGTCAGGGCGTCTAAAAGGGTGTTGTAGGCGGTGTTTGAAGTTCAAGCGGCTTCTCCCCGCCGGGAAAAGAGGAATCCTGGTGAATTCGACCGTTAAAACAATCATGTTCTGGGTCTTTATCCTGATCTGTCTTGTGCTGCTCTGGGGCGTAGTCCAGAAGGGCGCTGGCATGGGAGCCAAGGACACAGAGATCCCCTACTCCGAGCTGTTCGAAAAGGTGCAGAACGGAATGGTGCAGGATGCAGCCATTCAGGGCACCGACCTTCGAGGCCACATGAAGGCAACCCCGAAGGAACAGTTCCACACCACGGTCGGTGAACACTACGATGACCTTGAAAAGGCGATGTTGGCCGCGCACGTCAACTTCGGCAAGAAGGACGCGCAGAGCAATCTCCTTCTGCCCATCCTCTTCAACGTCGGTCCGTTCGTGCTCCTAGGCGCAATCTGGTTCTTCATGCTGCGCCAGATGCAATCAGGCGGCAACAAGGCCCTTTCGTTCGGCAAGAGCCGCGCACGCCTGCTCTCCATGCAGCAGAAGAAAGTCACGTTCAAAGATGTGGCAGGTGTCGATGAAGCCAAGGAAGAACTGAAAGAAATCATCGAGTACTTGCGCGAGCCGCAGAAATTCCAGAAGCTCGGCGGACGCATTCCCAAGGGCGTGCTCCTCGTCGGACCGCCGGGAACCGGCAAAACCCTGCTTGCCCGCGCAGTCGCTGGCGAAGCAAACGTCCCGTTCTTCTCGATCTCCGGTTCTGACTTCGTTGAGATGTTCGTCGGCGTCGGCGCAAGCCGGGTACGCGATCTCTTTGAGCAGGGCAAGAAGAACGCTCCCTGCATCATCTTCATCGACGAAATCGATGCAGTCGGCCGGCACCGCGGCGCAGGCCTCGGCGGTGGACACGATGAACGCGAGCAGACCCTGAACCAACTCCTCGTCGAGATGGACGGCTTCGAATCTAACGACGGCGTGATCCTCGTCGCCGCAACCAACCGTCCCGACGTTCTGGATCCCGCGCTGCTGCGCCCCGGCCGTTTCGATCGCCGCGTTGTAGTCGGACTCCCAGACGTTCGTGGCCGTGAAGAAGTTCTCCGCGTTCACGTCAAGAAAGTTCCTGTTGCCGACGACGTGAACCTTAATGTCCTCGCCCGTGGTACACCGGGCTTCAGCGGCGCAGATCTTGCCAACATGGTCAACGAGGCCGCACTGAACGCCGCGCGCGTCAATCGCAAGCAAGTCACGATGTATGACTTCGAGCTTGCGAAGGACAAGGTGCTTATGGGCGCCGAACGCAAGTCGATGCTGCTTACTGATGAAGAGAAACGCGTCACGGCCTATCACGAAGCCGGACACGCGCTGGTCTCCATCATGCAGCCGCACTCAGATCCCATCCACAAGGTGACGATCATTCCGCGCGGCATGGCTCTCGGTGTAACGATTTTTCTTCCTGGCGATCGCCACAACTACACGCGCGAATACCTCGAAGCGAATCTCGCTACTGCCTACGGCGGCCGCGTGGCTGAGGAGATCTTCCTCAACCAAATGTCCACCGGAGCCGGCAGCGACATCGAGAACGCCACCGACCTCGCCCGCCGGATGGTTTGCGAGTACGGCATGAGCCGCCTCGGCCCCCTCACCTTCGGCAAAAAGGAAGAGCAGATCTTCCTTGGACGCGAAATCGCTCAGCACCGCGACTTCTCCGAAGAAACGGCGCGACAAATCGATCTAGAAGTTCGACGGCTGATTGATGAGGCATACCAGGCTGCGCACAGCATCCTCGATTCACATAAGGATGCAATGCACCGGATTGCAGCCGCACTCCTCGAGCGTGAGACCATCGACGCCGAAGAAGTGAAGATGTTGCTCGAAGGCAAGGAACTGCCTCCAATGCGTTCCTCTCTCGCTTCCCCGAGCGATGGCGGTAGCGGTGGCGGACAAACCATCCTCAAGCCCGACACTCGCACCGGTTCTGGTTATCCCGAGGGCTCACCTAGCCCCGCATAACTCGAGCCAACTACAAACCAAGGGCCGCTCATGCAGCGGCCCTTCCTTTTTGAAGTAACGTTACGGTGCAGAGATCAGGCTTCGGCGACTCACATCGGATCGAATCGACAATTTATTACAGAGCAAATACTACGCACCTTGGAAACATTTACCTCGTGAAATCCTGGAGCAGCTGATTCGCAGTCGGGTTCCGTGATCGCAAGCTCAACAAAGCAACCAAAGTCTCACATCGCAAACCGGCTCGCCTACCTTTGGCACGCGCCGTGCACCACACCCCACAGCTTCAGGGCTCATTCTCTGTATCGGTGACGAAGCTAGATCCTCATCGGTTTTCTTCCACGCTCCATGCATGGCGGGCTGTCTTGTACGTGTCTGACCTCGCCCAGACTCAACAGCACGTCAGATAAAAAACCAAAAGCACGACGAAAATTCCTCGCGCGGACACCTGTGCCTCACAGGACCACAGTCCGCGTGTGCTTCCGGTTTGTTGCGCCTGCAGCCGACCTTATTGCTTCTCTCCTCCTTGGAAAATCGCAGTTGCGATTGAACGCATTTTGCTAGGGAGAAGTACGGATGTACGTAATCAAGATGCGGCCCGCTCCGGTCCGCGACACCGCTGCACAGCACTCAATCAATTCCTGCCAGAGTCGAGATTTCCACCCTTCAACATTGCTTGCTTTCGTCTTCATCTGTCTCTGCGCCCTGGGAGTCTCGGGATGCGGAGGAGTTGTTGCCCTGAGCGGATCGACACCGAACCCAACAGATGCCGTGAGCCTGGTCGCGTCGCCCGCAACTGTCGAGTTTGGAAGCGTCGGCCTCGGCAGTTCCGCTGATAAGAGAATCTCGCTCTCGAACAAAGGAACAGATTCGGTTCAGATCTCGGAGCTGTCTCTGTCGAATACCGCGTTCCGCGTAGACGGAGAAGGGAAGCTTCCTGTCACTGTTGCTGCCGGAGGTACGCTGAGCCTCACCGTCCACTTCGCGCCGAACAGCGATTCTGATTCGTCCGATCAGCTGAATGTAATCACGAGTTCTTCGTCCGCTGCCGCAGCCGCTATCAAGCTGCACGGCAAGGGCGCCTCCGGCACCGCCGAGATAGGCGGCTTGACTTGCGATCAAGGCAAGTTCTCAGGAGCCGGTTCTGATTCCTGCACGATTTCCACCACCATGGCCGCCCCAGCGGGCGGACTCCAGGTCCATCTTTCTAGCAATATTTCCGCAATCAAAGTTCCAGCATCCGTAAAGGTTCCGGCTGGTGCAAACAGCGTTAAATTCACAGCCACTGTCTCCAAAGTGGGTTCCGATGAAACGGGAACGATCACTGCCTCTCACGGCAGCACTGCCGAGTCGTTCTCGATTTCCCTCTCGCCGGCAACCACTTCGGTCGGAGCTCCCGAACTGAAATCGCTCTCCTGCGCCACTACCTCCTTCACTGGTGCGGGAAAGACAGCATGCACTGCGTCTCTGAGTGCGAAAGCATCAAAAGCTTTCGCGGTTGCGCTTGCCAGTACCAGCAGCGCCGTCTCCGTGCCCGCCAATGCAAGCATCCCCGCTGGCACAAGCACTGTCTCATTCACCGCAACGGTAGCCGCAGTTGCTAACGCGCAGACCGCAACCTTGTCCGTCAGCGCAAACGGATCTTCGCGCAGCATTTCCATTCAACTGAAACCATCGAAGAATTCGACGTCGGCAGCGGCGCTGAGTCTGAGCACATCTTCCATGCAGTTCGGAGATGTAGCTGTCGGGACGGCTGTCACGAAGTCAATCACCGTGACCTCGACGGGCA
>DATJEO010000197.1:0-27312 GCA_035496515.1 Occallatibacter sp.
GCCGGGGGGATGCGTGTCCATCAGGTTAGGGAAGGTGGACTGCTTGATCATCACTTGAAGGCTGTCGTATGCCTGCTTGCCGTCGTGCAGGTGGTCCCAGAAGTTGACCACCCAGGCACGAGACCAGCCGGTTTGTCCGCCGCCGAAGGAGAGTCGTCGCTCGCGAGATATGCGGGCAGCTTTGGCGAGTTCCGGTGAGTGTTCTGTTGTGATCTGAGTGCCGGGGAACAGTGCCCAGAGGTGTGAGATGTGACGATGTCCGGGTTCCGGTTCGTCATAGTCGCGCTGCCACTCCTGCAATTGACCGTGTTTGCCGACGGCGAATGGCGGCAGCTTGTCCATGGCGCTCTTAATCTGATTGAGGAATGCAGGGTCTTCGCTGAGGATCCGGCCTGCATCGAGCGTTCGCGCGAAGAGCTCGCGCACGATCTCGATGTCCATGGTTGGACCCATGGCAATGGAGTGATCGGAGCCGTCGGGGAGATGATAGTGATTTTCCGGAGAGATCGATGGCCCAGTGACAAGATGGCCGGAGCCATCGTCGACGAGGTAGTCGAGGAAGAAGAGCGAAGCGTCATGCAGTATGGGCCAGGCTCTTGCGCGCAGGAAGTTTTTGTCGAGTGTGAAGGCGTAGTGATCCCATGCGTGCAAGGAGAGCCATGCGCCGCCCATGGGCCAGATTCCCCATTGATAACCGTCGATTGGGTCGGCGTCTCCCCAAAGGTCGGTGTTGTGATGGATCACAAAGCCGCGTGCTCCGTAGTAGTCGTGTGCGACTTGAGTGCCGGTGCCGGATGTGGGTGTGCGCACCATGTCGATCAGGTTGATGAGGGGCAGTGTCGAGTTGCCGAGGCCAGCGGGTTCTGCGAGCCAATAATTCATCTCGGTGTTGATGTTGATGGTGTATTTCGATCCCCACGGATTGTCGATGCCAGCCGCCCATAGTCCCTGGAGATTTGCAGGCAGCCCGTCGGGCCGTGAGGAACTGATCAGAAGATAGCGTGCAAATTGAAAATAGAGTTCCTGAAGGCCGAGATCGTCCGCGCCCGCGCTGACTCGCTTAATGCGCTCGTCAGTGGGGAGTTGTTCATTTGGGTTTTGGGAAGGGCCAAGGTGCAGGGACATTGCGCGAAAGGCCGGCTGATACTTCGCTTGCTGACGCGCAAGAATGGCCTCTACGGTGCGTTTTCGGGCCTCAGTGAACCAGCGGTCGCAATGAGTTCGGGGATCGCCGCCGGCAAATGGGCCGCCTTTGAAATCGGTTGCGGCGGTGATGAGTACCGTGACGGAGTCTGCATTTGAGACGACGATCTCAGAACCATCGGCCTTTATCGAGCCGCCCGTTGGAATGAATAAGGTTTCCCCGACAAAACGGATCTGGTCTTTGTGCTCCGGTCCTTCGCGCAGAATCAGCCTGTCGTTTCCGTCAGCGGAGACGACAAAGTCTTCCGGGCGATCCATGCTTGCGCGGAAGGAGATGGACCCTTTCCGGTCTGCGGTCAATCGCATGACGATCACTTCGTCGGGGACGGACGCGAAGACTTCTCGCGCGTAGCGGACGCCGTCCATTGCATAGGTCACGCGCACAATGCCGGTGCCGAGATCGAGCTGGCGGCGATAGTTGCTAATGACACCGTGTTTCGAAGATCTCAGGTAGAGGTCGCCGAGCGTGCTGTATCCAGGCATGCCGGCGGGGATACCGATCATGTCTTCCTGGGCCAACTTTTCGGCCGCAGAGATTTTCGAACCGCCAGACCTTTGGAATCGAGCAACAGTTTTCGGATCTGCGGGACGGCTCCGTGCGCGTGCGGGTTGAGGCGATCTGCCCGGCCTCCTCTCCAGAGTGAGGACTCGTTCAACTGCAGATGTTCGTCGGCGCCTGAGGTCTGCGAACCGTCGAGCAGGGACGCATTTTTGGGCGAAGCTTGCAGATCGCCGTTGTTGGAACCTGTATTCGCACCACCGAAGACCATCGCTCCGAGACGGCCGTTTCCGATAGGCAGGGCATTGTCCCAGATGGGAGCCGGGGTTCGATACCACAGCGCCTGGTGCGGGCTGGTGCTCTGAGCCCGCGCGAAGTCGGCGCTGCCAACTGCACACATACAAAGGAGCGATAAAGCAAGCTGCTGCTTAGTCGGAATCATGTTCTCTCGATGAACGAAGCCAGCACTTTATTTTCCGCGTGCTGCCCGCGAACCGCCTGTGGCCTGGAACAACCTTGGTGCGAAGTCTTTGAGATCGCGCCGCCAGGTCTGCCATTCGTGATCGGTGCCGGGGGATTCATAGAAGACGTGCTGGATTTTTCCTTCATCGAGCGAAGTATGCAAGCTCTCCAATCCAGATTTCATGCGTTCGGGCTCATTCGTGCCTACCCCGATCCACAGCAGGTGAACGCGCTTTGCGAATGCGGATGGGTCGGCTAGTGCTCCGTGATACGCGGTCTTGACATCGAATTTGCCACCAGTCAGGAAGGGATTGCCCGCTCCGCTGAAACCGCCGATGTATGAGAAGAGGTCGAGGTGATTGAACGTGACCTGAAATGTCTGCATGCCGCCCATCGAGAGTCCGGCCATAGCGCGATGATCGCGATCGGAGAGAGTGCGGAATGATTTGTCGATGAAGGGGATCAGCGCTTGTGTGACGTCATCTTCGAATGCGCCCATCCGCTCCTGCATCACCTTCATGAATTCAGGAGAACCGAATGGCTTGCCGGTGAGGTCGGGAACAACGTATCCAGCGCGAGTGGCGTATCCGTTCGCCATGACGATGATCATGGGCTTGGTGTTGCCGCTGGCTATGAGATTGTCGAGGATAAAGTTTGCTTTACCCTGACGGATCCATCCGGTCTCGTCTTCGCCCCCACCGTGCTGGAGGTAGAGAACTGGATAGCGGCCCTTGGATGTGTCGTAGTCGGGCGGAAGGTAGACGTAAGCATCGCGCCAGGTTCCGGTCACGCTGGAGTGATACCAGGTCTGACGGACCTGTCCGTGCGGAACATCTTTGGGGAGGTAGTAGTCGACGCCTGTTTCGGGGACCTCAACGGCGCTGGCCCACTTGCTGCCGCCGAAGTAGGCGGTGCTGGCGGGATCGCTGACCTCGGCGCCATCCACAATGATGGTGTAGTAGTGCAGGCCCGGTGCCATTTGTGATGTGGTGAAGGTCCAAAAACCGTCAGCCTGCTTCTCCATATCTGCTTTAGGACCGCTCCAGAAATTCACCCGGACCTTGCTGGCCTCAGGAGCCTTGAACCGAATCTGGACACGTGACGCGCTATCGACCTTTGGGAACTGCGCGTCGAGAACATTCGACGTAGCGGGCTTGAAATCTCCTGATTGCTGAGCAAAACACAGACTCGCAGTGAACAGCGTCAGCATGGCGATCAATCGCATGGCTTTCCTCCATGGGTTAAACGTTTGCGGGACTGACCTGCCGAGCATCCGTTGGGCTGGCCGAATCCGACCAAGCGGCATGGTAATCGAAGGAGCACAAAAGAATAAAGCGATTTATTTAGATTGTTTTGTTGCGCCCACACTATGTATATTCGAGAATTCCGGAACGGGATATGAGGACGGTGGCTGGAAATTTGGGGCTTCCGTCGCTGAATCAGGGGAAGAGAGGACCATGCAAACAAAGGCGAAAATCATCAGAGTGGAAAACGTATTCCTCTGGTTGGCGCTAATTTGCGCCATGCTCGTCGCCACTGCGTCCACTGCAGGTCAAGTTCAAACCAACGTGCCTGCGGTGGTTCCCGGGGCGAAGCCGGTGAAGGTGGAGCATATTAAAGTGCACGGCGCTGCGCTTGAGGGCAATCTTGAAGGCGATGCGGTCGATCGCGACGTGATTGTATTCCTGCCGCCCAGCTATGAGAAGGACAAGAATCGCCGTTATCCCGTGGTGTACGCTCTGCACGGCTACTCTATTGGCGCAGAGCAGTGGACGCATGAAATTCACGTCCCGCAGACGGCGGAGGGCGCGTTCGCGAAAGGCTCGCAGGAGATGATCGTCGTGTTGCCGGATTCGAAGACCGTCTATAACGGCTCGATGTACTCGAGTTCCGTTACAACGGGCGATTTCGAAAAATTTGTGTGGCACGATGTAGTCGCACATATTGATGCGCACTACCGCACAATTCCGAAGCGCGAGAGCCGGGGATTGGTAGGCCATTCGATGGGTGGCTACGGTGCGTCGCGGATTGGGATGAAGCATCCCGAAGTGTTCGGCGCGCTCTACATCATGAGCCCGTGCTGCATGTCTCCCATGACAGGTGGCGGACCGGGGCCAGCAGATCAGATGAAGGAACGGGCCATTGCAGGCGAAAAGAAGGCTGCGGCTGCCAAGTCTCCCGCGGATCTGGCGGCTCAGTCGCCGGGATTCGGCGCAGCGCAGTATGCAACGGCGGCGGCTTGGGCGCCGGATCCGAAGAATCCTCCGCTGTACTTTGACCTGCCAACGAAAGATGGTGTTGCGCAGCCGGAGATCGCGGCGAAGTACAGCGCGAACGCGCCGCTTGCGTTTGTCGATCAGTACATAGGGAATCTGAAGCAGTACCGGGCCATTTCGATGGATGTGGGCGACCAGGACGGGCTCCGCTTCGACGCGACGAAGCTGCACACGATTCTGGACAACTATGGAATCGCAAACGGCTTTGAGGTTTACTCCGGCACGCATGTCAGTGCTGTAGCGGATCGCTTTCAGAATCATGTGCTGCCGTTCTTCAGTAAGAACCTGTGCTTCACGTCTTCATGCAAGTAGCATGGTGTTGCCGCGCACGCCTTTAGCGATTTGGGAGCGTGTTGGAGCGCACGACATCGTGGAGGGAAGAGAACGATGAAAGAATCCAGGTTCCTCATCCTGCTTGCAGCAGCAGCGTGCAGCGCAGTCATCGCGTTAGGGCAATCTCCGAGCACCTGCTCCAGTCTTACCGGCGTGAAGTTGGAAGGCGTGGAGATCACCAAGGCCGAATTGGAGCCGGCCGGGACCACGGTTCCGCCGCCATATCCGGGTGCGCCGTCAATAGGACCTCTGCCCGCGCACTGCCGAGTGGATGGCGTGATCAATCGCCGGAAAGGCGTTGATGGCCAGGAATTCGGTATAGGATTCGCGCTCGCTCTTCCAGATCCGGGTGCGTGGAATCATGATTTCATGATGCAGGGAGGCGGCGGCGGGAACGGCATCGTCGCGTATCCTGCCGGGGCTAACTACTCTGGCGACAAGCCGGCGCTCTCGCGCGGATTCGCGGTCGCCAGCACGGATACCGGGCACAAGGCCAAGACCGGCGCGTTTGATTTCTCGTTCATGCGCGACCAGCAGGCATATCTGGATTTTGCTTTTCTCGCGAATGCCGAGGTGGCCGGAGTTGCGAAGAAGATCATTGACCGCTACTACGCGAAGCCACCAGCATACTCGTACTTCGTCGGGTGTTCGACGGGCGGGCGCGAAGGCATGATTCTTTCGCAGAGATACCCGACCGTCTTCAACGGAATCGTTTCGGGTGATCCGGCGATGCGTACGGGTCTGTCGAACCTTGCGATTGCGCAATGGTTCCCCGTGGCTTACAACTCAGCTTCGCCGAAAGACTCATCGGGCAAACCGCAGATCGATAAATTCTTGAGCGGCGACGAACGCAAACTCTTCATGAACTCGCTGATGAAGCAATGCGACGCGAAGGATGGCATTGCAGACGGCATGATCTCGGATCCGCTTGGCTGCGATTTCGACCCCGCCGCGATTGCATGCAAACCTGGTCAGAACGAGGACTGTATTGCTCCGGAGAAGATAGCGGCCATCAAGAAGGCTTTCGCGGGGCCGAAGAATGCGTACGGAACGCAGGTGTACCCGGGATTTCTCTACGATGCAGGAATTACGGCAGAGGGTTTTGCGCCGGGACTGCTGGCGCTGGGGAAGAACGGTTTGTTTGGGCCGTACACCACCGCGACGGAACTGGATGTAGACAAGGCTGCGCTACACGCATCGGATCCGCTGGTCGAACCTGCATCGACGAATATGTCGACGTTCTCGGCGAGCGGCAGGAAGCTCATCTTCTTCCATGGGGACAGCGATCCATGGTTCTCGCCCCTGGACACACTCGGTTACTATAAGTCGCTTGCGGAGACCAATGGCGGCGCAGACAAGGTTGCTGAGTGGAGTCGCATGTTTCTGGTGCCGGGCATGGCTCACTGCGGCGGTGGGCCGTCGCTCGACCACTTCGACATGCTTAGTGCCGTTGTTGATTGGGTAGAGAAGGGAACTGCGCCTCAATCGGTGATCGCTACTGGGAAGGCGTTTCCCGACCGTAGCAGGCCGCTGTGTGCTTACCCAAGCCACGCTCAGTACAGCGGATCAGGTGACACCCAGGACGCAAGCAACTTTCAGTGCAAATAGTTTCTATCAGGTCCGGTCGAAGGGGGTTCGATATGCGATTCGTGATGAAGTTCATCCCCATTTCGCCTGTTGGTGTTTTGTGTCTCGCGTTATCAAGTGGGGCGCAGCAGGCGCCGACGCAGCCAGCCGCGCAAGCTCCGCCTCCGGCAATTCAAATGCCTGCCCCGACACCAAACGACACGTTGAAGTCCGTTGAGGTACAGCCGGATCGTCACGTTCGGTTCCGGATCTGGGCGCCGGGTGCGACAGAGGTGAAGCTGCATGCGGAAGGGCCGGAGGCAACGCCGAACATCACTCCGCAGGAGGCCTACAAAGGGAACAGCGGCGTGCCGCTCGTCAAGGGTGACCAAGGTATTTGGGAAGTCAGCATCGGCCCCATCGAGCCTGGGATATATCGATATACGTTCAATGTCGACGGCGTGAGTACGACTGATCCTCGAAATCCGTTGACATCGCAATCGCTTACTCACTCGTCGAGTCTGTACGAAGTTCCTGGCGCAGATTTTATGGAATACAAAGCGGGTGTGCCGCATGGCGCGATCGCTGCGGTCTATTACGATTCGTCTGCTATTCCGGGCGGACGGCGCATGCATGTGTATACGCCGCCGGGCTATGAAGCGGGGACGGCGCGGCTTCCAGTGCTTTACCTTCTTCATGGCGGCGGAGACTCCGACGATTCGTGGGGCACTGTTGGGAGGGCGGGCGCGATACTCGACAATCTGATTGCTGGGGGAAAAGTAGCGCCGATGATCGTTGTTATGCCAGCGGGACATACCTCAACGGAGTTTCGCCTGACGCGGGGCATCCGCATGGGGCACGATGCATTCAACGATGATCTGACGAAGGTGATCGTGCCGTTCATTGATGCACACTACCGGACGGTTGCGGATCGCGACCATCGAGCGATCGCCGGACTCTCGATGGGAGGTGTGCAGGCGCTGAACATTGCCCTCGCAGATGCAACCGATTTCGCGTATGTCGGCGTATTTAGTTCAGGTTGGTTTCCGAACACGATCAAGGAAGAGGAGGATACGGATGTGGCGCAGTATCGCGCCTCACGGAAGCAGTTCCGACTCTTCTGGGTGAATGCCGGGAAGTATGACATTGCGCTGCAGAACAGCCATGCGACAGTGGCTGTGTTGAGGGAAGCGGGTATCAATGTCGAGGAGCACGAGAGCGGAGGCTTCCATGCCTGGAATAACTGGAGAGATTATCTGAATCAGTTTGCGCCGTTGCTGTACAGAGTGAATAATTCGCATTGAGTAGATCTTCGATTTGCATATCGTCTGCATGGAGAGGAATCGGACTCAGATCAGCGGTTCGCTTCCAGGAATCTGGCGATGGTCTGCGCGTCGGTTTGTGAGACTCCCATTTCCGGCATTGCTGTACCGGGCCTAAAATGCTGCGGGTGCATGATCCATTGCACGAGATGTTCCGGCGTATTCGGCAGGGAGCCAGCGAGGTAGGAATGCTGGGACAGAGAGTCGAGAGACGGCCCGACCTTACCAACAGCTCCGGGTACGTTCGGCACGACATGACATGTGGGGCAGCCGTACTGGGCCATTAACTTGGGGGCGCTCCGCTGATAGCCGGCGTTCTGTTCCGGCTGCATCAGCGCGGAACATCCGCCGGCTCCCAATAGGGTAACGAGGAGAGCGATGGGAATCAGGGTTTTCATGGTTCCTGCTCCTTCTCGAGGAGTGCGGCGAGCGAGCCGAGTTTGAGGCGGCGATCCGATTCCGAAAGCCATCTTCCCATAAGAGCCATGGCAATCGCGATGAATACCACGCCGGAAGGAACCCACATGATTGCTCCGCCGAGCTGCTGGTCTTCGAGTGAAGTTAGTCCCCATTTTGCCGTCGTTCCCGCGTAGGCCGGATACCACAGTACCTGCGAGAACGTGAGGAGGGCTCCGAGCGCGCTGCAATGCACGGCTGTGCCGAAGACGTAGAGGGTGGCGGCACCGTATCCCATGGCTGATCGTCCAGTGCCATACAGGGCTGACCAGAAGAGCACGGCTGTGGCGAGAAAGCTGATGTGTTGCGCTGCATGAATCCAATCCGACTGAAGCGTTGCCTGATAGAGAAACGGGATGTGCCAGAGCCAGAGAGCCGCAGCCTCGAGGATCCACGCATTCAGGGGAGTAGTCACAAATCGAACCGGGCGCGATTTCTCAACGCGCTGGACCCATCCGCCGATCTCGCTGCGGTGCCGCGGCGCGAAAGCCCACAGCAGCGTTGCTCCGGGATGCGATGCCGAAATGAGCGGAGCCGAAATGAGTATCAGGATCTCGTGCTGCAGCATGTGTGCGCTGAAGAGCTGTTCGCCCATTTCGTGGATCTGAGAGGTAAGGGCGAGAAAGAGCGTCGCCCAGCCCGCAAAGAAACTTGCGTGCCTCCACTGCAATAGCCCCAAGGAACCGCGGCGCCACGCTCCCATTGTGTAGACCAACAGCAGCACTGTGAGTGGAAGTACAATCGCAGGCTCCCAGCTCCATGGCACGTCCCAGAGGGAGGTGGCTGCGCTAGCAGCGCCGGTAGCACCGGATTGGAGAGAGTGCAAAACCATAGCTAATCGGTGGGATTCAGTGTGATGACGGCGAGGGTGCCTGCAATCACCAGCAGAGCGGCGAGGACAGAGAGCAGCATCGACAGCTTTGCCATGAAGAATCGCCGGCCATCAATCGCCTCAACATCGTCAACATCGCGGAACGTGCGATAGGACGATGCCGAGATGGTGAACGCGCAAATGCATAGAAAGAGGTCAATCGCAGAAACCAGAAAGCAGGCGTTCTTCCGGGCAGTGTCGGTTGTCCAGTGAGCGACAGTGAAGCCCACAATGGTGTTAATGCCCATGGCCAGCGGGCTGAGCAACAGAGCCACCCAGAGCATCACGTCACTCTGCCTTTCGGCGGATGAGGGCTCGGTGCTCTGAAGAGGGTCACGCATGCAGCCACCTTGGCGCCCAATAGATAACGAGGTAGATGGGGATCCAGAAGGCCACGACGAAATACCAGTAGGCCGCGTTCTCTTCTGCATCCTGGAATCGCTTGCCCTCGACCAGGGAGGTGAAGAACAGTATCGTGAGCACGATTGTGTCCACCAGGTCAGTTACGAGATGCAGCACGTGGAGTCCCATCAATGTCCACACGGCTGAGCCGTAGGCGTCGATGCTCCAGTCTGTGTTAAGGTGCCAGAGCTCGAAGTATCGGACCACCACGTTTCCGATTCCGAAGAGCGACAGCAGCACAAGGCCGATCTGCACTGCTCGCAGATCACCTTTTCGTGCTCGCCTTCGGTACCATTCGTTCGGGATGACGCTGACGAGGAAGAGACCCAGGTTCACGGTCCCCCAAAGCAAGTCCGGGGGATTGCGATGCGGAGGCCACTCCGAGTTGCGGGAGTGCAGGTAGAAGTATGAGGCGATCATGAGAACGAAGACAGTGCCTTCGATCGCCATCATGCCCATGATGCCCCACCAGGTGATGCTGTGGGTCCCGAAGCCTACGGTGGGCAGGCGGGAGACGTCGAGAACCGGCCTCTCTACTCGCTCTGCCATATCTCCCTCGCGCGTCGCCGCTCCGCTGGTTGCCTTTCGGGCCAGAACCATCCGATCATCGTGATCGCCACTGGAATAGCGCCGATGGTGATGCCCCAAGGCGTGAAAATGCTGCCGATAAACGCGATGCTGGTCGCAATGGCAGCGAGGAACGGCCATATCGACGGCCTGGGAAACTCATCGCGGCCTTCGGGCTCAGCATCCAGTGTGCGAGTCGTCAGGAATGATCGTGCGTCCTCGTCGAGCCCTATCACTACCGGTTGATTCGGGGCGGCATCCCACAATGCTTCACGCCCATTTACGGTTGGCAGGTGGAGGAAGTTGTAGTGCGGCGGAGGTGAGGTGGTCGCCCATTCGAGCGTTCCGGCTTTCCAGGGATTCGGTCCAGCGAGCGAACCGGTCTTCAGAGAACGGGATACATTTGCCAGGAACACACACACCGCGATGAAAAGAAGAACGTAACCGAGTGACTCGATCTGATTCAGCGTTGTCCATCCCATGTTCGGCGGGTAAGTATAGACGCGACGGGGCATTCCGCGAATGCCGACAAGGTGCATTGGGAAGAACGTGATATTGAACCCGACGAAGAACAGCCAGAACGTGATTTGACCCAACGTCTCGCTCAACATTCTTCCCGTAACTTTAGGGAACCAGTAGGAGATCGCGCCGAACAGCGGGAAGACTGCGCCGCCAATGAGAACGTAATGGAAATGCGCGACAACGAAATAGGTGTCGTGGATCTGAAGATCGACGGGCACTGAGGCGACAAATATGCCCGTCATGCCGCCCATGATAAAGGTGAAGAAGAATCCGAGTGCCCACCACATTGGTGTCTTCAACACCACCTTGCCCGTGGCCATGGTTGCTATCCAGCAGAAGATCTGTGCGCCTGTGGGAATAGCGATCATCATGCTTGCGGCGGTAAAGTAGCTCTCGGCAATCTGCGGGATTCCCGTGGCGAACATGTGATGAACCCAAAGGCCGAATGCCATGAAACCGGTTGCGACAAGAGAGAGAACGAGCACGAGATAGCCGAAGGCGTGCCTTCGACAAAATGTGGTCACAATGGTGGAAATGACTGCCGTCCCCGGAATGAAGATGATGTAGACCTCGGGGTGGCCGAACCACCAGAAGAGATGCTGGTAGAGGAGAACGTCTCCGCCAACTGCGGGATTGAAAAGTTGTGTATTGCAGGTTCGGTCCAACAGCAGCATAGTGCTGGAGAGCACCACTCCGGGCAGTGAGAAGATGACCATGAATGCTACAACGACTTGTCCCCAAACGAAAATAGGGATCCGGTTCAGAGACATGCCTGGGGCGCGCAGCTTGAAGACTGTGACTATGGTTTCGACAGCAACGGCGAGTCCGGAGACTTCGGTAAACGTGATGAGCTGCGCCCAGAAGTCGGGTCGCTTGCCTGGGCCATAATCGGGTCCCGCAAGGGGTACATAGGAGAACCATCCGCGATCCGCGCCGGTGTTGCACAGGAACGCGATATAGAACATCAATCCCCCGAACAGGTAGAGGTAGTAGCTGTAGGCATTCAGCCGCGGGAATGCGATGTTGCGGGTGCCCACCATCAGCGGAACGAAATATACGCTGAGCGCTTCGAACATCATGGGGACCGCGAAGAGGAACATCATGGTGCTGCCATGCATGGTGAAGAACTGGTTGTAGAGGTCGTTGGAGAGGACGTGCGCTTCTGGAAAGGCCAACTGCAGGCGCATTCCACCGGCCAGCAGTCCGGCAAGCAGGAAGAAGATGAAAGCTGTTACTGCATAGCGTTTGCCGATGGTGGTGTGGTGAACGGCTTTGAACCAGCCCCAGAATCCCCTGGGTTCGCTCCACACAGCATCAAGCCGCGCAGCCTGCGCACGCTCCTGCTCCGTCAGTTCCGCTGTGCTTTCAATGGCCGTCGTCGTGATCATTTCAAGGTCTCGAGATAGGCGAGCAAATCCTGCAGTTCGCTGCCCGTCATATGATTGGGCGGCATGCGGCAGCCCGGTTTGATTGATTGCGCGTTCAGAATCCACCCGCCGAGATTGCCGATTGTGTTTGGAAGCAATCCCGCAGCAATGGTTGAGCGACTCGCCACGTGAGTGAGGTCGGGACCTACCCTGGAACCTGCGGGCGTGCCGCGGACCGTGTGGCACATTACGCACGCGTGACCGAGGAATACCTGCTGTCCACGAACCGCCTGCGGAGTACTGGGTGGAACGCTGCTCGCGGTCTGTTGACTAAGCCACTGCTGGAACTGCGGGCCAGGCTCTGCCACCATGTAAAAGGACATGTGCGCGTGCTGCTCGCCGCAGTACTCTGCGCATTGGCCCCGCCACCGTCCAGGCTGATCGATCTGCATCATTACGTCGGTCTCGTAGCCTGGCATCAGATCGCGCTTGCCTTGCACGTTCGGCGCCCAGAAGCTGTGAATCACATCGCGCGATGTGCCGTGGATGCGCAGGGGGACGCCAAGGGGAACGTGAATCTCGTTCGCGGTCACGACGGTCTTGTCGGGTTCGTCGTTTGGATAGTGAACTTCCCACCACCACTGATGTCCATAGACGTCGATGGTGTATGCCGTCTCGCGATTCATGTTGCCGAGCGCGTGTCCGGTGACGAAACTTCCGATCATCATGATGAAGAGCAGCAGGACGGTCACCACCATTGCGCCGCTCACTGCCACTTTTGCCCAGCGATCGCTCTGCGGCGTTGTAGGCATCGGCTCAGGCATGATGTTCAACGAGTGCCGGCGACGTAGGACATAGACGACTAGAGCAATGAGAACCAGACAGTAGACGATCGCCGTGATCCAGAAGATCAGCGCGAATTCACCTTCGATGCGTTCGGCGCCAGGTCCGACCGGATTCAGGGAAGTCTGATTCCCGGGGAAGCCTGGAACATGCACCAAAATCATGGCTGCCCCTTTTGAATCTTCTGCGGATTCTGGTCTGGAGAATGCTCCTTCTTCTTCGCCTGCTCGGCCTTTTTCACCTGAATCTCATCAGACCGCCCCGGCGCAACATCCGTTGGCAACTGGCCACTGAGCGAGCGCACGTACGCGACGAGTTCCCAAACCTGGTAATCGGGAATCTTGCCTGCGAAACTGGGCATGCCGTTCGGCCGCCCCTGCACAATGGTTGAGTAGATCTGCTCTGGATGACTGCCATAAATCCATTTCGCGTCCATGAGGGCGGGGCCGATGCCACCGCCACCGTGGTTGTGACAGCCTGCGCAATTGAACGCACTGAAAAGTCTCTTGCCCTCGCCAACCGCATAGGCGCTTTCTTCGTAGGGCCCGTGTTCTGGGATCGACACAGACCCACCGGCGTGCACCTCATTCACAGCCACGCCATTCGCGATTTGAGAGCCTGAAGAGCCTGGGTCGAAGACGCGCTGCTCGCGCTTGCATCCCGCAAACGCGCAAGCACAGAGCAAGAGGGTAGTTGCAGCAAGTCTCATCATCGCGCCTCCTTCGCTAAGGTAGGCACGTTGTACGCAGTCAGAATCCTTGCGACCGTTGGACTTAATTTGGTCAGCACTTCGTTTAGTTGATCGCGAAGCTTCAGGTCCCGTTTGTGAACGGCCATGGAGATCGAAAACGCGAACGACACGCCGGAGGCATCGGCGAGCGGAGATACCGGAGTCACGGTTAGGGGGAGGTGATCGTGTGCGATCCAATAGCCGGCGAGAGGCCCCCACACAACAGCCGTTCCAAGGCGATTGTCTGCCACCGCGCGAACGATGTCCGGCCCATGTGCTCCAGACGAGTTGATTCCGACTAGCTGCGCAACGTGTCCGGTGCGGATCAAAGCCAGAGATGGAGGCGAAAGGTTGTCATCGAGAGCCTGGAGGCCGATCTTTCGTCCGTTCAAACGCGGATCATCGAATGATGCGATCTTCAGATGCTCCCGAGAACGCGTGACGAAGACATATTCCGACCTGTAGTAGGGAATTGTGGTCAGCACTCCGCGCATCTTCTCCGGAGCACCCATCAGCACATCGCAAGCGTCTTTGTTGAACTGTTCGCGAAGAAAGCCACGTCCATTCCGTGTCCAGACAAAGGCCAGCTTGCGATGCAGTTCATGAGCAGTCAGCACTGCGATGCGGTTATCAAAACCGCGCAGTGTACGACTTGAAAATGGCAGATTGTCAGGGTCCGCGCAGATCCGCAGCGGGGCTGCTGCGCCGATGGCAGGCGTAATCAGCAGGAGAACAAAACTAAGGGAGCGCAAACACATAAAGTGTTCCTCCCGGTGCGGTTACGCTTTTGATGTCGGGCAGAGCGCCGCCCCATCCTGAGGAGGTGCTAGCGTCGCGTGTATCCAGATCGCCGGCGACGATTGATCCGGGCCAGCCTCCGATTCCAGAGAGAATAGCAACGTATTGCTTTCCGTCAGGTCCCTTGTACGTGACGGGTTGACCTATGATTCCTGATCCTGTCTTGAACTGCCATAATGTCTGGCCCGTGCGCGCATTCGCAGCTCTGAACCAGCCCTCCATTGTGCCGTAGAAGACAAGATCACCAGCGGTAGCCACTGTGCCGCTCCACAGCGGGTATTTGTCCGTCACCGTCCAAGCCTTTTTGCCGTTGATTGGATCCCAAGCCATCAACTCGCCTTCGTTGCCGCCTGGGCCCGCGTAGAAACGATCCGTTACTCCGACGTAAGGCGTGCCCTGAATGTAGTTCGCTTCTTCCGCCTCTTCATCCGCGCACATGTTCTGGTGCGGGACGTATAGCAGACCGGTCCGCGGAGAGAACGAAGACGGCTGCCAATCCTTGGCACCCGGCGCCGTGGGGCAGATGTTGCGAATCTCCTGCCCGGTCTTTGGAGCCTTCGACAGTTCACGTTTCAAAGCGCCTGTCTGCAAATCGACACCGGTCGTCGTCGTGCTGTAAACGAAGGGTGTTGCCGAGAGCACTTGTCCACTGGTGCGATCAATGACGTACATGAATCCGTTGCGATCGGCGCGGACGAGCACCTTTCGTGTCGATCCCTGCCATGGAAGGTCGAGGAGGACGTTTTCGTTGATCCCGTCCCAGTCATACAGATCGTGTGGAGACATCTGGTAGAACCAAACCGCCTCTCCCGTATCCGCATCGCGGGCAAAAATGCCCGACGTCCACTTGTTATCGCCCGGCCGCACCTCGGGATTCCAGGGACCGGGATTGGAAGTCCCGTAATAGATGAGATTGCTCGACGGGTCGTACGAGAGGAAACCCCACACCGTACCTCCGCCAATGCGCCATGCATCCGGCGGCCAGGTCTTCACGCCAAGGTCGGTGCCTTTATCCGTGGCGTAATAGGGTTTGAATCTGCTGCCGATCAGGACTTCGTTGTCGGGGCCGGTGGAGTACGCCTGCCACGCAACCTTCCCGTCCTTCGTATTCAGCGCGGTGACCCATCCGCGTACACCGTATTCGCCTCCGCTGTTGCCGACGAAGACTTTGTCATGGACGACCATCGGCGCCATCGTGATCGTCTCGCCTTTGGTGATGTCCGCGAGGTGCGTTCGCCACAGCAGTTTTCCGCTGTTGGCGTCGAGCGCGATCGTAAAGCCATCCAGGGTGTTGTAGATAATTTTGCCGTCGGCAAAGACCGCGCCGCGATTTACCCAGTCGCAACAGGCTTCGCCTTTTGCAGCAGGCGAGGGGTTTGGATCATAGCTCCACTTCAGCGGCGCTCCAGGTTTGGTGAGATCGAGTGCGAAGAGCTTGTTTGGCCAGGGCGTGACAACATACATGGTGTTGTTCACGATGATGGGAGCAGCTTCCTGCCCGCGCGGGACACCCGTGTCGAATGTCCATGCAAGCTTCAGGGCGCCGACGTTACCGGTGTTGATCTGATCGAGCGAACTGTAGCGGGTGTTGGCGTAGTCCTTGGTGGCGCGGACCCACTGCCCATCGTCCTTCTCCATGGCGCCTGTGTAAGGCCGGATCTGCCCGCCCATTCCTGCCGGCGATTCGACATTTTGCAGTTGCTTGTGGCACCCCAAGGGCAGAACTGTCAGGCCAAGGGCCAGCACTGGAGCGGCCGTACTTTTTATGTGGTGAACGCGGAAGCTCATCTTCTGCGATGCCATCAGACGTTCTGCTTAGAAGCAGCACGATTGGCAAAGGTGGCTTTGCTGCTCGTTGCTCACCTGAGCGCTGATTTCAGCCTCCGAGAACGAAGAGGGCCGATCCTGATCGGATCGGCCCCGGGGTTTGAACCTGAGAAGAATGAACGAGTTGACTTACGCGAATTGCTCGACACTAAAGCCGAGCGGCCAATCTTCCTTCTGCGCAAGCATATCGTCCCACGATACTTCGCGCTTCTGGTATCCGGCCATTCTGCCAAGCATGCAACTCAGCGCCGTTTGCACCCCGTCGGCGATCTGATTGTGTGCGGGACCGGAGACTATGCTGTCGATAAATGTCCGCTCCTTCTCCCGATCGGCGAACTTCAGATTGTCATTGAAGGCGCCGTTGGCTGCGAACTGCCCCGAGCCCGTCGTGGTGCCTTCGGATTCCTTCCATGACCATGCGTTGGGACCAGTGACTCCAACCGGACCGGCATATGGGCATGTGGCTGAGCCGCTGACTCCGAAGAGCTTCAACCCGGCGTCGAAGACCCCGTCGCTGCCAAACTGGGTTGACGCAAATGTGAAGTGAACGTCGTTGGGATATGTGTAGTCCACCTGGTAGTTGTCCCAGATATCGCCCCAGTGGGTCAGGACGTTACGTCCGCCAGTGGCCGTGGCCTTGAGCGGATGCGCGCCGACCATCCAGTTGGCGAGATCGATGATGTGAATGTTTTGTTCGACTAGGATGTCGCCGGAAAGGACGCGATCCCAAAGCCAGTTGCGCAGACGATACTCGTCCTTGCCGGCGCCTTCGCGTACCTTCTCAGTCGATGCGGGAGCGTTGTAGTTGCCCGATACGGTGACGATCTTCCCCAATGCTCCGGCCTTGATCTTCTGCTGTAGTTCTGCGATCGGGGGAGCCATCCGGCATTGAAAACCGACGTCCACGCTCTGGTTCGACTTGACGCGCTTGGCGATCTCCAGCGCATGCTTCGCCTGGGCGATGTCGATGCCTACGGGCTTCTCGCAGTAGACGTGCTTGCCGCCCCCAACCGCTGCCTCAAGGTGCTGCACGTGGAAAAATGGCGGGGTCGAAATCTGGATGAGGTCAACGTCTTTGGAGTGGGCCAGCTGCTCAAAGGCATGTGGCCCTTTGAAGAGCAGCTTGCTGTCGATCTCGGGCTGATTGAGGCTGGCGAGGATCTTGTTGAAGCGGTCGTGCCCTGCATCGAGCTTGTCGCCGAAGATATCGCCGAGAGCGACGATCCGAGCCGAGGTATTTCGTGCGAACGATTCGGCCACAGAACTACCGCGATTGCCGCATCCGAGTAGCGCGTGACGGACGGCTGAGTTCGCCTGGTACCCGAAGGCAGTGCGCGAATTGATCAACAGCATCCCGGAAACCGTCCCAGCTCCAGTCTGCAAAAAGTCTCGACGATTCATGCCATCACCCCCTGCAGGATCCGCTCCAGGTAGATCTTCTCGCTTTTAACGTCCTCCACCTGCTGCGGCCCTGAGGTCTCGCGTTCGATGGTGATCGCACCGGAGTACCCCAGCTTGTGCAGCTTGGTGAATACTGTCTTGAAATCGACGAGCCCCTTGCCGATCATGACTTCTTCACCGAGCTTGCTCGGATCGGTGGGCCACTTCCCGTCCTTTGCGTGGACGCTGTGCACATGAGGTCCGAGAATGTCGACAGCGTCGACAGGATTCGCCTTGCCGTAAAGGATCAGGTTTGCGGTATCCAGGCCCACGCCCAGGTTCGGCATATTCACATCCTTCAGAACGCGGGACATGGCGGTGGGAGTCTCCTGTCCCGTCTCCATGAGGAACTTCTGCCCATTCCCCTGGCAATGCTGCGCCACGGTTCGAATAGCTTCGACCGTTCCTGGATACAGAGGGTCTGCGGGATCCTCAGGAATGAATCCGCAATGCGTCTGCACCTGTCCGATGCCGAGTTGTTTCGCAAAATCGGAGACCTGCTTCAGTGCATCGATCCTTGCGGCCCGGTATTTTGGGGGGACGACCCCGATTGTGGCTGGACCCTGCTGGAAGTCCCACACCAACGGCTGCGGTCCAACCACCTCTACTGTTGTAGCAACTACGTTGTATTTCGACAGGAGATCTCCGATCTGCTTCGCAGCCTCGGAAGTGAATTTGCCAATGTAGCCATCAAGGGAAAGAAAGCAATTGGAGAAGCCCATATCATGGACTCTCTTGATCGTAGCTTCGGGCGTTTCATGAGGGCTGACGAGGAGGCCGACGGCCATGGGCTTCAGCTTCGGTTGTTCCGGTGCGGCAAATGAGGGAAGGGAATGAAGAGTGGTTGCGATGGCGACGGCAGAGGCAGAGCCGATGAACGTACGGCGATCCATGGAGAGTTCCTTTCATTGGGGAGAGCGCGGGGGAAATCCCCTCTATCGTAACGTTTGAAATCTAAGTGCTGGGGCGGCAGGTCCGCAAGTCGAGGATTCAATTCGCGTAGGCGCAAGAAAATTCAGAATTCATCTTTGTTGTATTGATTCCCGGTCAAAAGCGACCGATCGGGCCACCCCGCGGTCCTGTTCCGACCCTTGCTTCGCAAGGATGGGGCACCCGGCACCCGGCTTTTTGAATTAGGGTCAGAGATTGTCGTTTAGTTCGGCGGCGATGCGGCGGACGGCTTCGTCTCTGGCCGCGACGCAGGCTTGTGAGAGATCCATGGAGATTGGCTGCTTCGGATCAATGGAGATCGCGTAGAGGACAACCTCGCGTTCGCCGCTATTCATATAGAAGGCATCGAGGAGGTCCTTCACGCCGATATCGTGTGCGGTGAGGGTGGGCGGATAGTCCTGGGAGAAGCGAGGCGTAGTACGGGTTACGGTTCCTGGAGGATTTCCATCGTCAGTGGCATCGATCAGAATGATGTGCTCGGCTGCCTGTAGCGGCTCCAAGAGAACGAATCCACCGGTGCCGCCATCGAGGCATTCGATGTTCGAGGGGAGCTGAAGCTTTTCGAGAGCGCGCACCACGTGGACGCCAACGCCCTCGTCGCCCATGATCACGTTGCCGAGCCCCAGAACCAGCGTCTTGTCGTCCGCCCTCACTCGCACCTCGATCTAGGTATTTATATAATCTTCGAGCAAATGACGAAGCTGATGGTTCCCAGGTCTCCAAATGCGGGAGACCTGGGGCACCCGCCTAGTCACGCTTCTCTGGCATTTTGTCGAACTTCCATCCGCCTACGATCGAGGAGATGGTTCCGCGTCCCTCGATGTAGTCGTGATAGAAGGCCAAATAGATGTGGACCACGATGAATGTCACAAAAAACCACAGGAACAGGTGGTGCCAGTAGCGAACGCTCATCTCCCCGCCCATGAGAGGCACAATCCATGTGAACATTCGCGGAATCCACGAATTACTCATCGAGGAATATAGAGCGAAGCCTGTGATGGATTGTGCGCAGAACGCCAGGAAGGTGAAGAAGTAGATGAAGGCAGCGAGGGCGTTGTGCCCGGTCGAGATCGCGCCGTGCAGCTTGACCTGGAAGACGTCTGTCTTCAGCACGTCCATGATCTCTTCCCGCTGTGCTTTTGTGATTGGGAAGAAGTTATTCCATTTTGCATACTTGTTGCCTACAAATCCCCAGTAGAGCCGCGCCAGGAAGTTGAAGACGTACACATACGCGCAAAGGAAATGAAGGAAGCGCACCCATCCAAACCAGTACTGCTGATATGCTTCGCTGGCGTAGAAGGCGCGAATTGGCGCGCCGATCAGATAGCCGGTGATGCAGAGGACCACCAATACGATCGCGTTGATCCAGTGGTAGGCGCGTACTGGCATTTCCCACACATAGACGCGCCTGTAGTCTGCCGGATGGCCATTGCCGAATCTCGATTTGCCTACGATTCCAGTCGTACTCATCGCATCACTCGAATGAAACCTGGTTGAGGTGCCGTCCCTGCGGGTCGTACAGATGCACGGCGCAGGCAAGGCACGGGTCAAAGGAGTGGATTGTGCGAATGATCTCAACAGGCTCATCGAGCTTCGCAACCGGAGTGCCGATGAGCGACGCTTCAAACGACGAGTGCTGCTTCTTCGCATCGCGCGGCGAGCCGTTCCAGGTGGTTGGAACCACGAGCTGATAATTTGCGATCTTGCCATCCTTGATTTTGATCCAGTGAGCCAACGCTCCACGGGGAGCCTCGACGAGACCCACGCCTTCCGCTTCGCCTGGCCACGTCTTTGGTTCCCAGCGCTCGTTGTTGAAGGTCGATGTTTCGCGCGTCTTCACGCGGTCCATCAGCTCTTTGTAGAACTCCTTGAGGTAGCCGACTTCGATCGCCGCAGAAAGCCCGCGTGCCGCAGTCCGGCCAAGCGTCGAGAACAGCGCATCAACGGGAACATTCAGTTTTGCCAGTGTTGCACCCACCAGCTGCTTCACGTCTTCATGTCCGGATGCGTAGGCAACCAGCAGCCGCGCCAGCGGACCAACCTCCATCGGGTTGTCCTTCCAGCGCGGAGTCTTCAGGAACGAGTACTTCTCGTATCCCGCCAGCGACTCGAACGGAGGCTGAGGACCTGTGTACTTGATGTCGGTCTCGCCTTCCCACGGATGCAGGCTGACGCCGTCGCCACCTTCGTATGTGTACCAGGATGACGCTATGTATTCCTTAATCTCCTGCGAGTCCTTTGGATTCACCGGGTAAACGTGGCTGAGGTCGCGACCAAGTATCGCGCCGCGCGGATACTTGAATGCTTCAGGCTTGTTGTAACCCTGTGTTGGATACTCGCCGTAGCTGAGATAGTTTTTGAGTCCGCCTCCCCACTTCGCCCAGTCCTTGTAGAAGGAGGCAACGGCCAGCAGATCGGGTACGTAGACCTGATTCACGAATTCGTCGGCCTGCGAGACCAGGCGGCCTACGAGGTTGAGCCGCTCCGTGTTGATTGCCGACACTTCATCGAGATTGATGGAGCAGGGAACTCCGCCCACAAGGTAATTCGGGTGCGGATTCTTGCCACCAAATACCGCATGGATCTTGACGACTTCCTTCTGCCATTCCAGTGCATCAAGATAGTGCGCAACGGCGATCAGGTTGACTTCCGGCGGCAGCTTGTACGCTGGATGTCCCCAGTACCCGTTGGCGAAGATGCCCAGGCCCGTTTCGGCAAACTGCTTTACCTTTTTCTGGACTGCGGCGAAGTGCGCTGTTGTGTTCTTGTCGTAGCTTGAGAAGGACTGCGCGAGTTCTGCCGCCTTTTTTGGATCGGCTTTGAGCACGGTTACGATGTCAACCCAGTCCAACGCATGCAGGTGGTAGAAGTGCACCACGTGGTCCTGCACGTGCTGTGTTGCGGTCATGATGTTGCGAATCAGCTCCGCTGTCGGGGGCAGATTGATGCCTAGTGCATCTTCCACGGCGCGGCAGCTCGCCATCGCGTGCACCGTGGTGCAGACGCCGCATACGCGCTCTGTGATGGCCCAGGCATCTCGAGGATCGCGGCCAATCAGGATCTTTTCGAGGCCGCGAACCATGGTGCCGGAACTGAATGCGTCCGTAATGACGCCGTTTTCCACCACCGCCTCTACACGCAGGTGGCCTTCGATACGAGTTACAGGATCTACAACAATGCGTGTCATGGCGGGTTATTGCTCCTTCTCTTCTTCCGCGTGAACTTCCGCGATCACTTTGTGTTTCCGCACGTTGGTCACCACTGCATGGGCTGCGACGCCAGCCAGCGTTGTTGCCGCTACGATGGTGCCCACCGTGTCTGCCGTGCTCTCAATGCCGAAGCCCGGGAAGCTGGCCAGGTGCTGATAGAAGGGGCCGTTATCCCAGAAGCCTTCTTCGCTACAGCCGATGCATCCGTGGCCGGAGCGGATCGGCGAGCTTGTTCCCTCGTTCCATCCCACCACCGAGCACGCGTTGTAGGTTACGGGTCCACGGCAGCCCATTTTGTAAAGGCAATATCCTTTGCGGGCGTTCTCGTCATCCCAGGACTCGACGAAGAGACCGGCATCGTAGTTCGGCCGCCGGTAGCAGGTGTCGTGGACGCGGCGCCCGTAGAACTCTTTGGGGCGGCCAAGATTATCGAGTGCCGGAATCTGACCGAGCACGAGGATGTGCGTGACCACGGCCATCATTACGTCGGCAATCGGCGGGCATCCGGGGACGTTGATTACGGGCTTGTTGACCAGCCTGTGGATCGGCGTGGCCTGTGTCGGATTTGGCTTGGCCGCCTGCACGCAGCCATTCGAAGCGCAACTGCCCCACGCCACAATGGCCGCTGCGTCTTTCGAGACTTCCTGCAGGATTGATTCGGCCGTTTTGCCGCCGATCATGCAATAGACGCCGCCATCCTTGGTGGGCACAGCGCCCTCTACCAGCACGATGTACTTGCCCTTGTTGTTCTTGATGGTGTCCTGGAGACTCTTTTCGGCCTGGAAGCCGGACGCGGCCATTAGCGTCTCGGTGTAATTGAGCGAGAGCACGTCGAGCAGCGCATCGGCCACAATCGGGTGCGAGGCCCGGATGAACGACTCGCTGCAGCAGGTGCACTCCTGAAAGTGCATCCACAGAATTGCCGGCTTTTCCTTTTTCTCAAACGCCGACACTACCTGGGCTACGCCGCTCTTCGCAAAACCGGCAGCCGCTGCGGCTGCCGTGCAGAACTGCAGAAATTGTCTGCGGTTATAACCCTTCTTCTCCATCGATTGCCAGATCGACTGCCCCATGCCCACCTCACGTGCGGCGCATCACGCGCCATGCAGGCACCGGAGATCGCCAGAGGCTGCTTCGAGTCAGCCCATATCACATTGCGAACTCCAGTGAATGATGGGACGGTACTTAGCTTTAAACACGATCGGCTGTGAGCGTGATCACAAGTGTTCTAAATCACGTAGATTGCGCGTCTGCACCGATGCAGTGTGAACCACATCACATTGCATCAAGAGATCTTTATCCAACATGTGATGAACGGCCGCTGCGCTAGACCAGCGATACGCCAGTCAATGTGGCGAGTGAGTCCAGTAGCTGATCCTGGAACCTTGAATCCGTGGTCTTTGCAGCAGGAGACTGCTGTTTGCGGTGGTACCAGTACTTGCCGCTGACACCTGCAGCAGGATCGTCGCTCACTGCGAGCCATGTTTGGGTGAGATGTCCCATCTCGAGATCGTCGGATGCTCCGGCGCCGCCCATCTTCGTTGGCACCCAGCCCGGGTCGACAGCATTGCTCTGAAGGTTGGGCCACAACCGGGCAATGGCCAATGCCATTGCGGTGACGAATAACTTGCTATCGCAATATGCCTGCGTCTGATCCCAGCGCCGGTCCAGCCAATCGATGTCGGCGAGTGATGGACTGCCCTGGCGGTGCATTCCGCTGCTGAGGTAGACCAACCGTTTCGGCCGCTCAATCAAGGCAGTGAGAATATAGGGAGCCAGAGTGTTGACCGCAAGAGTTTTTGCGTGACCTTTGGGTGTTGCGCTTCGGCTCGGTACGCGATAAACACCGGCGTTATGAATCACCGCGTCCATGCGGCCGATCGCGTTCACCTGTTCCGCAACCTTGCGCGTCTCGGCAGAACTGCTCAAGTCTCCGACGACAACGCCTGCCGATTGAGTGGCCAGGTCGCCGATTGCAGCGGCGCGATCTCGCGAACGAGCGTGTAAGACCACCTCATGCCCTTCGGCGATCAGCGTCTTGGCTGCTGCATGGCCTAGCCCGTCTGCACTGCCCGTAATGAATACACGGCTCATGTCACTCGATTCTACTTCGAAAGCCGCTCTCTTTAGGCTCCATTGGTTTTCGATGCAGGGACGATCAGGAATTGTGAATTGTCACTGAAATGTCATGGATGAATCGACCGCGAAGGAGTCCCTGATGTTTTTGAAACTCCTTGTAACTTTTGGCGAACGGAGTCATTCCAACTGAGGCGAACGAGCGGACACCGCCGAAAACGAATCTGTTTCGAGGCTCGCTCTGTGCTGCGTTCGCAAATCGCATCAAGGAGAGGTCTGTGGTGAAATTCATTCGTCGTTTTGCGAGTGCGGCTATCGGTATCGGCATGATTGTTCCGATGCTGTCAGCGGGTGCGCAGGTTCGGACTGCCGAAACTGTCTTTGTGATGTCGAACAATGCCGACAAGAATGAGGTTAGCGCATTCGTGCGCGAGTCGAATGGGAACTTCAGAAGGAGCGATTACCAGACATTCGGGCGAGGGACTGGTGGCGTTAACGATCCACTGGAATCGCAGGGATCACTCGTCCTCAGCACGGATCGCAAGCTGCTGTTTGCGGCGAACGCTGGCAGCGGCGACATCACTGTGTTCCGGGTCGAGCACAATGCGCTGGCGTTCAGTCAGAAGGTGCCCTCCGGCGGCAGCCAGCCTGTTTCCATCGCACAGTGGGGGAATTCTCTCTATGTGCTGAATTCAGGTGGAGCGGGCAGCGTGGTGGGTTTCAGCCTGGATCAGGCGGGGCACCTGCACAGAATCGCGAACTCGACGGCGTTTCTTTCCGCAAACGCGACAGGGGGAGCGTCAATCTCGATCAGTCCTGACGGGAACTTTGTGGCGGTTGTGGAACGCATCGCAAACAAGATTGACACATTTCGAATCAAGGCTGATGGCACACTCGCGAAGGCGGTTGTAACTCCCAGTGCGGGGCCGGGGGCGTTTTCGGCGCAATTTGCTCCGGACGGAAAACTGATCGTTTCAGAAACAGGCCCCTCGAACATCCCTGATGGATCGGCGATTTCGTCATACACCGTGCTGCAGAATGGGACTCTCCTCGCGGTAAGCCAGAGCGTTGCTACGGACGGTGCTGCAAACTGCTGGAACGTTATCAGTCCCGACGGAGGGCGGGTTTATGCCTCGAACGCTGGAACTTCGAACATTGCTGGATTCTCGATCGGGCAGGGCGGTGAATTGAAACCGCTGAATGGAACGATTGTCGGCTCAAACCCGGAGGGCAGCACGAACCTGGATATCGCAATCAGTTCCGACGGAAAGTTTCTCTACTCCCTCAATGGGATCGTGGGAACGGTGGGAGTCTTTGCGATCCAACCGAATGGCACGCTTACTGAAGTGACTCAGATTGAGGGCCTTCCACAGGCAGCAGGATTCAATGGGATTGCGGCCCTGTGACTCCCTGTGCGGGCTGCGGGCTGACTCCGCAGTCCGCAACTCATCCCGTCTGCTGAATTATGGTGAATTCCAACAGTCCAGGCGGCTTACACGACCGGTTTCCTGACCCGCACCGGTGCTGCTTCGGCTCAAGAGACCGGTGATTGGTTTACCAAAGTACCAAAGTCTCAGGTTCCGAAGGTCTCATATGTGCCGTCCGTTACCTAGGTGGTAGGGTTTTCGATTGAATGCAAAAATGCGGCATGATATCTCCTTCTTAGTACATCCATAAGACCCGCAGTGCAGGTGTGTTCCCCAGGGCACGTTGAGCCAAAGAGGAGTGGGTATGAACCGAAGAAACTACCCCGTTTCTGTCGTGCCTTATCCGATTGACCGGGCGCCTAGAGTGAAGAAGATGACCGTTGATGACAGCGCAGAGTGGGACGCAAAGTGGTTGCGTCCAAATGTGACCCGAATTCCCGAGAAGCCGGTTGAGGTGATTCAGAAACGAGTCGCCGCCCCCGCGATTGCGCAGGTGGAAGAACCAGAAGAAGCGGTCGAGGTTCCATTGTTCCTTCGCTTTCTGCGCTGGATGTTCCCCGAGGTTAACCAGCGCCGCGCGAAGCGGTATTCGACGTCGAACCTGGTGGCCTATTACTGGACGGGAGGCGCTCCGTTCTCATACCAGGTGGGCGATATCAGCGCGACCGGTGTGTTCCTGCTGACCAAAGAACGGTGGGCGCCGGGCACGCTGATCCAGATGACGCTGCAGCCGCAAAACGGGAGAGTGTCGAACGACAATTCAATCTCTGTGCTGTCTGAAGTTGTGCGCTGGGGCGAGAACGGTTCCGGGTTCAATTTCATTCTGAAAGATTATGAGAACGTGATGAACTACGGGATTCAACCGAATGAGGCAATCGACCGGAAGACGGTGGAACGGTTTCTGCAGAAGGTGGGAGTTCCGCATCGGTGAGGTCTGAAACAAGTGCTGAAAAGGGAAGAGCGCCGGTTGCCGGCGCTCCTTCAGTTTTAGATTCTTCAGATGGCGCGCCCTGAGAGATTCGAACTCCCGACCTTCTGATTCGTAGTCAGACGCTCTATCCAGCTGAGCTAAGGGCGCACACATGCGCGGTTTCAGCAAGAAACCTTATTCAGATTAACAGGGATTGAAGAGCGTTGCAATCAGGACGGTTACGCCGCTGGTGCCGGCTCGGGTGGCGCCGGCGGGAGTGCCAGCGGAACCTCTTCGACAATCTGCAGGCCTGCTCTGCGAACGAGCTGTGCGACTACGGAGGCGTTGAGGCGGGTGGCGTCGTACTCGACTGTGATGGTGTTCGCGTTGCGATCGAACGTCAGACGGCGGATTCCATACACCTCACGGGTATTGGCAAGAGCGAGGCTGACGGCCTCGGTGGGTGGCGTGGCATAACGAAAAACAACGTCGACGTTCGTCATAGGCACAGGATAGCAGTTCGAATCTTACGAGCTGGGTTATCGCGGTCACACGTCAGTAGTCGGTCCGTTTCATAGGCAGGCCAGGGCCGCTTTCGCTGTCATTACCGAGTGCACCCTGGTCGGGGCCTGTGATCGTGAGATGAAAGTCCATGAGCGGGTCGTGAAGTGTGCCTGGTGGGTGAGCGAGACGATGACTGAGCAGGAAATGCAAGGTTTGACCTACTGCATGTAGGTTTAGCAGCGGTCCGGGCAATCCCGGAGTGGATGTGTACGGCGAGCTTGTATCCGGGCGTTTATGCAAATAGAAGACAACCGCACCGTGCAGGGAGCCGCCTTCGTTGTCGATGACGAGATCGGCGCCCGGAAGATTGTCGAACTGGCCGCGCCATACGCCGACGAACTTCGATGGATCCTGAGTTCCAGATGGGTTTGCGGTCTGAGCGAGCAGAGGGAGTTGCGCAAAGGCCATGAGCAAGGCGAGCGCGAGTAGACGCAATCGCATAGTGTCCTCCGGAGTTAATCATGTTTGCTGATTTCAACGTTTGGAGCGTCATCGCCGCAGTTGAGACAGCGGATTTTTGCATGATCGTGCGCAGTGAGTTCTACGCTGAAGTCCATCGGCGTGATTGAGCCGCGAAGCCGTTTCACCTCGAATGACAACGAATCGCCATCGACCTTCGTGTGCAGAAGCACATGCGGTTCGCGTACCGCGATGCGCGCTTGACCACTTTCGTTATTGATGCCGTTGAGCA
>DATJEO010000198.1:0-6015 GCA_035496515.1 Occallatibacter sp.
CGAAACCTCTCGCGGCAGGTGCTTCACCAACCTGTTTGCTTTCTATTAGTAAAGCTAAGCGCCTTAGATATGCATCAAGTACAAAAATGAGGGAGTCGGGCAGCCGGTGCGAGACCGTTTGAATGGCGGCTCCAGCAGGACCTTTTCGATTCTATTAGGTACGACTAAGGACTTTCCCCTGTATTAGATACCGAAAACAGCAGTACCTTTGAAGCCCCGGACCGAAAAGCCTTTCTCCCTGGAACCGCCCATCGCACCCGCCAAACGAATACCCTCCGGCGATAGGCCGGAGGGTATTCCAAGCTAGGCAGCTCGGATCGCCCTACGCGGTAGCCGCCCGCACAGGCTTATGCCCCACAAATCCGTAGTAGGCAATAAACAAGTAGCAGATCAGCGGAATAAAGAATGCATGCTGGATGCCCATCTTGTCGGCTGCTGCGCCGAGCAGGAGAGGAACGATTGCGCCACCCACAACCGCCGTCATGATCAATCCCGATCCCTTGCTCGTCATCGGGCCAAGTCCGGCGATACCAAGCGCGAAAATGTTCGGGAACATGATCGAGTTGAAGAACCCGCACAGCACCATGCTCCAGATCGCCACCTGACCACTCGTCATCATCGAAACGACGATCATCAACGATGCCAGACTCCCGAAGATGCCCAGCAGTTTGCCCGACGCGATCTTGGTCAGCATCCACGAGCCAAGCAGACGGCCGACCAGGGCGCCGCCCCAGTACAGGGACACGAGAAACGAAGCCGTCTTCGCGCTATCGATACCCTGTGTCTTGAAGTAGTTCACCGCAATCGATGCCAGGCCAACTTCCACGCCCACATAGAGGAAAATGCCGATCGCGCCCAGCACTGTGTGCCGGTAGCCCCAGATGCTCCGGCTCAGAATCGGATCTCCTTCCTTAGCGGGCCGAAACTCCTGTGTCTGCGAGATGTGGGGCAAATGCATGAACATAACAGCGAAGCCCAGAATGAGCAGCCCGCCAGCAATCGCAATATAGGGACCGCGAACCGTGTTCGCGACAGCGGCCTTGGTCGCATTCTCGCCAAGATCGGTCAAAATATACGCGCCGGCAACCAGCGGAGCTATCGTGCCGCCCAGAGAGTTCAACGCCTGTGCGAGCGTCAAGCGAACCGGTGCGCTGTGCTCAGGTCCAAGAATGGCAACGTAGGGATTTGCAGCTGTCTGCAGAGCCGTCACGCCGGCGCCGACGATGAATACGGCAGTTAGGAACAGTGGAAAGCTGACCATCTTCGCCGCGGGTACGAACAGGATGCAGCCAACCACCTGTATGAACAATGAAACAACCATCGTCCGTTTGTAGCCGATAGTCTCAATCAGCTTCGAGGTTGGAGACGAAAACACGAAGTAGGCAAGAAAGAAGGCTGATTCTGCCAGCATCGCCCATGCATAAGGCAGTGTGAAGATATTCCGCAGGTGCGGCACCAGCGCCATATTCAGGTTGGTGATGAACCCGAAGATGAAAAACAGCACAGCCACGGTAATGAATGGACCGGTGTAGTTCGGCGTGGTTGCGGCCGTTGCCGGTGTCGATCGAGTTGCCATACGGTGTTTGCTCCCTTGCTTCCTGAAAAATTCGCCCGTCAGGGTCGCCTGCACTAGGGCAGTCTTATGCGCCTTCTGCGTTCTATGCGCTCACTTTCAAACCAGCTTGTTTTCGCTGGGATTGCTCGCAACCTCCGGCTTTCCGGAATTTGCTGCACACAACACTATACGTAAAACCCTGCATTGGGGAAGTGATGCGAAAGCCCGCCGCAAAACGTTTTGGCAGCATACGTTTTCCCGACTTCGAACACTCGTCCTTGCGCCCGTTATGAGCATGAATGTCGCCTCTCTGCTTTCGAGTCGAAATGCCTTATTCTCAAGAAAGCGCAAGGAGTCGCCGTGGCAACCAGCACGTTGAGCAGCGCCAGATTGAAGAAGGTTCTTGCTGCCCTCGAGGCCAACTGGCAGGCCGAAATGGAGGGCTATCACACCTACAATGCCCTCGCCGACCGGGATAGCGATCCCATCCGCGCCCAGGTCCTTCGCCATCTCGCCTCCGCAGAGTGGGAACATGCAGCCCTCTGGAAGGGCCGCATCATCGAACTCGGCGGCTCCGAGCCAACTTATAAAGGTTCGCAGGGCGGCGAAGCCGACTCGCTCGCCAACCGCGCCGGCGGAGTCCGCATGGCCCTGCGGCGCCTCGAAATCGAGGAGAGCCGCCACATCGCCAACTATGGTCGCCAGCTCAAGGAACTCGGCGACGAGGGATCGATCGCGATCCTCGATCACGTCATTGAGGACGAGAAGGACCATCATCGCGAGTTGGGATCCCTTCTGCGAGGTCACTACCAGGCGCCGGCTGGAACCCCGGGCCCCGATCCAAAAGCCGTCCTCGAAGAGCTCCTCGCCAAGCGCAACCAGGGCCGCAAACAGCCCGGCGCATGGATCGGCGACGCCATTTACGGCGTTAACGATGGGCTTGGAGCCATCTTCGGTATCGTCTCCGGCGTCTCCGGCGCGACCGCGGGCGACAGTAAGTACGTCCTTCTCGCCGGCCTCTCCGGCATGATCGCCTCAGCTCTGTCCATGGGTTCCGGAGCATACCTCGCAGCTAAGAGCGAACGTGAAATTTACCACGCCGAAATTGCCCGCGAACGCGAAGCCATCCAGATGAACGGCCCTGAAGCACGGGAACTGCTCTCGCTCTACTATCAGGTCAAGGGATTGCCCGAGGCCGATGCCGATCACATGGTCAACCACATCGCCAACGATCCCGATCAGATGTTGCGTGCCTTGGCTAGCGAGCGTCTCGGCAGTTCGGAAGAAGCGCTCTCCAACCCTATGGTCTCCGCCACTTCTGGAGCCATCTCCACGGGGATAGGCGCTCTCATTCCAATTATTCCATTCTTCTTCATGCAAGGCCTTCCGGCCGTTATTGCGGCGGCCATCGTCTCTCTGATTGCGCACTTCGCAGTCGGCGCAGCCAAGAGCCTCATCACGATTCGTTCCTGGTGGTCCTCGGGCCTCGAAATGACAATCGTCGGCGCTGTGGAAGGCGCCGTCACCTATGGAATCGGTATTCTTCTCGGCAAGGGCGGCATGTAGTGGGAGGTTTCATTCCACTCAGCGACGCCTCGCGACCGCTGCGGCGCTTCGCTGTGGCCACTGTCGCCATCATCGTTCTGAATGCCTACGTGTTCCTGAAAGAACTGGCCTACGGTGACCGCTTCGTCTGGGTCTGGTCAGTCGTGCCGATCCGGATCATTCACGGATCTGGCTGGATCACGATCCTCACGTCGATGTTCATGCATGCCAGTTGGATGCACATCATCGGCAACATGATCTATCTCTGGGCCTTCGGTCGCGAGATCGAAGACGCAATGGGCACCGGCCGCTTCATCTTCTTCTATCTGATCGGCGGTGTCGTCGCAATGATGTGTCAGATCCTCGGCAATCCGTTCGCGCAGATCCCCTGTCTCGGCGCCAGCGGAGCGATTGCCGCAGTCATGGGAGCCTTCCTGATAACCTATCCCCGCGATCGCATCAAAACCGTCGTTTTCTTCCTGATCTTCGTTCGGATCACCTTCATCCCGGCCGCCCTGCTGATCGGCTTCTGGTTCCTTATGCAGATCCTCAACTTCGGCAGCATCGCGACAGTGCACACCGGCGGCGTCGCATATCTCGCTCACATCGGCGGATTCCTGTTTGGCGTCGCGACCGCGCGCTTTCTCGTCAGACCCGGCAGAAGCGCCGCGTACATTCGTTACTAGACAAACTCAGGTCAGAACTAGGAGATGGCAACTGCAGGCTGCTTTGCTGTCAGCAATTCCGTCGCAGCATTGCGGCCAGTGCGAATGCAATCGGGAATGCCAATTCCATCGTAGGCATTTCCCGCAAGTCGCAAGCCCGGCAGGGCGGCAACGCGATCTTTCACGCGTTTCATTCGCTCATGATGTCCGACTGAATACTGGGCCATCGCCCGACGCCAGCGGGAGACCTGAGTCGCCTCCGCGGGAATGTGCGGTCCAACGATCCGAGCACCCAGGATTTCGCTCAGTTCACGTCGCACCGTCGCGATCAGCACGTCATCGGGTTGGTCCAGCAGAGACTCGTTCTTCGCTCCGCCAAGGAATGCGCGCAGCACTGCTTTGCCGGTCGGTGTTCTACCAACAAACTTGCGATGAACAAATGTGCAAGCTAACATCGCACGGCCTTCGACAGCAGGAACAAGAAACCCAAAACCATCGGGTAGGGGTCCAAGCTGTGCTTCGTCAAACACCAGATTCACCGTGATCGAAGAAGAGTAGGGAATCGCACCCAGTTCATCGCCTAGCGCAGCATCTGTCGAAGCCAGCAGCTTCCCTGCAACGAAGGCCGGTGAAGTCAGGATGACAGCATCGTAGAACTCGTCTCTCCCGTCCGAACGCAGCCGCCATCCGTTTGCCTCGCGAGCGAGCGAGTCCACCGAAGTTGATGTCTTCACCCACTCGGAGTTCAAATGGGCTTCGAGCGCGTCCACTAGTTGCTGCAGGCCACCCCTCAGAGTAGTGAAGATCGATCGTGGCCCCGCAGGCCTTGATCCCGGTCTGCCGCCCGCTTCTTGTGCTGCCGCACGCATGGCTGCCATCTTCGCTCGCATCTGCTTGTGCGCTGCAAGCATCCCGCGAGTCAAGGAACCGTACTGCGTCTCCATCTCGACCAGCTTGGGCAGGACTGTTCGAGCGCTCAATTGGGTTGCGTCACCTCCGTAAATCCCAGAGAGCAGCGGATCCGCCAACCTGTCGACTGCCTCGCGGCCAAAGTGCCTCTCAACCAATGCGGCGACCGATTCGTCCTGTCTGCTAGGTCGCGGCGGATGAAGCAATTCCAGCGCCATCTTAATCTTGGTCATCGGGCTGAAGAGGCTGGTCAGAGCGGTTGGGACCAACTTTGTGGGAATGAGGAACATCAGGCCGTCCGGAAGAGGAACCAGCCGGTTCTTCACAACGATGTAAGTTTTACGATTGGCGTCGTTGGACGGCGTGAGCTGGTCCGCGAGGCCAAGTTCGCGACACAATTCCGCGCCCGCCGGCTTTTCACTTAGAAATGAGTCCGGACCGCGTTCCAGGACGACTCCATTGACTGTCTCCGAAGCAAGTGAGCCTCCGAGCCGGTCGCGAGACTCGAAGAGGGTGTATGTGACATCCGCCCCCACCCCTCGCGCCTTTTCAAGCTCATAGGCAGCTGCAAGTCCCGCAATGCCGCCTCCAACAATCGCTACTCGCATTCTCCGACCTCAATCCCTTGATAACACAGCAGACGCGGACTTGATTTCGATCCTTAGGAGATGTTCCGCGCTTCAGCTTTTCATCTACAGGATCAATCCTTCGGTTCGTCGGGCATGTGACTTAAATCACTTGAAGAGTGGCACGCCCCCGAGATAATTCGGACGGCGGGACTAGCAGCTTGATTCCGCAGACTCGTCCGTCGATTCTATCGCTGTTCCCCTTTTCCGCTAGCACCAGGAGTTCAGATGACACCAGAGCTGATACACCGGCTTCATTTCGCTTTTACCATTACGTTTCACTATCTCTTCCCCCAGCTCACGATGGGTCTCGGCCTTCTCATCGTGGTACTCAAGACAGTTGCTCTCCGGAGCGGCAGCGAGGAGTGGGACCGTGCCTCGCGTTTCTGGGCTCGCATCTTCGGAATCAATTTCGTATTTGGCGTAGTTACAGGCATTCCGATGGAGTTCGAGTTCGGCACAAATTGGGCCCGCTTCTCTCAACTCTCCGGTGGAGTTATAGGCCAGCCGCTTGCGATGGAAGGAGTATTCAGCTTCTTTCTCGAGTCAGCCTTCCTCGGTCTCTTCCTTTATGGGGAGAAGCGCATCTCGAAACGCATGCACTGGTTCTCAGCGGTGATGGTGTGGCTCGGGTCGTGGATCTCGGGATTCTTCATCATCGTCACGGACGCGTGGATGCAGCACCCTGTTGCCTACAGTCGCCTGCCCAATGGCC
>DATJEO010000199.1:0-41834 GCA_035496515.1 Occallatibacter sp.
CAGGTCGATTGGGAACTGCATGAAGAAGGTGTGAATTGCTTCGCAGGGAATGATCCACATCCCTTCTCCGCGCGCAAGTTCTTTGCGGCCAAGAAGTCCTTTTGAGCGTTTCGCATTGCTGCCAGCCACTACAACGCGTTCTCCCAGAAACGAATCGCGCGTGATATTCCGGACCGTTACCAAAGCATCAGTCGATCGTTCGATTTCGCCGTCCTGCAAGCCGTCGGCTGAACTGCTGCCCTGAATCGATTCCATCTAGATCTGATTCCTCGAACTACACCTTCACGATTGAGCCCCAGTTAAGAACATAAACTGGGGCTCAGCATTTCAGGACTGCACTCTGGTTATTGTGGGCCTGCCTGTGTGGCGGCACCACCGCCACCACCTCCACCGACTGACATGCCACCCTCGACTATCAGCGGCTGTTCGGGCTTCATGCTCTCGATCAGCTTCTCATAAGGGATTGTTGCGGGCGGCGGTGCCGGAGCAGAGCCGGCGGGCTTCTGGTCAGGTGTATGCATGGCGATTCCAGAGTTTGGAGGCAGGAAGCCCGTGGGGAACTTAAGTTCCGGCACTGGGGCACCTGCTTCGATAGGATTCACGAGCTCTGGCGTAACGGTAACGATCAGTTCCGTATTGGTTCGGGTTCTTTGCATTGACTGGAAAAACTTGCCCAGGATCGGAATGTCGCCGATGAAGGGGATCTTCTGGAAGTTCTCTGTTTCGCGGTTGTCTAGGAGACCACCAATGATGAAAGTCTGACCCTCCGCAAGCTCGACCTCCGTCTTGACGCGACGAATTGTGAGTGCCGGGACGACGGCTCCACCTACATCAACTGCGTTGCCATAATCCAGAGCACTGACCTCCGGCGCAACCTGAAGCCGAATGGTGCCTCGATTGGTGATCGTAGGAATGAATGCGAGCAGAACGCCGTACTGCTTATATTGAATGGTGATGGGAGCTGCGGCACCGCCTGCCGAACCTGACTGCGCAACGGGGTAGGGGTACTCACCGCCAGCCAGGAAGCTGGCTTGATGGCCGTTTTTGGCGAGCACGTTCGGTTCAGCCAGCACTTCGGCGAGACCTCTCGTTTCGAGAGCCTGGATACTCGCACCCAGGCCGATGCCCGGATAGATTCCAAAAATATTGTTTCCGCTAATACTAAAACCCCCGCCAGCGCCAGTGTTGATTCCACCAAACTGACCGGTGGAGATAGCACCGATGGTGTTACCGAGGCCATTGACGGCGAAACTGATGCCGAGCTGCTTCAGCCTGTTACGATCGACGCTCGCAAACTTGACCTTGAGCAGGACCTGCGGCTCCGGTGCCGGAACATTGACGTTGAGGAGATTGACAACTTTCCCACCGGTGGACGCGATCATATTTGCGCGTTCGGCGCTATTGAGGTTGTTGACCGTACCACGCAGGAAGATGATTCCGTTATCCTGTGAGATCCTGACGTTCTGGCCGGGTAGTTCAGCCCTCAGCTCGCGACGAAGGCCTTCGAGGGTGTCGTTCGAGGCGAAGGAGCTCTGCCGGACAGTCACGTTGAAGAACTGGCGGCCACCGGTCTGATCCCAGATGATCAAGCTGGTCTCTCCCGGAGCTTTTCCGTTGAGCAATATCTGCGTCGGACTCACGGCCTGTGCTTCGGCGAAGCCTCCAGCGCCAACCACGATACGCGTTACCGGCCGCGCAAGATCAAGAACAACCGATTTACCAACAGCGAGGGACAGGTCATTTGTCGAATCCTGACTTGTAGCTGCTGCAGGCTGCGCACCCGCCGGGGGCGCCTGGGCCAAAACGGCCCCACTCGCAAAGAAGACCAGTGTCATCGCACTGACACAGGTTGTGGCGATCCCAGTCTTAACGTTCACTGTTTACCCCCGGGAGCTGCGAATTTCTCATCTTTTACCGTACTTCCGTTGATCACGGTCACTGTGAACATCTCCGGTGACTTCTTTGGAGCCCTGACTGGCCCTGAGAGTTTCGGTTTGGAGGGAGGCGGAGCCTGATCCGTAAACAGGTTGGTCATAGCCGTCCCCTGGACCTTGGTTTCCTTGGTGTCGAGCGGATTCCGCAGGACCAGCTGAATGCGAGTCTCGTTGCTGGCGAGCGCAAGCACCTGAGCCTGTTCAGGAGTGACAAGGAGGTTCACAACCTGCACCTGCTGCGGCTTGCCCTCTGCGTCTTTCTGAATATCTGTACCGGCGGACAGCACTTCGATGTTCTGGAGTACCGTTCTTACTTGCGTGTTGTTCCCTCCACCTTGCTGAGCGTTCGGTGGAACGCCCGAGACAAGTACATCGACGCGCATGCCAGGAGTCACAAAGCCTGCGACACCGACCACCTGATCGACGCGAACGGCTATGGCGCGATATCCGTCCTTGATGGTCGCGGCGAGACCGCCTCCTGAACCCACGGGCGCCAGCCGGTTGTCGAGGATGGGTTCACCAGCGAAGATCGGTTGAATGACGCCGCGTCCAATTGCGTTCTTGGCATCAAGGATGGCGGTTTTCGGTACGGTGCCTTGAATCTGAACCGTGGTCAAATCCGGAGCACTCAGCACTTGTCCAATTTTGATGTCGGCAGCAGCGGCCACCACGCGAGTTGCCGGTTGCGGTTTAGCCGCAGCAATGCGCATGCCGACCAACCGGTATACGAGCACGGAGCACAGTGCTGCTACGACGAATGCAGCAAGTAGGATTGTTACCAGTCTTCGGTTCATCAGAATCCTGTCTTCGTGAGGTGAAGCACCCTGGTTCTACTTTCCCGGTCCGACGAGGTTCTCTGGGCAGGGGAGTAGCGGCCTCTTCACGCAGAGTTAGTGGTCGAAATGGTTAACTGCCTGCACGGGTGAATGCCGCTAGAGTATAGCACCAGGCGGCTTTACGTATGCAGCGAATTTAACCCCGCTAAACCGAAGTACCTAGAACGCCACACTTAATGAAAACGCGCTCAATTACGATCAGGTGACGCGGGATGATTCACAAGCTTTGCACCAACAATGACGGGGCGATTGCGCCCGTGTCAACGGTACGAAAGCGTGAATTTAAAGGCATAAGAGCCACTTGAACTCATTGAAAAACTGGCACGAAGTGACTCAAGTGACTTTATGGCCCTGATTGCTCTTGTCGAGTTATCGAGCAACGCGCATACTTAAAAGAACGTTTGCCACAGCAGCCTCTGGATCATGCGACTTTACAGCGATGACCAAGCGCGGGTGTAACTCGGTAGCCCCAGGGAGTTAGGGACGCGACCGGATGAGTAACACCTCACCAGAAACAAGGAACTGTTCCCCGCGTGCAGTGACGATCAGGTAAGCCGAACAGAGAGGGGTTCACCAGGCGAATGAGGTCTTCGCGCACCATCACTCTTTTCACCATGCAGCCGGAAGCACGCCGCGGCCCATCAGCCATCGTTGCCTCCGTGGTGTTCCACTCTGCCGCGATCGCATTCATCCTCTCGACGTTCTTGTATGCCCCGCACTTCAGGCTTCCCACTCCGGACGTCTACATGATGCAGCACGTCAGCCTGAACATGCCTTACCCGCCAATCCAGAAATCAGGCGGGAGCGGAAGCAGTGCGTATCCCAAAGCTGCGACGGGGCAGGAGAGTTCCGCCGAGGAGAAAATTGCGGCGCCGGCTTCCAGCCGGATTCATTTCCAGCGCCGCAAACTCGCGCCACAGACGCTCATCCAGCCGGATGTCGACCCGGACAAGATGCTCCCTAAGGAGACTCCGCTTCCGTCGATGCTGCTCTGGTCGGGCCACAGGCCAAAGGTGCAGATGCTTACCCCGCCGAAGCCCCAGCCGCCTTCGATCACGCTGGATAAACCAAAGCTGAGTTTCCCCAATAAAGAGACGCATATCGCCGCTCTCGACATCTCGCCGACGCCGTTCACGTCGAAGATGCCTATGCCCGTAACGAGCAAATCTTCACCGGTGATCCTGAACCGGCAGCTCGAAGTGGAGCGCATTCCAGAAACTGGTTCGATCTCGAGCATCGAGTCCACTCCGGCGGCCGTTCTGTCAGCCTCGGACCTGCACATGAATCAAGGCGTGGTCAGCATGCCGGCAGCAAACCAGACGGCTGAAGGATCGGAGAAGGGGGGCCTAGGAACCGGAAAGGCTCCAAACCCGCTGCAAAACGGAGCAGGTGATTCCGGCAGTACCGGATCTGACAAAGCCACCGGAAAAGGCCAGAACGGAACCGGCGGTAAAGCCGCGGGACAAGGTACAGGCGGCAAAACCACAGGCGCAGGCAGCGGCAATGCTCAGCAAGGTTCAGGCAACGGGAATGGCGGCAGCGGGTCGCAAGCCGGTTCTGGAAACGGACAGGGGACCGGGCACAATCCTGGCTCGGGGGCCGGATCGGGCCCAGCGAATGGCCACGGCTCCGGGGACGGTGACAACGGCACTGTAACGCGGATCAACCTTCCGAAGAACGGGCAATTCAACGTGGTCGTAGTCGGATCGACGCTGGACGAGCAGTATCCGGAAACGACAGAGGTCTGGAAAGGCCGGCTTGCCTACTCGGTGTATCTGAAAGTCGGGCTGGAGAAGAGCTGGATCCTGCAGTATTCCCTGCCCCGCGCCGCAGACTCGGCAAACGCAGGCAGCGCTCACCTCGATGCACCGTGGCCGTACTACATCGTCCGGCCGAACCTCAATCCGGACGACGCGACTTCCGATTCGGTGATGGTGCACGGGTTTGTAAATGAGACAGGGCACTTCGAGAAACTCTCAGTCGTTTTCCCGACCGACATGGGCTATGCACGCGAGCAGTTGGTTCTGAACGCTCTGCAGCAGTGGCAGTTCAGAGCCGGCAGCCACGATGGACAAGTGGCGAAGCTGGAAGTCCTGCTCATCATCCCGGAGATCCTGCAATGAAAGCCGGCTGGCTCTCCCTCTGAGAATCTGAGGGCGTTTTGGGGTATCGGCTACTGCGGAAAAGGGCGGCAGACTAGCCCGGCTGCTGGACACGCTGGATGAAGCGATAAAGCGCCTTCTTACCCACTCCGGAGTCGGGCAGCGGCTCTCCACTGTTCAGATCGACGGTGTTCGAGGGCACAAACGTAAGCCCCACGCCGTCAGAGCCCCACCGGATAACCTTCGTCAGCACCGAGATGAAATCATCTGGATCGTCGCCGTCGGTGTTGGTTCGCTGCAGCGTCATGAGAATCATCGTTCCAGGAAACCAGCGCTCATCGGTCAGAAGGTAGATGCCGACATTGCTGATATCGGCGATATGAAAAGCCTGGGGTGCGCCGCCCGTCCAGTAGTAGGCTACGAGACCCGGCAGAGGATGGCGTTTCGACGCACGGCGGTCAGTGGACAGCCAGCGCAGAAAACGCATAAACCAGGACGCATTGCTGGGACTGGAACTCTCGACCTCTGCGGATTCCTTCTCGATCAGGCGCTGGTGAGCAGCGAGCAGTTCTGTGGGGCGATCCACCAGGGGCGGAGGCTCTGCAACCAGGGTCTGCGAGGAACTGGAGCGGCCTGCTTGCGCCGCCTTCGCGGAACCACGCCCTCCGCCGCTTGAGGTACCGAGACGCTCCTCCATCTCATCGGCATAGCCGATCAACATGGAGTCACCGGGCTGTGTCTGGCTGGAAAAGATGGTATGGCCAGCAAGAATCAGGGCGCTGGCGGGCTGCTCTCTTGTCGGTTCGACGGCGTAATTTGGAAAAGATTCAATCGCCTGAATCACGCGATTGTCTTCATCGAGATAGATGACGTCGACGGGGGACAGTCCTTTGGTGGCGGGCATACCGCGAAAGGGCGAAAGCCATAGGCCTGCGTCGGGCTTGACCGAGAAATCTTCGAGGAGGGCTTTCAACTGCCTCGCAGCAGAGTCAGCCATCACCACGCCGAGGCTCAAAAAGCTCTCTCGGGTCTGGTTGTACACACAGTATTTGCGGGACTCCGTCATCTGCGCCTCTTCAGAAAACTGGCTGCGGGAACATTCATCGAGTCATTTTCTGGATCTCGACTCTGCTCCAACAGAGACGCAGAGGGAATCCGCGTCAGTGTCACCCCGAAAAAGCTTCGGTCGATCGAGAACAGCGATCGATCGCACGAAGAGCTAGAACTTTACCGAATCTGACACTAGATTACAACGGGGCCGAGGGGCAGCACGAGATTTCACTATCGCAAGACGGTATTCAGCGAGGCAAAGGCGCCGGATGATGCAGAGGATGCCCCATACATCCCCGGCCCCTTTTGAGCCAGAATCACGCCTACTTTACGCGCGTGCGACGCCGCTGAATCAGGATAACCAGCACGATGACAAAAAGCACTCCGGACACAATCCGGATAATCGTGGTTTGATCCATTTTGATTCTCTCCCTTCGTTTGAATGGTTGCGGACCTTACTGTCCGAAAAACGTTTTGAATGAATCCGCCATCACCAGCACAGCGGGGCCAAGAACGACCAGAAAGAGCGATGGGAAAATGAAAAGAACCAGGGGGAACAGCAGCTTGACCGACAGTTTGGCGGCCTTCTCTTCGATTTCCTGAACACGTTTTGTGCGCAGTGTGTCGGAGTGAACCCGAAGCGTCTTGCCGATACTGGTTCCGAACTGCTCGGCCTGCACCAGCATGGAGACGAGATTTCTGACGACATCCACGTCGGTCCGCTCTGCAAGGTGCTTCCATGCGTCAGCTCTTGCGCGTCCGGCACGCTGTTCGAGAGCAACGATACCGAGTTCGTCACTGAGCGCGGGCTGCGCCTTTTCCAGTTCCTGGGCTGTGCGAGCGGTCGCCTGATCAAGGCTGAGGCCAGCTTCGACGCAGATTACGAGAAGGTCGAGCACGTCAGGAAGGCCTTTTTTAATCTCCGCCTGGCGATTGGAGATCTTTCTTCCCAGCCAGAAATCCGGCGCGAGGAATCCGCCACCAGCAGCAAGCGCGAAGATAAACATGGGGCCTAGATGGTAGGCTCCCGAGACCCAGGCGAGAAGAATCAGCACGCAGGGGGTAATGACTTTCGCGCCGTAGAACGTCTTCACCGCGTTTTCAGACCGCAGACCTGCACGGACCAGTCGCTGTTGAACAACCGAGATTTCTTGCTGGCTCTTGGGCAGGACCTTCTCAAAGTGCTCGACGACACCACCGATGACGTGACGGGTTTCTTCCAGCGTTGTTGAAATTGTTTTCTTCGATGTGGCGCGCGGATAGAGGGCAGAAGAGATCCGGTCCTGGATCTTGTCCCGGTAGAAGATCAACACGCCGCCGCTACCGATGAGAAGAAACGCGACAAGGAAGGCGATGATTGCAAATGTCATTGTTGCCTCTCTAAACGTCCATGTTGACGATCTTGCGGATGATCAGGCCACCGATGAAGATCATGGTGCCGGCGGCGTAGAGCAGCTTTACGCCCATTGGCTTCTTCCAGAGCATACTCATCAAGTCCGGATTGACCATATAGAGAAGTACTCCGAGGACGATGGGCAGGAGGGTCAGAATCCATCCTGTCAAACGTCCCTGAGCCGTGTGGGTCAGAACCTGCCGCTTGAGTCGGAACCGCTCACGGATGACCTGTGCGGTCTTCTCCAGAACTTCGGCGAGGTTACCGCCGCTTTCGCGCTGAATCAGAATAGCCGTCGCGAGGATCTTCACGTCCTGGATTGGTACCCGCGTGACCAGGTTATCGAGTGCGGACTTCAATTCAAGACCATAGTTCATTTCATCGAAGGTGAGGCGGAATTCGCCGCCGACGGGATCGGCGCATTCGCGGGAGACGAGGCCCATCGCCGCGTTGAGACTGTGTCCCACGCGAAGAGCACTGACGATCAGCTCAAGGGCTTCCGGGATACCTTGCTCGAACTTGCCTAGACGCCTCTTGCGTTTTTGGAAGACGAAGATGATCGGTCCTGAGCCGCCAACGAGACCGATGATGAAGCCGAACAACATCGCGCCGGTGCGCCAGTAGGCCAGGTATCCGGGAACGATAAAGCAACCGGCACAGAAGAGACAGAGCTGGCCGACGGTCCACTTAACGTTGGCCTGATAGAGGAACCTGCGAATACGAGGCGCAAGTTCCATTTTTGTAAGGACGCGGTCGAGCCACGGGATGGTGCTCATGACGTCGTTCTTGCGAACGTCGACGATGAGGTCTGCCATCTCCGGCTTCCCTACCGCGATAGCGGACTCAAGCCGCGTCATGATCGCACGGGTCTGGTCAGTCGCACCGGATCCACTCGCAGCGGCGACTAATACTACAACCAGAAATACCCCGAGGAACACGAGAACACCAATGATTAGCATGTGCTACCTCCGCACGGCTCCGGCTCAGTTCACTTCCGTTACTTTCTCAAACAAGCTGGGCGGCAGGAAGATACCGGCAGTACGTAGCTGTTCGAGGAATTTGGGACGGATGCGGCTGGGAACGAAGGCGCCTTGCACTCTTCCGTTTGGACCGATGCCTTTCTTCTGGAATGCAAAGATTTCCTGCATACTGATCACGTTCTCTTCCATACCCGTGATCTCGTGAATACTTACGCATTTACGGGAGCCATCGCTCAGACGTGAAGCCTGCACAACTATGGTCAGCGCCGATGCAATCTGCTGACGGACCGTCTTTTCCGGCAGGTTGAGGTTGGTCATGGCGACCATGGATTCAAGACGGGTCAAGGCATCGCGCGCCGTGTTGGCGTGGATGGTGGTCATCGACCCTTCATGACCGGTGTTCATGGCCTGAAGCATGTCAAACGCTTCTTCGCCGCGGCACTCACCGATGATGATGCGGTCGGGACGCATACGAAGACAGTTAATAAGCAACTGCCTTTGTCGGATGGCGCCCTGACCTTCCACGTTAGGCGGACGGGTTTCGAGCCTGACGATGTTTTCCTGAGCAAGCTGAAGTTCGGCGGCGTCCTCAATCGTGATGACTCGCTCGTTCGGTGGAATGTACTGGGACAGAATGTTCAAGAACGTTGTCTTACCGGCGCCTGTTCCACCCGAGATGAGGATACTGAGGCGGGCGCGAACGGCGGCGGAGAGCAACTCCATCATCTCTGCCGAAATACTTTTTAACTGAACGAGCTGATTCGCTGCGAGAGGACCGGTGCCGAAACGACGGATTGACATCGAAGGTCCGTCAAGGGCAAGGGGGGGAATGATCGCGTTGACACGGGATCCGTCGGGCAGGCGGGCGTCCACCATTGGCGACGACTCGTCAACACGGCGTCCGACGCGAGAGACGATGCGATCGATGATCTGCAGCAGGTGTCGGTCGTCGCGGAACGAGCAGTCAGCACGCTGGATCAGGCCGCCTTTTTCAATGAACACATGGTCTTTGTCATTGACCATGATGTCGGAGATCTTCGGATCTTTGAGAAGGGGTTCCAAGGGCCCGAGGCCGAAGACTTCGTCCAGCAGGTCGGTCTGAATCTTCTCCTGTTCGTCGAAGCTGAGCGGAACCCGGCGGTCACTGATGATCTCGTTGATGATGCTCGAGACCGCCTGCCGAGCCTGGCTGGAGTTGATGCGGGAAAGCTTTTCCAGGTCGAGCTTCGACAGCAGTGTACGGTGTACTTCTGCTTTGAAGTTTTCCAGATTCATTGATTCCACGATGCGCCGTCCTTCACTTCAGAATCCGTCAAATAACGGGGGACTATTTGAAAAGGCTGAAGCCTTTCCGCTTTTCGGGCTTGGGAGGCATTCCGCATGCCGCTCGCGCCATATCCTGGAGAACTCTTGCAATGCTTGAATCGTCCAACGCCAGCGGTACTGCCTCGTTTTGCATTCTGCGAACGTTGAAGTAGTCACTGGGAATTTTCCACGAGATCGGCTTGGTAAGCGCCTTCTCGATATGCTCCTCATCGACGCCCATGGAACTCTTCACATAGCGATTGAGCACGATTTCGAGTTTGGGAGTTCCGGATTTAAAGAACTCAGAGATGAGCCGGTGAGAGTTACGGAGTTCCGGAATACCGGCCTGCATGACAAGATACGCCGTGTCGGCCTGTTCGAACCAGCCGGCGTCGGTCAGGTCGAAGCGTGACCCGGCATCTATGACCACATAGGTGAAGTCTTGCCGGGCAACATTGAGCATTTTCTCGATAGCGTCGTTGCTCGCCTGCACATGCGGGAATCTCCCAGGAGCTGCCAGCACGGGTAGACCCGAGTTATGCTTGGTGAGCAATTTGGAGAAGAAGTTCGTATCGATTCGATCGGCGCTTTGCAGGGCGTCGGCGGTCGAAAACTGAGTAGTGAGGCCGAGGCTGAGAGCGGCATCGCCCAGGGGTAAGTCGAGGTCAATAAGGACTGCGCTCTGCTGGCACTCCTGCACCAAAGCTACTGCGAAGTTACACGCGACAGTTGTAACTCCAGATCCGCCCTTGCCGCCGAGAAAGACCAGCAGTTTGCCACCGGTCTTCTTGACTGGGCCTTTTCCACCCGTGCGACGCGAGCCAGCGCGCATCAGCGCATCGGAGAGCGCATTGGCATCGATAGGGTCTGACAGGAACTCACGAGCCCCGGCGCGCATGGAGCGCACCATGATGTTGGGATCGAGCCGAGACGTGTAGACCATCACGGTGGTGCTGGTGGTCGAAGCGACGAACTCGACGAGTTCCAGCGCGTATTCGACATCTGACTCGAGGTCGATGACGACGGCGTCAAATGCTTTCTCACCCAGCATCCTGGGCATTTCTTTCAGAGTCGGGGGATAAGAAGAGTATTCCCGCACAATCGCGGCATGCGAGCTATTCAAAGCGCTCACAATCAGCCTGCGGCGCTGCTCACTGGGACAGATCAGCGCGATGGACAGGACATTGCCGCCAAGGGGATCAGAGTCGTGCGTGTTATCGGTCACAAATTCAAAGCTCCCAGGTTCTTGCACCAGACCGCGGTGTTACCGAGTTCAGGGCGTTTGTCAGCATACTTTAGTCGTTCTTGAATCACCTTCTCAACGAGAAAAGAAGGAAATGAGAGTACCAATTGCTATCGCGGGCGCATACGGCATCTTGCGTGCCTTTGGATTCGAAAGGTTGAGATCAGCCGGCGTGTGAAGGCCGCGTTTTCTCCAACCGAATAACAAGTCCCCTGCTCCCGAAAACATTTCGCCCAGGAACCCACCGAAAGTGGCCCAGGCCAGCGCCATGATTCCACCCGCCACTGCAATCATTACCAGGGCGAAGACGAGTTGCTGCCACCAAATCCATGCTCCGATAGCGGCGCATAGCTTGACGTCTCCCATGCCCATTCCGCCCATCATCGCCAATATTCCGTAAACCAGGCCGCCCAAGAGCATCCCAATGAGGCTCTGGCCAAGTCCATGCCATCCTTCTACCCACGTTGAAACGACGAGTCCCCCCAGGAGAAACGGAAAAACCAGCCAGTTTGGGATGCGGCGGCTGCGAATGTCAGTAACGGTCGCCACAATCAGCACGGCTAACGTCGGCCACCAGGCATACGGGTGCTGCATGTGCTGCAAAGCATGTCCTCCAATGCTCCCCCGTCCTGATGACTGCAGTTAGAGCAAATCGGCCCCCAAAATGGACGCATCTTAACTCACGCATGATTCAATGCGTTACATTGGGGGTGTCGAGCCAAGTGTACACGGAAGTGCATCTGGGGAGTACCCCCGGCCAATCAGGGGTATACACCGGAGTAATGCCCATCGACGGCATGAAAAAAGAGACAAGAACCCGTGTTTCCCTATCCTCTCATCTAAGAGGTCACGCTGGCACCAGAGTGGGACAAAACTTTGGAGAACTCCAGAGTTTCTCCCGAAATGGACTAGGTAGAAACTCGCCCGACCCCGGGAAACTCCCAGGGAGAAATCCAGGGGTGTAACTCGAGTTATGGACCTTTGATAGCTCGAATGGTTCCTTACGGAGTTCAGAGTTACTTGGGGTTTCCATGAACGGGCCGTCGCCCGTTGTATGCTTCTTTTAATGTTCAGGCGACATGCTTTATTTACACTTATTGTCTCTGCGGCTCTGTCGCCTGCAGCAGCATTCGCGCAGCCGGATGGTCAACCGGCAAGCAGACCTACGACCGCAGCGGTAAAAGCAACCCAGCAGGCCTCAGGCTCGCAGGAAACCGCACCACAGCCGCCACCGCAGATTGTAGTTACTGCCCCTCCAAGCCAGGCTGCGCCGTGGTCATGGCACGACAAGGTGCTCTGGGGCGCTGAGCTGGTCCTTGTATTCCTGGGTTATGCCGGGGTGGTTCTTGCGCTGAAGACACTCAAGAATATCCAGCGGCAGACCGAGTTTGGTGTTTCGGCGGCGCAGGCCGCACTGCAATGCGCTAATGCATCCCTGGAGAGCTCGCAGGCAATCGTGGATTCCGGCCGCCCCTGGATCGTCATCACCGTTGAGCCATTCCTCAGCGTGGAGCACGGGTTCAAGGTGATGGCAACGAACCGAGGACGCACGCCGGCACGCATCCTTGCCAAAGCCGATTGCGTAAGAATCGCGAAAGATGACGCGGAGCTTCCGACGCCGCCGGATTTTGACAGCGGCAAGTCGGCTACCCCATTTGAGCCGATCATCCTTCTTCCGGGAGAGACTGCGGGAATCCGGCCCTTCCGGCGTTCAGATGTGCGCTCCTATTGCTCGTCCGATGAACAATTCAAACGGCTCGAACGTTGGGAAGAGAAGCTGTTTGTGTACGGGAAGGTCATCTACCGCGATCTGATCTCGCCGCTGGACCAGCCGAATCATGAAACAGACTGGTGCTGCTGGTACGTCTACGGGGATAAGGATGCGCTGGTCCTTGCGGGACCGCCCGAGTACAACAAGCACAGCTGAGCGCCTGTTCGGGGAACTGCGAACGGCCGGGACTGCGTATCATTCGCTAGAAATCGCACGATCCGGTTCGAAAATCCAAGTGGGTTGGGGCCCAGGGGAAAACATGCCAGTTGTTGAACTCGCAGGAGTTACAAAGACCTACGAGAGCAAGGTTGCGGTGCGCGATCTCAGCCTGTCGATCGAACCAGGCCAGATGTTCGGGCTGCTCGGTCCGAATGGAGCCGGAAAGACGAGCTCGATCCGCATGATGATGGGCATCACGATGCCCGATTCCGGGACCGTGAAGCTTTTTGAGAAGCCGTTCGATCGCAGCGGCCTTGAACGTGTCGGCTATCTGCCGGAGGAACGCGGTCTTTACAAAAAGATGAAAGTGCTGGAGCAGCTCATCTTTTTTGGGCAGTTGCACGGACTTTCGGCGGGCGATGCGGAGAAGCGAGCGACCACCTGGGCGAAGCGGCTGGAGATCGACGAAGCTCTGCCCAAGAAGACTGAAGAGCTGTCGAAGGGCATGCAACAGAAAATTCAGTTCATCGGTTCCCTTCTCCACGATCCGGGGCTGATCGTTATGGATGAGCCTTTCAGCGGGCTTGATCCGGTGAACGCCAAGCTGCTGGAACAAACCCTGCTCGAGTTGAAGGATGAAGGAAGGGCGATCGTCTTTTCTACTCACCGGATGGATCAGGTGGAGAAGCTGTGCGACTCGATCTGCCTCATCAACAAAGGAGAAGCAGTGCTCTCGGGACGTGTGCGCGAGATCAAATCACGCTACGAGCGCAACCACATCATTGTGGAGTTCGAAGGCAGCGCTGACTTCCTGTCGAGCGGGGAGATCGCCAATGCGCAGAATTTTTCGGGTCATGCGGAAATCAAGCTGAAGCCGCATGGGGACGCGCAAAAGCTGCTGCAGGAGGCTTCGGCCGCGGCAAAGATTTACAGATTCGAAATGGTTGAGCCTTCGCTTGAAGAGATTTTCATCCAGACCGTTGGAGGCAGTGTCGATGCGTAACGTTCTGCTGGTTGCAAAGCGCGAGTACCTGGAGCAGGTCCGCGGACGCGCATTCAAGATGACGACCTTTGGCGTGCCTCTGATTTTCGCTGCCATTCTCGGAATCGCGTATTTGTCGAGCCGGGGCCTGGGTGCGGGAAAACACCTCGCTATCGGGTCGAGCGACGCCTTGCTGGCGAGCGAGATCAAAGGACAGCTCATCGGAGACAAGGATACTAAGACGAAGGTAGACGTCATTTCTCCTGCCACAAGAGCTGACCGGGATACGCTGATCGACGAAGTCAAGTCGAAGAAGATCGAGGGCTTTCTATGGGTCGAAACCCCGCCAGGGAAGGCGCCGACCGCTACCTATACATCACAGTCTTCGGGTGACTTCATTACAGGCGCTCGGATGAAGGATGCCGTGAATCATGCCATGCTCGGCGCTCGCCTGCAGAGCGGCGGCTTGCAGCGGAAGGCGGCCGAAGACCTTGTCAAAGGAATCCCAGTCGAGACCTTTCAGGTGAGGAAAGACGGCTCCGTTGTGAAGAGCAATGCGACAGCCTCGTTCTGGAAAGGCTACGTGATGGCCATCCTGCTTTCGATGACAACGATGGTCTACGGGATGAACGTGGCGCGGTCGGTGATTCAGGAGAAGACATCCCGCATTTTCGAAGTAATGCTGTCGATCGCCAAACCAGCCGACATGCTTGCGGGCAAGCTGATTGGCGTAGGCGCTGTGGGACTGACGCAGATCGGCATATGGCTGATAGCGGGTGCAATCATTCTGGGGACACCGTTTGCGGCGACGATCTTGACCGGGGATTATGCGGTTCACGTCTCGGCGCTTGAGACCGTGCTCTTCCCCGTCTACTTCCTGCTTGGCTATCTGCTCTACAGCTCGCTGTTTGCCGGGCTGGCAGCGACCTGCGAGACGGAGCAGGAGTTGCAGATGTATATGCCGCTGGCCGCTGTTCCGGTTTGGTTGAGCTTTTCGCTGATCATGGTGGTGATGAACGATTCGAACTCAGCCTGGGCAGTGGGCGGATCGCTGTTTCCGCCGACCGCACCGATCATCATGTTTATGCGGATGGCCTCACAGATACCGCCGGCGTGGCAGTTCGCGGTTTCAATCGGACTACTGGTACTGAGTATTGTGACGGTGCTCTGGATATCGGCAAAGCTCTACCGGGTAGGAATTCTCATGTACGGGAAGCGGGCGACGCTGCCGGAACTGGTGCGCTGGTTGCGCTACAGCTAGAAGCAAACGAGAGAACAAGGGCGAAAAAAACGCCCGGACCATGGAGGAACAGCGGACCGGTCCGGGCTGAAGTTGTGGGAACGCCGGAGCTGAGGATCTGCTCCGGCGTTCTTGCGTTTAGAAGTCGAGACGCAGGCCGAACTGCATTCTGCGGAAGGTATGCGTGCCGAGGGTGTTCCCCATGTAACCGAAGCCGCCATAGGTCAGCGCGTAGCCGAAGGAGGTGTTGGTGTAGAGGCCTGTGTCGAAGCGAACGCTGTTGGTGACGTTGTAGACCTCCCAGGCGAACTTCATGCGTGCCCTCTCGCCCAGGTGCCAGTTCTTCGCCAGGGATGAGTCGATGTTGAAGAGGCCGTCGGAGCGGAACTTGTTGCGCTCGCCAGCCTCTCCGGGATATGGCAACCGCATCGGAGAGCCCGTATAAACGCCGTTCTGAATCTCCTGATCGTTGGCGAAGATCTGCGGGGAACCGTTCTCCATATGCTTGCGGACTTTGACGTCTCCGGTGACCACAGCGAAGGCCTGAGTCTCCCAGTTGGTCGTCCAGCCAGGCTCGATGATGCTGAACGGAAGTCCGCTAGACCAGCGGCCAATGCCCGCCCAATCCCATCCGCCCCAGATGGCATTGCCGATCCGACCCGAATTCGCTAAAAGAGACCTGCCTTTTCCGAATGGAAGCGAGTACACCCAGTCGGCAGAGATCAGGTGACGAGTATCGAAATCCGAGGTTCCGCGGCTAAGCTTCGGATCCCAGGTGTTTTGGATTCCTCCATACGAGGTTGAGGTGCGCTCGGCATCGGAGCCCATGTCGATGGAGTGCGACAGAGTATAGCTGAAGTCGAGCGTCAACCCATGCTGCGCCGGATGACGCAGTGTGAACTGCCCGGCGTTGTAGTAGCTGTTGCCGATGGACGAGAGTGCGATCAGAGAGGAGAACTGCGGGCTCCAGAAGGTGTTGCACGGTGGCCCGTAGTAGCAGCCGAAGTCGATATCAGCAAGGGCGCCGGTTTCGCCATAGCTGTAGCGCTGCGGGGCCCACTCATTGTTGTAGATCGCGTCCGTCGCGCTTTCGCCGTCGAAGTCGTAGTTCGCCATTTGCGGAAAGACATTTTCGAAATACTGGATGGTTGGAATGTGCTGCAACACACCATCGCAGTAGAGGCACGAGCCACCGAGAGCATCTGTCGCCTTCGACATCTCGGTTCCGGCGGTAAAGTAGTCGCCCGCGCCCTGGGGATCGTTAAAGTTCACCGGTTCGGCGAGATCCATTTGCTGGAAGAGGTGCCGCCCGATGCGACCGACGTAGGCAGAATCCAGAAGGAAGCCACCCGGGAGTTCTCGCTGAATCGACAGATTGTATGCGTACACGTATGGTGTCTTGACGTGATTGTCGATGCCCCAGTTGATGCCGAACGTGCCATCGGGCACGGCATACGGATAAGTCAAGGTCGGGGCTGCTTCGGGCAGTGGAATGTTTGGCAGATCATGGGGCCCAGTGAAGCGCGGCGCGTTGTTGAAGTTGTAGGTGCTAGGTGCGCTGTTGTATTGCGAAGAGAGTCCGAACGAGCCCTGAGTACTGAAGCGGTTCGAAAGAGCTTCGCCGTAGTGGTCGAAGTACATTCCAGCTCCGGTGCGAATTGAGGTCTTGCTATCGGGAGAGTAGACCAGAGCCAGACGCGGAGCGATATTCAGCTTCTGCTTGGGCCAGAAGCCGGGTCTGCCATTCGCCTTGCCGACGGGCTGAAACAGCAGGTCGTCCTCGAAGACGCGGCCCTGCGCTGCAGCATCTCCGCGCTTTTTGGCCCACTCGCGGGTGTCGACCGTTGGCTCACTCTGCTGGCCTTTGGTTTCATAGGGCGTTTGCAGAAGAGTGTGACGCAGCCCGAAAGTCAGAGTCAGGTTCGGTCGTACACGCCAGGAGTCCTGGATGAAGTACTCGAACTCATTGGAACGGAAGTGACGCGGAATCGTAGAGCCGTCAGGGAGGAGATTGCCGCTGGTCGGAGTGGTTGCGATGTAGTTGAGGCTTGCATCTCGCTCCGCGACGTCGCCAATGATCGTTGCATACATCTGCTCGAAGGCCGTTCCGTTCTGGCCGATATCGGGCAAGCCCAGAGTGGTTGGATCCGGCGCGCCTTTGCCGCTGAGGTATGAGGGGTTGGTGCTGGCGCCGTTGAAAGATGCCGTGTCGGTCAGCGTGTTGTTCTGAATCCTGCGCCAACTTCCGCCGAACGAGAGCGAGTGGCTTCCTTTGCTCCAGCTCAATGTATCGTCGATCGTGTTCACCGGGATGTTGACGATCAAGCTGCGCGTCTGTGCCGTGGGTTGGGTGAGGAATCGAACGACGACATAGTCGCCTTCTCCGATCCCGATGCTCGAATAACCTTGACGGATAAATCCATAGCGAAGGTCGTTGACGATGTTCGAGGTCGGGGTCCAGGTGTGGCCGATCGCGAGACCCTTGGTGTTGTCTTCCAGGAACGAGGACGCGGGCTGGCCGGGCAGGTTCTGCGGACCCACAGCGGTGTCTTTCTGCAAATTGCCGCGGACGAATATGTGATTCGACCTGTTCGGAGTGAAATCGATCTTGCCAATGTTTGTGTTGAGGCTGCTCGGCGCCGGCGAGCTGAAGTTGTATGAACCAAAATTCACGCCATCGCCGGCGGCAAGCAGCGTGGCTGGCGGTTCGGTGGAAAGGTAATCAAGCATGGCCTGATCGACACCGGGCTGAGCGCACTGCGTGCAACCGGAATCCAGTTGAGCGATCTGGGCGCGCGAGAGGTACTGGGTGTCTCCGTTTACGTCGACATATCCCAACTGCCCCTGCAGGAATGTGGCGGAAGGAGTGAGAGCAGCTACAGTGGTGTTCGTTGCGAGACGCTGTCCTTCATAGTTGTAGAAGAAGAAAAGTTTGTCTTTTGCAATTGGGCCACCCACGCTTCCACCGAAGGTGTTCACAATGTACTTGGTCGGCCTGTTCGGACTGCCGTCGGCGGTTTGCTGGTTCTTGATGAACCAGTCGTTGGCCACGAGATTCGAAGGTCGATGGTATTCGTAGAGCGAGCCATGAAGCTGGTTGGTGCCGCTCTTCGTCACAAGCGAGACCTGGGCACCGGACGTACGACCTGCATCGGCGTTTCCGTTGGAGGTGGTGACTCGGAATTCTTCAGTGGAATCGAGCGTGGAGCGTAGTACGCCATTGAATGCATATCCGTTTACCTGGTCATTGTCGTCCACTCCGTCGAGCGTGACATTGCCCTGGTCAGAACGGGCTCCCGAAACGGAGCCCTGGCGGCTGTCGAGATAACCTGGCGTCGTTTTGTCGATAAGGCTGGTCGTCTCTCCCAGATACAGCGCGCCCGGCTGCAAACTAAGCAACGAGATAGGATCGCGGCCATCCATTGGCATGGCCTCAATGGTCGAGCTGCCAACGGAATTGCCGATGGTTGCGTCAGTAGTGTTGAGGGTCTGGGCTGATGCGCTCACGTCGACCGTTTCGGCGGTGGCCTGAACTGTCAGATCGAAGTTAATGGTGGCAGGCTGATTCACCAGAAGTTCGGCGGTCTTGGATTGGTCGCCGAAGCCGGCCGCAGTGGCAGTGATGGTGTAACGAGCGGGAGGAATCTGGGGAAAAGCGTAGTTGCCGGCGTTGTCGGCCACTGCGCTGAACGTGGTGCCAATCGTCTTATCGACAATCGTGATTTTGGCGCCCGGGACAAGAGCGCCGGATGGATCCTTGATGGTGCCACGGAGTGATGTGGTTGCGGTTTGGCCGAGGGAAAGAGAAACTGTGGAAAGGATGCAGAGAAGCATCCATCCCCATCTTTTTAGTTTCACGGCTTTTGCCTCCAAAAGGTACTGCTTCGTGAATCGATCGTGAATATGATGTTAGTGATTTCTCACACGTCGATTCAGGCGTAATACCCGCGAATGCTGCAGTCTCCGCTGTGAAATGGTCCACTCGTCCCTGCATCTATGCAGTTCGTGGCAAAAACAGCATTCCCGCAGCGACCAATCTGCCTTTTCGCGACCACACTGCACTCAAGGAGAACCGCGACATTCAGCCGCTCAGGATTGAGGGCGGGTATCAAATAAGGATATGTGCCCTGTAAGGATGATGTGCCCTGGAATGCTCAGAGCTGAGGAGGCTCACCGCCTCACGGGTGGCAAGCCGTGGCGACAGCGACTGAGCGGGGTCGCCGCTTGATTGTGGAAGGGCTACTTCAATTGGTGGTTCTTGTACTCAATGGTGAAGAGCGTGACACGCGTTGAGAATCTCCCCGCCGCCTGCGAGTCACCGTTCGGCACAACTTCCGTATTGATCACCGTCTTCACGGGCAGGATGAGGTCCTTGTCGCCGACCTTGACTGGTCCATAATCGATGCGCGTGTCCTGCTGGTGAACAACATCGGTCGGCTTTAGTTCGAACTGCGTGATCATGCGGACCACAATGCCGGTGTCCGGATCGACGAACAATTGGCCGTGGTACGGGACTCCGTTCGCCTTAAAGTGATTGCTGTAATCAGTCGTTGTCTGAAAATTCCCGGTTGCGCCGCCCGTTCCGCCCGTTGCAGCAGCTAATGTCGCTGAGCTGAAGCGAGCGACTCCGGTCTGATCGACATTCGGGAAGCAGCAGACGTTGGTATTGACGTGGGACTTCTTCTTTGGCACCTGGAATGCGAAGACTGCAGCCGCTTTGCCGTTGACGTTTTCCCAGCGAAGCCAGTTGACGGTTCCACCGGTTTGGGCATCCTGTAAGACTGTGGCCAGGCTCGGACTCGGCTCCTGCAGAGCGATCATGCTGTTCGCTCCCCAGCGCGTTTTGTCTTCAGAAAGTTTTTCGATCCCATGATCGCTTGAGTAGGCACTGTCAGTTGAATTGATGTAATGGACGAACTGGTATGGATTCACAAAGGACGAGCCCACCGAAACATCTTTCGCACTTCCGACCAAACCCGAACTGGCGGCGACAGCCTCCACATTGTCCTGGAAGCGCAGAGTCGTTCTGGTCGCGGTGACCGCTGGAAGTTGCGCCCAGGTTTTGGTGGCGTACTCGGCCGCCTTGTCGAGGATTGCTTTTTGCCCCGCCCCGTCCGGAACCGGTGTTGTGGGCAGATCGGCAGCAGGTGGGGGCATCATTGCACTCCGCGCCTCGAGAACGTAAATCTGTTCGTTGGTGAGAGGGCCGGGCGAGTAGGCGGCGAAGCTGTTCATGGTGTCGCGCAGCAGCAGTTCGCTGAGCTGGACTTGTTTAAGCGCGGCAGCCACATCTGCGTCGGATTTCTGCTGGTCATGCATGGACTTCAGCATGTCTGTGAGTTCAGCAACGGTGATCTTCTTCGCGGACCAAGCCGGCAGAGCAAACAGAGCTATGGCAAGAATGCAAACAAGTCTTTTCATTTGCAGACCCTTCTTGGTTACAGCCAATGATTATTGCGCTCGAATTTTAGCGCAATTCGCGGATTTAGGATGTGCGCAATAGAGCTGCAAACGTGAACGTGATCTGATGTGTACAAAAGAAAAGGCGGCTTGCCGAAGCAAGACCGCCTTGTCGCTGGAATCTTGCGGACCCTACGGCTGAGGTTGAGGAAGAGGCAGCTTCTTTCGGGGCGCGGGCGATTCGGCGGAATCACCTTGAGCCGGCGCGGCGCCATCTGCGGGAGCGGCCATGGCCGCCAATTCAGACTTGCGATACTTCGGCGCGCTGACGTAACCGTGAATGTGATCTTTACTGACTTCGTTGATGACGATCTCAACGGCCTGTGGGCTGTCAGGCGTATAGAACATCACCGGTTGATAAAGGTTGACGTGCTTCTGCGAGAGATTCCGGTCATCAACCATCAGCTCGAGGTCGGCATACTGATGCTTGTTGTTGGCCTTCTTGAGGCGGATTTCGAGAGGTCCTTCGCGCTTGAACTGTTTTGATTTCGCAAGATCGAACTCGGCATAGCTGCGTTCGCCCTTCTTCTCGAGAAGTACCAGTTCGTCGTGTGTATGAGCGATAGATCCGGAGAGCTCGGTACGCGTGCTGGCGAGACTGCCTTCGAGATCCTTGCGGTTCTGCTCGATGGCTTTGTTCTGCGCGTCGAGTTGAGCCTGAAGCTTTTTGTAACGCGAATCCACTCTCGCCTTTGGCTTTTTCGTGTTGCGTTGCGAGGCAGCTGTTCGGGCAGGTGCCTGCCCCGAAGGGGTGGCAAGCGACGACTGCGCGGCATTGACGGCGGCGAGCTCATTTACGCGTGTAGCGAGATCGGTGAGCTGGTGTTGCGTGGCACTGATCGTCGCGCTCTGCTGAGCATTCTGAGCCGCAAGGTCTTGCGCGGTGCTGTGCTCGTGGATTGCGTAGCCACCAAGCGCGAGGCCGACAACAGCAACGGCAGCATAGGTGACTATTCGTTTGGGTTCGATGGATGCCTGTGAGGAAGCAGGTTCGTTCATGAGCGCCTCCGGAAATGTGTACGGCTGTTCGCCCATGGAATGTGCACGTTCAGGTCCAGACTGGAGGTAAAGGTAAGTAGTTGAATCGGGGTCGACTTGGCAGTTGCAGCGGTCTTTTGCAGAAGGAAAGAAGTTCCTTTGGACTGTAATTTCTACGCAACGGACGCCGGGCGCTCAGACGGTTTCGGGCGCGACACGCGTTGGCAGCGGCGCCCCGTCTAGAGTGACGAAAGTACGAGGCTGACAACAGGCTTTGGTGAGCCGGGCCAGATCCGACTGCATTTCACGATCGGCGCCGAAGGACGCCAGCGTCGCATCCAGAATGGCGACAGCACCGGGATGAGAGGGATGCTCGATGCTGTAGTGCATCCACTTCCCTTCTCGACGCGCGGATACGATACCGGCGCGTCGTAGATAGGCAAGGTGGCGAGAGATCTTTGGCTGGCTCTGACGCAGGATTTCAACGAAATAGCAGACACAGACTTCGCGGCCGTTCATCAGGTTGAGCAGGCGCAGACGGGTGCGATCTGCCAGTGCGGCGAAGAGCGGAGTCAGGTCGGGATTGGGCGTTGATCGAGCCACGCAATCATTATATATGCGCCTTGACATATATGAAAGGACAGAATACATTTGTCTGAGCGTATATGAGGGACCCCATAATGGATTCTGCAAATTCGATCAAGGAAGAAGTCAGGCAAAAGTACGGGAGTGCCGCGAAGGCTGTAGCAGAGCAAGGAAGCGTGCAGGCGTGCTGCGATCCAGGGCTGCGGTGCTGTGACCCGATCACAACGGATCTCTACAGTTCGGACGAGAAAGGGCTGATCCCGGAGAAGGCAGTGCTGGCGTCACTGGGATGCGGGAATCCTACAGCGCTGATCGAACTGAGACCGGGTGAGCTAGTACTGGACCTGGGGTCGGGCGGCGGGATCGATGTTCTGCTGTCGGCGAAACGGGTTGGCCCAACTGGCAAGGCTTACGGCCTGGATATGACGGACGAGATGCTGGCGCTGGCGCGGGAGAATCAACGGAAGGCAGGCGTTGATAATGTCGAGTTCCTGAAAGGGGAGATTGAGAGCATTCCATTGCCGGAGAATTCAGTGGATGTGGTGATTTCGAATTGCGTCATCAATCTTTCAGCGGACAAGGACAAGGTTTTGCGCGAGGCGTTTCGCGTGCTGAAGCCGGGCGGGCGCTTTGCTGTCTCCGATGTCGTGGTGCGCGGAGAGGTGCCAGATGAGGTGCGCAAAAGCATGCTGCTGTGGGTTGGGTGTATCGCTGGGGCGCTCGAGGAGAACGATTATCTCCAGAAGTTGAAGAACGCAGGATTCGAGGATGTCTCGATTGAGCCAACCCGCGAGTATGACGTCGAAGATGCGCGCCAGTTTCTAACCGAGGCGGGAGTGGATGTGGATGCGATTGCGCCGCTGGTCCACAAGAAGTTCATGAGCGGATTTATCAGGGCTTCAAAGCCGAAGGCCGCTTGCTGCGGTTCCGATTGCTGCGTGCCCGTTTCGGCCGGAGCGAAGGCATAGAGATGCCAAATCATTACAACGTTCTGTTTCTGTGCACGGGGAATTCGGCCCGGTCCATTATGGCGGAGGCAATCCTGAACCATAGGGCAAAGGGCCGGTTCACGGCGTATAGCGCGGGAAGTCAGCCGACGGGGCGGCCGAGGCCGGAGGCACTGCGGCAGCTGGAGTCTGCCGGGATCGATACGGCAGGGCTACGAAGCAAGTCCTGGGATGAGTTTTCAGGTCCGGGAGCGCCGCATCTGGATTTTGTGTTCACCGTCTGCGACAACGCAGCGCGGGAACATTGTCCCTACTGGCCGGGACAGCCAATGACGGCGCATTGGGGCATTGCAGATCCAGCGGCGGTGAAAGGAACGTCCGAGGAGATCGCGCGGGCATTTCGCGATGCGTTCATAGTTCTCGACAGAAGGATCGGCCTGTTCACATCGCTGCCGCTGGGCACACTGCAGGAGATCGCAATCAAACAACGAATCGAAGAAATCGGGCGATCATGAAGTCAAAGAGCAGGCTCTCGTTTCTGGATCGTTACCTCACGGGGTGGATCTTCGCGGCGATGGCGCTTGGCGTTCTGCTGGGGTGGGCCGTGCCCGGTATCGTACCGTTTCTGAACCGGTTCAGCATCGGAACGACATCGATTCCGATCGCGGCGGGCCTGATTGTCATGATGTACCCGCCGTTCACGAAGGTTCGCTATGAGCAGTTGCACGAGGTATTTCGAAATCGAAAAGTGCTCGGGCTTTCGCTGCTGCAGAACTGGGTGATCGGTCCGGTGCTGATGTTTGCGCTGGCAATCATCTTCCTGCGCGGCTATCCGGAATACATGGCTGGTCTGATCATGATCGGGCTGGCCCGCTGCATTGCCATGGTGATCGTGTGGAACGAACTGGCCAAAGGAGACACGGATTACGCGGCCGGGCTGGTGGCATTTAACTCCATTTTCCAGGTGCTCTTCTACTCAGTGTACGCATGGGCGTTCATTACTGTGCTGCCGGCGTTGTTCGGCCTGCGAGGCTCGGTCGTGCATGTCACGATCTCAGAGATCGCAAAAAGCGTTTTCGTGTACCTGGGGATTCCTTTCATCGCGGGATACCTGACGCGCGTGATCCTGGTACGGGCGAAAGGGCTGGAGTGGTACGGGCGTAGCTTCGTGCCGCGTGTGAGCCCACTTACGCTGGTCGCGCTGCTATTCACGATTGTGGTGATGTTTTCGTTGAAAGGCGAATACATCGTCCGGTTGCCGCTTGATGTATTGCGCATCGCTCTGCCGCTCCTGATCTATTTCGTCGTTATGTTCCTGGTTTCGTTCTACCTCGGGCGCAAACTCGGGGCGGATTACTCGAAGACAACAACGCTGGCTTTTACGGCGGCGTCGAACAACTTCGAGTTGGCGATAGCTGTAGCGGTAGCTGTCTTCGGGATCAATTCCGGTGCGGCTTTCGCAGCGGTGATCGGACCGCTCGTCGAGGTTCCGGTAATGATCGGACTGGTGAATGTGGCGTTCTACTTTCAGCGGCGCTACTACCCTGACCCGCAATCTGCTTCAGTGGATCCCGTATGCCTTACTGCGAGGCGAACAACGTAGCCGTTTCTAAAGATCGCCAATTATTCAATCCTTTACGATCTGACGTTCAACAATCACACCTCGGCGCGAGTTGAAGCTTTAGGATGGTTCCGTGAAGGTTCTGAGCGCAGAGGAGATGCAAGCGTGCGATCGCGTTACGACGGAGCGCCATGGTGTTCCATCGATTGAGCTGATGCGCGCGGCTTCGGCCGCGGTGGATGCGTTCGCGCGCGAGCAGTTTCCGCATGCACGGCGCGTGACGGTGCTGTGCGGAAAGGGAAACAACGGCGGCGACGGAATGATGGCTGCGCGTCTGCTTGCCAAGGCCGGTCTCGAGGTCACGACTCTGCTGCTGGGGTCGCAGTATGAACTCAAGGGCGATGCGGCGACAGCGTGGCGGGAACTGAGCGTCGCGCCGAACAGGTATATCTCCGAGGTGAATTCTCCCTCAGATTTGCGAACGCATAATGCTGCCCTGGAAACAGATTTGATCATCGATGCGGTACTGGGAACGGGATTCAAGCCGCCGATGAGGGGCTTGGCGGAGGCCGCACTGGAGTGGGCAAGCGAAAGCAAGGCTTCCTTCCTCTCCATTGATCTGCCTTCGGGCTGGGAAGCCGACGCGACAAGCAGCAGAGTGCAGGGCAAGACTTTTCCGTCAGATGCTGTCATTACGTTTACGGCACCCAAGCAGGCGCACGTGTTTGGCGAACTGACGCGGCGCTGGGACCAGCCGATTGTTGTCGCGCCGATTGGGTCGTCAGACGAAGCGATCGTATCCGAACAACGAATCGACTGGGCAGGCAGCGCACACAATTTGCTGGAACAGCCCCGAGCGGCCGATACAAATAAAGGCAAATACGGACATGTCCTGGTGATCGGCGGATCGACGGGAAAGTCAGGCGCGCCGGCAATGGCCTCGATAGCTGCATTGCGAGTGGGAGCAGGTTTGGTAACGGCGGCAGTGCCGGGCCCGCTTATCGGGCAAGTATCTGCTTTCGCGCCGGAGCTGATGACACATCCGATGATGGCGAGCCCCTCGGGTGAACTAGCCAGCAACGGCATCACGGCCCAGCAGTTCGAGAAACTGATCGAGAAGATAACCGTGCTGGCGGTTGGCCCAGGGCTGGGCCAGGGGCCGGGAGTAGAGATTCTGCTGGAGGCGGTGCTTTCAGACACCAAACTGCCACTGGTGATTGATGCAGATGGGCTGAACACGCTGGCGACGAACCCACAGCTGATGGAGAAACTGGCGGAGAGCGGGAGAAGCGGACGCACTATCGTGCTTACGCCACATCCGGGAGAGATGGCACGGCTGGGCCAGAAGAGCACAGTCGAGATCCAGGCAAACCGATTGGAAAGCGCACGCATCTTTGCACGGAACAGCGGCGTGACCCTGGTGCTGAAGGGCTCACGCACGCTGATTGCGCATCCGGACGGTCGAGTGGCGGTAAACACTTCAGGTAATCCCGGGATGGCGAAGGGCGGCAGCGGCGATGTGCTGACGGGCGTAATCGCGGGATTGCTTGCGCAGTTCCCCAAAGATGCTTCAAGTGCAGTCGAGGCAGCTGTGTATCTGCACGGCTTTGCGGCGGATCTTGCGGTGCATGATGCGGACGAGCACACGTTGCTGGCCACGGACAGTTTCAGGTATTTCCCGCAGGCATTTCGCATCCGGCCGAATCGCTTTTCCAAAAATGGTCAAAAAGGGTATGTTTGGTTGCAGGGGCTGCCGGAGAGGCGCTCCGCGGAGACGGCAGGATGAGCAAGGAAGCGCCGGTGGCCGAGGGTCGCATTCACGAATTCGTCACACAGAGCGGCTCCGACACGGTTGAGGTCGGTCGCAAGCTGGTGCATCTACTTGCGCCTCCTCAACTACTGATCCTGAGAGGCGATCTCGGCACGGGTAAGACAACGCTTGTGAAAGGGATCGCGCAGGCGCTGGACGCAGCCGAGCCTGACGAGGTGACGAGTCCCACCTTCACTCTGCTGCATGAATATGACGGCACCCGCGAAGGGAAGCCTCTGAAACTCTTTCACCTCGATGTATACCGGATTGAAGGCGAGCGGCAGTTGGAGAGCCTCGGGATGGAAGAGTTGCTGACGCCCGATGCGCTGGTGCTGGTTGAGTGGGGCGAGAAGTTCAAGAGCATCCGCAAGAAGGCGACCGGCGAAATCGCCATTGCCTCAGCGGGCGGAGACGCGCGCAAGATCACCGTTACACTGAAAGACTAAGCGCGTCGAACACACAGTGCAGTTGGAAGTGCTGTAGTTTTTGCCCCGGTTCATGCGTGTTCCTGAATGAACAATCAAGGAGGTCAGGGATGCGGCTTATTCCAGTTTGCCTTCCGTTAGTCCTTGCACCACTGATCGTGGCCGGGCAACAGGGGCAGCTCGCCACAACGCAGAAGCCGGCTCAGACGAGCGCAACCAAACAGGCGAGTTCACCTGCTCCGCATAAAGCGGCAACCAGGCACCGGGCGCGTCATCGGTCGCGGAAGGCTACGAATCGGAAAACGGCAAAACGCGCAGGGCTCTGTCCGGCCTCGCAGATGGACGTGACCGTGATCAATGGCAGTCAGCCGGTCCATGCCTGCATTGATCGATTCAAGCTCGAAACAGCGCAGGCGAAAGCCACGCCCGGACAGATAAAGGTCGATGTCATCAACGGCTCCGCGGCAGACACTCAGTACTTCTCCAACAACAATCAAGAGACCGCGCAGAATCGTGCGGTCGTGGTCGACGTGCAATCGAGCGACACCCGATTCGCCGGTGGCAACAAAAACCCTGTTGTGACGGGCGTGACCTCGAGCAGCTCGGTTGACGCGAAAAGCGCGAGCAGTGGCGGTCAGCCTGTCGCCAAACAGATTTCGCCGCAGCCCAAGCGGCCCGTGTATGCGCCCGATCAGCATTGAGCCCCATCTCCCGGGTCGGCATATGCCATCTGATGCTCCAGTGGACGCAGTGAAATGCTGCGGAGATTGCGCGCACGTTCCCGCAGGCCGCACTAGTGATGGTGAGCTGCCGTCGACGGTTGCGTGGCTGCAGTGGATCACGATTGTGTGGATGACGGTGGAGTGCGGCGTGTCGTTGTTGGCCGCAAGACAGGCGCACAGCGTGGCGCTGCTGGCGTTCGGGTCAGACAGTCTGGTTGAAATGCTCTCCGCAGTGGTAGTGCTGCTGCAGTTCCTTCCGCGATTCCCGCTCAAAAAAGCCCACGCGAATAAGGCAGCTGGCGGATTGCTCTTCCTGCTGGCCGGCGTTGTCCTGTGCATCGCCTGGCTGGCACGCACTCGTCAGATGGAGGCGAGCGGGCTCGGTATCGCGATCACGATTCTCGCTCTGATTGCCATGCCGGCGCTGGCATGGATGAAACGCCGGGAAGCGCGAAGAATCGATAACCGGGCGCTAGCTGCCGATGCCACGCAGTCGGCAACGTGCGCCTACCTCGCCGGCGTGACCCTGGTCGGGCTATTGCTATTCGCTGCGTGGCGTATCCGCTGGGTAGACACCGTGGCGGCTTTGGCGGCAATTCCTATACTTTCCGTCGAGGGCCGTCGCGCCTGGCGGGGCGAGGGCTGCGGCTGCGGGTGAATTTCAGGTCGTCACCGCTGGCGAGAAACAGGATGGGCTGGGCCTGTAAGATGTTGGGGCAATCCTGCTGTTCTCAACCGGCTTCACCTGAATCCGCATGGTGATGACCGGGGTTCCCGGAGGATCCCTGATGCGCACGCTACGCCTGCTTTTGCTTTGCCTTGCTGTATTCCTGATCGCAACGGATTGGGTGACCGGAACCGCCGCTGCACGAGCCGCCACGAAGCCTCACATCTTTCAGCATCCGGCTCTGAGCAAGGACCTGATCGCATTTGCCTATGCGGGCGATCTGTGGACCGTTCCGCGTGCAGGCGGAGTGGCGCGACGCCTCACCACGGGCGTAGGTATCGAGACCGACCCGGTGTTCTCGCCGGACGGAAGCACCATCGCGTTCACCGGCGACTACGACGGCAACACCGACGTGTTCACAATTCCCGCAGAGGGCGGAGTTCCCTTCCGCGTGACCTATCATCCCGCAGCGGATTCCGCAGTTGCATGGACTTCAGATGGAAAGGACATCGTCTTCCGGTCGACGAGGATTTCCCAGAGCCGGTATACGCAACTTTATGAGGTACCGGCGAAGGGCGGCATAGCAAAGGTTCTGCCGCTGCCCATGGCGTACCAGGGCAAGTTCTCGGCGGACGGCAAGCAAATCGCGTATTCGCCTCTGCCGCCCGCGTACGGGTTCGACTACATGTCGTACGTATCCTGGGGCAACTACCACGGCGGGCGCGCGAGCACGATCTGGGTAACTTCGCTGCCGGGGCTGGAGTCCGTTCAGATTCCGCACGAGGTATCTTCGGACTTCGCGCCGGTCTTCGCCGGCAGCAAGGTCTATTTCCTTTCCGCGCGGAAGGGTAAGGCGACGATTTTCAAGTACGATCCGGCATCGAAAGCGGTATCGCAGGCATTGGAGAACGACGGACCGGATATTCGCTCATTGCAGGGCGAGGGCGACACACTGGTGTACGACCGGCTTGGCGAGATCTATCTTTACGACACGAAGGCGGGAAGCAGCAAACTGGTTCCAATCGAAATTGATGCCGATATGCCCGAGGTGCGCTCGCGCATTGAAAGCGTTGGCGATCAACTAGAGAATGCGACGGTGTCGCCGACAGGCTTACGGGCGGTGATCGAGGCGCATGGCGACATCTTCACAGTCCCGGTGAAACATGGACCAACCCGTGACATCACCAATACACCGGGAGCGATGGAGCGGGAGCCGGCCTGGTCGCCCGATGGACAATCGATCGCGTACTTCTCCGATGAATCTGGGATGTACGCGCTGCATGTCGCGCCACAAACTGGAAACGCAGTCGCAGGAACGCCGGCCATCAAGAAGTTCACGCTGGGACAGGAGCCCACGTACTACTTCGGCACGAAGTGGTCGCCGGATTCGAAGAAGGTTGCATTCTTCGACAATCACCTCAAGACCTATGTTCTCGATGCGACGAACGGCAAGCTATCGGTCGTGAACGACAAAAACGTCTTCGGCGGCTTCTCGAATAGCGAATTCGACTTTGCCTGGTCCTCGGATTCAAAGTGGATCGCCTACGCGCGATCCATGCCGAACCATCTGCACGCAATCTTCCTCTACTCGCTTGACTCGGGTCAGTCGACGCAGGTGACTAGCGCGATGGGAGATTCGCGACTCCCGGCGTTCGATCGGGACGGCAAGTATCTCTACTTCATTGCCAGCACCAACGCAGGCGCCACATCCGACGGGCTCGATATGACGAGCGACCTCTACCGGGTCACATCGAACATCTACGCTGTGACGCTGGCAGCTGATACGGCTTCGCCTATCGCACCGGAGATGGACGACGAGAAGAACCCTGCCGAAGAGAAATCAAAGGACGCAGACAAGGCCGGCGAGAAGAAAGATGGCGATCAGAAAACAGCCGACACGAAGGACGGCAGTGGCGATGAAAAGCCCCATGCCAAGCCGACTCCGCCCAAGCCTGTGAAGGTCGATCTGGGTGGAATTGAAAGGCGCATTGTGGCCATGCCGCTTCCAGCGAGCGTGTATACGGGGCTGGCGGCCGGCTTGAAGGGCAGCATCTACTTCACGGAAGAGGCCGAGTCAGGCCGGTTCACGGGTGGAGGAGCAACGCTGAGCCGTTGGACGCCGGAGGAGCGGAAAACCGAAAGGCTTGTAGAACACGTTGAGCACTTTGAGCTCACAGCGAACGGCGAGAAGATGCTGCTGGCGCTGGGGCACCCAAGGCCCGATGGCAGCGATATGCCTCCGGGTGGCGGACCAAAGCCCACGTGGATCATTGTGCCGTCGAACGCGCCGGTGAAAGCAGGCGAAGGTGTGCTCTCGTTCAGCGACGTGAAGATGCGCGTAGATCCGCACGCAGAGTGGGTTCAGATGTATCACGAGGTGTGGCGTATCGAGCGCGCCTTCTTCTACGACCCGAACTTCCACGGTACAAACACGGTTGCAGACGAAAAAAAGTTTGAGCCTTATGTGCAATCCATTAACTCCCGCGCTGACCTGAACTATATCTTCCAGGAGATGCTGAGCGCATTCTCGGTTGGACATCTGCGAGGAAATGGCGGCCAGATTCCGAATGCAAAGAAGGTGCCGGGCGGCCTGCTGGGCGCCGACTACGAGATCAAGGGGAATCGCTACTGCATTGCGAAGATCTACACTGGCGGCGATTTCAATGCGCGCGACAAGGCTCCGCTGGCGCAACCTGGGCTCAACGTCAAAGTGGGCGACTGCATCCACAGCCTGAACGGCCAGGAACTGACCGCCGATATGGACATCCAGCAGCCGCTCGAGGGCACCGCGGGCAAAGTGATCAGCGTGCGGATAGGAGATGCTGATGGCAAGAACGCCCGCGATATTTCGGTCACGCCGATTCCGAGTGAAGCGGCTCTGCGCAATGTGGACTGGATTGACAGCAATCAGAAAAAAGTGGATCAGCTCTCCGGCGGCAAGCTCGCGTATGTGTATCTTCCGGATACGGGCGAGGGTGGATTCACCAATTTCAATCGCTACTACTTCGCGCAGACGGACAAGCAGGGCGCCATCATCGACGAGCGCTTCAACGGCGGCGGACAGGTGGCGGACTACTTCATTGAAGTGCTGGGCCGGCACATCGAATCGTATTGGGCGCCGCGTTCAGGCAAAATCGAGCACACGCCCAATGCAGGCATTTACGGGCCAAAGGTGATGATCGCGAATGAGTTTTCAGGTTCGGGTGGCGATGCTCTGCCCTGGCTATTCAAGCAGGCGAAACTTGGCCCGCTAGTTGGCAAGCGGACGTGGGGCGGACTCGTCGGCATTGGCCCGATTCCCGTGCTGATGGACGGCGGTCACGTCACTTCGCCGAGCGTGGCGTTCTTCTCGCCGAAGGGCGAGTGGGACGTCGAGAACCATGGTGTCGAACCGGATTACCCTGTTGAGCAGGATCCGAAGGCGATCAGTGAAGGGCACGACCCGCAGTTAGAGAAGGCGGTGTCGCTTGCGCTCGATGAGCTTAAGAAGCAGCCCGAGCACGAGGTGCAGAGGCCTGTGTATCCGAATTACCACAAGGACCGGGAGTAGGGTTTAGAGAGCAGGGGTACACTCTTCAGATTCCTTCGCCTACGCGGATTTTCTGATGATCAGAATTTCTTTCGAGCAGGTTCAAGAACGCCTCACTCTTGTGCTGCGTTCGCTTGGCTTCAGCGAGGAGCGCGCGGCGCTATCAGCGCGGCTGTTTGCAGAGACGACCTGCGATGGCGTGTATTCTCACGGCGTGAACCGGTTTGCGCGACTCGTGGCGACGGTACGCAACGGCAGCGTTGATCCTGCAGCTGAGCCGCGAACCATCTCTCGATTTGGAGCCCTGGAACGATGGGATGGTCAAGGAGGGCCGGGAAATCTCAATGCTCATGCAGCAATGGCGCGAACGATCGCGCTGAGCAACGAGCACGGCATTGGCTGCGTGGCAATGGCGAACACCAATCACTGGATGCGCGGTGGAACATACGGATGGCAGGCTGCGGACGCGCACGTGATCGGAATCTGCTGGACGAACACGATGCCCAACGTACCGCCGTGGGGCGGGACGGAGCCGGCGATTGGAAACAATCCGCTTGTTATAGCAGTGCCACGCGCAAACGGACACGTGGTTCTCGACATTGCTATGTCGCAGTTTTCGTATGGCGCGCTGGAGAGCTACCGCCGACGGGGAGAGTCATTGCCCGTTGAGGGCGGGTTCGACGCGGACGGGAAGTTGACGCGAGACCCGGGAGCGATTGAGCGCTCGCAGCGGCTGCTGCCTGTCGGGTTCTGGAAAGGTTCAGGGCTTGCCGTGATGCTGGATCTTGTTGCGGCGACAACATCGCTGGGAAATCCGACCAATCAGATTGCAAATGACCCGTTGCGGGAGACTAGCCTTTCCCAGATGTTCATCGCCATCAATCCTGGAATGCTCGGTGATTCAGCACGGATAGATCGAATTGCCGATGAAGTTGTCGCTTCCCTGCACCGTTCACAACCGATCGAAGAAAGCAAGCCTGTGCGCTATCCCGGCGAGAATACGGTGCGCCTTCGGGAGGAGAATCGCAGGCTTGGCTTGCCGATTGAAGAGGCAGTGTGGGCCGAGATCTGCAAGATGTAAGTGCGGTGTAAGTTCGGAAATAACTGGTCGAGATTAGCGGTCGCAGAAGATCCGATGATGGTGCAGTTCGGACGACATCAAGGGCTCGTTCATCGAACGACCGTCTCTTTGGGCTTGCCGAGCCGCATGTAAACGCCCACGGTCGGACCGTAGACGTTGATCCCGAAGTCTTCGTAACGCGGTTCTGAGAGGTAGAAATTGGAGACGTGCATATACGTCACTCCAGCGGAGACAGCGTAACGCGGGCTGAAGTTGTACCGCGCGCCGCTGCCGACCATCAGGGTGAAAGTCGTGTTCTGGCCTTGCGCGTAATACACACCCCGAGGTCCCTTGGCGTTGATGTTGCCGACTCCACCACGGCCTTCGACATAGGGAACAATGCGCGAGCGCGGAGGAATGAAATTGCGACGAATCCCGTAATCAAATGCGAAATATCGTGTCTCAGCGCCTCGCGGGATCGCCGTATAGGAACCGCTGAAGGAAAAATCTGTGTTGCCGCGGAAGATCTTCCAGCCCCAGATGTTGTCGAGTTGCCAGCGTACTGAGGCGATGTTCGGCACAAGTGTGTAGTGCAGCGGCCATGCGTTGTAACGGCTCCCCACAAGAAAATCGAAGACGAAGGGGATATTGTTTGGCAGCCAGCCGCTTTCCAGCGAATACTCGAGCTTGTTTTTGTAGTAGATGTCGCGGTTGAAATCTGGCCCCCGCGGCTTGCGAGCAGACCGAGTGGCTACGCTGGAGAGCACTTCTTCCCTGTCGATTGTTGAACCGAACGGTGCTTGCGTAGCCGAGGCACTGCCGACCTTCGTCGTCGTATCCGCTTCTCCTTGCCCCGGAGGGCTATTTGACTGCAGACCCTGAGAGGAAGCCGGGGCGGCGAAGATGGTCAACGATAGAAGACTGCACCACAGGACCGCTGTCGTTCGCATCTCAAAGGGGCTCAGGGGTAGGTCTTTCAGGCACAGTTTCGTTGGATGACGAGGAACCCGGGATGGTTGGAGGTGACATGCGAGCGGCCTCAGGAGCTGATCCTCAGCGCTGACCTGGACTTTCGGCGGCAATCTGCATATGGGCGCGACTGCTGGCTGGCGAAGCACAACAACGGGTATGCTGGACCGCATGCGTTTGCCGGCGTTCGTCGCAACTCTTGTTCCGTTGGTTCTGATTTCGGCTGCTTATGGCCAGGCGCAGCCGTCGTTTGAAGTTGCGTCGGTGAGGCCCAGCCAGCATGAGGTCGGTCCGGACTACAACAACCAGATCACGTATTCGGGCGATCGTTTCACGGGCAAGAACATCACACTGAAGCGGCTGATCGCCGAGGCCTGGCATTGCCAGATGAATCAGGTCACGGGGCCGGCGTGGATCGATCACAACGAATACGATGTGGAAGCGCGCATGCCCGCGGGAACGGACCGCCAACAGCTCGCGTTGATGCTTCGCAGTCTTCTGTCAGATCGATTTCACCTCAAGGAGCACAGCCAAAAACGCGAGATGCGCGTTTATGAACTGATTGTCGGCAAAGGTGGCCCGAAGGTTGAGCCGGCGAAGCCGGGATCGGCTGCGGCTCAGGCAGGATTGGGATTTCACTTCCGCGGAGACATGCGCCAGTTTGCTGATCTGCTGGCTATCCAGTTTTCAATTCCCGCGGCAAGCGATCCGAGCACGCCTGTTCGAGCCGGGGGTACGATGATTCCCGTTCTGGACAAAACAGGACTCCAGGGAGTCTACGACTTCAGAGTGGATCAGCGTCCCGAACTCGGCACAGACGCATTTACAGGCTGGAAGAGGGTGCTCGAGGATCAACTTGGTCTCGAGATCCAAAGCCACAGTAAGGGCGAAGTCTCGGTTGTGGTGGTCGATGATGCGGACAAGGTTCCTACAGCGAATTGAGGATGCACTGGCGAGCGGTATACTCAAGCCGCTGAACCAGCACGGAGGAAGGATGCGAGCGATTTCGCTAATCGCATTTTCTATTCTCTTGAGTCCGATAGCGAGCCCGTTGAATGCTCAGGGATTCGATGGTGGCGTAACTGAGACTCTCCAGAGCATCTACATACCGACGGTTGTTCGCGCTCCATTCAGTGCGGTGGTGCATACGGAGTGGATTCGGGAAATACCCGGAGGAGGCACCTACACGGTTGTGAACCAGCGCCGGGTAGCGCGCGACGGCAGCGGCAGAATCTACGAAGAACGCTGGGAGCTGGTGCCGAAGGACTCTGGAATCGAGTCGCGCATGAACGTAGTTCAGATTGCCGATCCAAACCAGCACACGCTTTACAACTGCTTCGTATTTGAGCGCCGCTGCGTACTGTTGAAGTTTGCAGACGCCGCAATAACAGTCTATGAGCCAACAATAGTGTCCACGGGTCCGCTCGCCAACAACAAGGGCTTCAACACGCACCTGGATCTGGGCTTGCGAAGCATCTCGGGCATGGATGCATATGGAACGCGTGAAACGACGACCCTGCTTCCAGGGACGATGGGCAATGATCGTCCATACGTCACGACACGTGAATATTGGAATTCTCCGCAGATTGGCGTCAATCTTCTCTCGATCGTGGAGGGTCCGCGTATTGGCAAGCAGACCTTTACACTATCAGACCTGAGCCTGAGCGAGCCTGACCCGGCGCTTTTCCAACTTCCGCAGGGCTACCAGGTGCTGGACCGGCGTCGCCAAGTTCCGCCGCAACCAGGACACTCTCCCGATGAAGATCGCCGCTGACGTGGCCTGTTTGAGCAGTCAGAATCCCATGATGTTGTAGCCGCAATCGACGTACAACGTCTCGCCCGTTACTGCGCTGGAGAGATCGCTGGCGAGGAATAACGCGACTCCGCCAACTTCCAACTGATCGACATTGCGCTTCAGCGGCGCGCGATCGGCAGCCATCTTCAGCATGTCGCCGAGTGCGCCAATGCCTCGGGCAGCGAGCGTCTTAATGGGCCCAGCGGAGATGGCATTGACGCGAATGTTCTTTGGGCCGAGGCCGGCGGCGAGGTAGCGCACACACGATTCGAGCGATGCCTTGGCCAGCGCCATCACGTTGTAGTTGGGAACGACCTTCTCGGCCGCGAAGTAGGTCAGCGTCATGATGCTGCCGCCCTCAGTCATCAGCGGAGCGGCGGCGCGGCTGACAGCGATCAGCGAGTAGACGCTGACATCGTGGGCTATGCGAAAGCCTTCGCGGCTGGTGTTGATGAATTCGCCTTTGAGGTCTTCAGCGGGCGCGTAGGCCACTGCATGGACCAGAACGTCGAGCTTGCCGTACTTCTCCTTGAGCGCTGAGAAGAGCTTGTCAATCTCACTGTCTACCGAGACATCGCACTGGAAGCCGCTGGCGCCGGGGAGTTCTTTGATGAGATCTTCGGCTTCGGCGCGCATGCGCTCATTCTGATAGCAGATGGCCAGTGTGGCTCCGGCTGCGGAGAGTTTCTGGGCGATGCCCCAGGCGATGGAGCGCTTGTTGGCCAGTCCGAAGACAACAGCGGTTTTGCCCGCCAGATTGATCATGCTTTTCCTGTTCCTTCGCGGCTCGCTCACGGTGTGGGGAGATGTCGAGCCAACCGTTTCTTAGGATACCAAGTCGAATTCGGCTCTTAGCCGCCGAGGTCCACCAGTTGAACCTTGCCTGTGGGCCTGCCGAGGAAGCGCGAGCCGAGGCGCTCAAATTTGTCGACGGAGTCGGTGGCGAAGCAGTGGATTTCGAGGGGGCGATCGGTGCTCGGCGGCAGTCCAGATGCACCGCCATTGATAAGAGCAGCCGCAGCTTCGGCAGTGGATTCGGCTGAATCGATAACGGTGATGCCGCGAGGCGCGGCTCGTTCGATGAGCGGCCTCAGCAGTGGGTAATGAGTACAGCCAAGGACCAGCGTATCGGCGCTCATGCCGGCGGTGGCTGCATCGCTCGTGAGCTCGCCGAGGTAGATGCGGACGACCGCATCCGTAACGTGATGGTTGATCCAGCCTTCTTCCACGAGAGGGACGAGGAGGGGACAGGCCTTCTCATAGGCGCGCAGATTCTTCGCGGCGCAAGCAGACTTGTAGGCGTGGCTGTGCACCGTGGCGTCGGTTGCGACAACCAGAACGTCTCCGGTTTGCGAGGCAGCCTGGGCTGCGGCGGCTCCGGGCTCGATCACACCCAGCACTGGAACCGGAACCGCATCCTGAATTGCATCGATGGCCAGCGCGCTCGCCGTATTGCAGGCAATGACGAGGAACTCGGCTCCCTGCTCGCGGACAAGAAACTGGGCGCTCTCCGCCGCGTAACGCGCGACAGTGCGGCGCGACTTCGAGCCGTAGGGAAGGCGCGCCGTATCGCCGATGAAGGCATAACGCGCATGAGGCAGCCTGCGCATCAACGCGGCAAGAACGGTGAGTCCGCCGAATCCGGAGTCGAATACGCCGATGGTGGGGGTCGATTGAGTGTCGGTCAAGGTCTTGTTCCTTCCACCGGCGCGGCCTCGTTAGTCAGGTAGGTGCGGGTCAGATCGGCGTGGCCTGCCAGGGTGGGGCGTTCAACGCCGTCCACCAGAAAACGGACTTCCTTGACGGTTGGCAAAGTCGCACGCAGTGTAGCGCAGATCGATAGTACGGTCAGAGATTCAGTTTCCAATCCTGCCGGATGGCTGGCTGCGAAGGTGCCGGTCAGGTTGACGACCGCCAGTTGGTCGCCTGAATCTTTTGCGCCTTGAACCGGCAGTAGAAAGACCTGATCGACCGACGCCGCACCGCCGGCAATCTGGTGCGTGGATTCAGGCGCAGCATAGAGATCGAGCAGCTTGCCGAGAACCGCACGAGCGCGTGCGCCCGGATCAGCGGGCAACGGGAGCGAATGAACCTGAGGAACGAGAGAGTTTTCAAGATCGTTGGCCACAACGAGCGTGGCCTGTTCTGCGGGCGAGACGACCGGTGCAGCAGTGGGAGCGATCGTCTGGCCGGCAAGCAGGCGCTTGTGGGCGCGATCGCGAAGCTGCCAGAGCTTGAACCCCATGCCAAGCGCGGCAATGAGGAGAATAACGAATAGCACCTTCTGATAGCGCGGAATCATGGCTGGCGCGCCCCCGTGCGGTTGGGATCGGAGCGCCATTCGAGAACGGCGGCGGCAAGCGCGCTGGCGACCTGCGCCTGGTAGTCGGGATTGTCGGGCTCGGCAGTGATCTTCTTGTCCGCATCGCGCTGGGGCCCAAGTTCGACGGCGAGTGCCGGACAAGTCATGCTTTCGATCCCAGGTAACGGGATGCGGCCGAGCGTGACGTTAAGGCCGGAATGGGTCAGCGCGGAGTTGACTGCGCCAGCTAAAGCCAGGCTGCGCGTTTCCCAGGCTGCCTGTGCAGTCTTCCAGGGCATGAATCTCGTGGGATTCGCCGGCGCAAGGGATGAGGCGAAGAGATGAACGCCGGATCCGCTTTCTGTCGCGTGCAAACTGATGCACGCTGCGGCGTTTGCGTGGTTGGCAAGTTCGGCGCGGCGGTTCAGTTCGATGAAGGAGTCGTTCTCGCGCGTGGTCACAACCTGGAATCCACGGGCCGTCAACAATGAGCGCAGACGGACGCTGAGGGCGAGATTTGCTGCTTTTTCGAGCTGTCCGCTAGAGAGGTGAGCGCCGGTGTCTTCGCCGCCGTGGGCCGCATCGATCACGACCACAAAGCGTGGTCCAGGTGGAGGTGGGGGTTGGGTCGGCTGAGGCTGCTGCGCACCGGCTCGCAGCGCCACAGCCAAGATCAGGGCCGTGCTGTTACTCCAGCGCATAGATGGTGAGGCCGCTCAGCAGCTTCGGGTAAAAGTCAGTCGATTTCTGCGGCATCACCGAGCCGGCAAACGCCACTTCGCGCAATTGCTCCATGGTGACTGGGTTAGTCAGGAATGTAACGTCGGCTTCGCCACGCTTGACCTGATCCACCGCCTCACCGGCATCGCGAAGATAGCGAATGTTCGTCTGTTCGCGAACCTTTTCTGCGTCCAGCCCGAGCAGTGTATCGAGAATGACGGTGTGGAGCTGAGTCAGATCAAGCTGGCGTTGATTTTCTGGCAATGAAGAAAGCGGGGCCGCGACAGCATCGGATTTCGAACGAAGCAGCAGGGCTCCGGCGCGGGAAATAGCAATGAAGGCAGTTCCCTTCTGCTGGTGGAGAGTTTCGAGATAGCTGGCGGCCGGGGCTTCCGGCAGCTTCTCAATCGTGAAGAACTGTTCCGCGGTGTTGGCAAAGCCTTGGGCATCGAATCCCGGCAGGCCGTGAACCACCCGGTGCGTCGGCAGGATGACCAGGCCATCTGAGTCCAGGTTCACAAAGGTCATCATCACCGCAGCCTCGGGAAAAGGAGGCTGAGGCAGGTCGCTGGCGTTGTGCTCTGTCCTGGCAATGGTTGCCGGCGCATGCTCTTTCGAGTAGTTCAGCGCCGTCTCGTAGCGATGGTGTCCGTCGGCGATGATGAGCTTCTTGTCGGCCATGGTGGACGTCAGCATTCGGATCACAGCCGGTTCGTTGACGCGCCAAACGCGATGGAGCACGCCATATTCGTCGGTTACCTGGGCGTCGGCCGGACCGGCACCTTCATACAACAGCTTCTCCACCGTGCCGGCTGGATCGGAGTAGAGCATGAAGATCTGGCCGAAGTGGGCCCTAGTGGCCTTCAGCAGATTCAGGCGGTCGCTCTTGGGCTTGGACAAGGTCTGCTCGTGGCGAAAGACCACCTGATCGGCGTAATCGTGCAGTTTGCCCAGAGCTATAAACCCTCGGCGCTCTTTGACGTCGCCCGAGCCCGGGACGCGGAAACGTTGCGAGTAGGCGAAGATGCAGGGATCCTTTTCCTGAACGAGGATTCCCTGTTCACGCCATGCCTTCAGGTCGCGGGCGGCACGGGTGTACACATTCTCCGCCCCGTCAGCATCAAACAACTCGGGCAGTCCAAGGATAATGCGGACAAGGTTGTAGGGGCTGCGCTGGTAGTACCCCTCCTGCATTGCCGGTGAGATTTTGTCGTATGGCTGAGTAACGACGTCTTCGAGACGGACAGCCGATGGGTTGTAGCGCCACGCGCGGAACGGATAAATACTTGCCATGCGAACGGGCTTGCTCCCTGAACCACTAAGAGAATTCGCGCCGGAGATCAGCTATGTAGAAGTGCCGAAGGAACTGTCGCTTAGAGTCGATTGTATCCCAGCGCGGATGACGGATTTCGGGGAGGCAACGTCAAAGAAAACGAGGGCATCAGTGGAGAAACGCAGGGCCTCCCCCGGGCATGCTAATATCGCCTTCATTCCCTGGTGCGAGCTAATGAAACCACTCCTCCATCGCTCCGAGGTGTCACGCGGATCGAGCCGCGTCCCGCGGATCGCCGCTCTCTATCTCCTTGCTCTGGCTGGTTTCTGCGCTTCTTCCTTGTGGGCCCAGGACGATCCCTTAAACAAGGTGCATGTTCCACCGCCGTCGACGACCAACACACCCCCGACAGGGGCGCCGACCGGGGTTGACGCACCGGCGATCACAGGGGCCCCCAAAGACAGAGTGAAGCCCGGCTCGGTTATCCGGATGAACGTCGATATGGTGCTGGTTCCTGTCACCGTTACCGATCCGATGAACCGGCTTGTAACAGGGCTGGAGAAGGAAGACTTTTCGATATTCGAAAATAACGGAGTGCAGCGGATCAAGACCTTTGCGGCGGAGGATGCCCCGGTTTCGATCGGCATCGTCTTCGACCTTTCCGGATCTATGAATTCGAAGCTAGTCCGGGCACGCGAGTCGATCCTGCAATTTGCAAAGACGGCGAATCCCGAGGATGAGTTCTTTGTTATCGGGTTCAATGACCGGCCGGAGCTGATCGAGGACTTTACAAATTCTGTGGAAGAGATTCAGGCTCGCCTGGCCACCGTGCGCAGCGGACACCGGACCGCCCTGCTCGACGCAATTTACTACGGCGTGGCCAAAATGAAAGAGGCCAAGCACGAGCGCAAGGCTCTGCTAGTCGTCTCCGACGGTGGCGACAATCGGTCCCGCTATACCGAGGGAGAGGTACGTTCCCAGGTGCGCGAATCAGACGTGGAGATCTACTCGATTGGGATCTTCGACCCCTATGCGGCGACCCCCGAGGAACGGACCGGCCCGATTCTGCTGAACGAACTTTGCGAGGAGACCGGCGGGCGTCTGTTCCGGGTTGACGATATCTCGGAAATGAGCGACATCGCGGAGAAGATTTCCACCGAATTGCGTAACCAATACGTAATCGGCTACACCCCCAAGAACATCTCGCGTGACGGCAAGTGGCGTAAAGTGAAGGTGAAGCTCACCCCGCCATCGGGTCTGCCTCCACTCACGGTCCATGCTCGAACCGGATACTATGCGCCTTTGCAATAAATCGGTCCTTTCCTTTCTTATCCTGGTTTCAACACTCTCCCTTGAGGCGCAACAGCCCGCCAAGCCGGCCGCGCCCGCGGCGCAGACTCAGGGTGCACCCCTGACGGTCGACCGCGATCCTGTACGCTCCCCTGACGCTGAAGCGCCGCCAACACCCACCGGCGAGCCGCTCGAAAAAAAAGGCGAGAGCTACGTTCTGCACACCGACGTAGAAGAAGTGATCCTCAACGCCACGGTTTTGTCGAGCAGCAACCAACTGATCCAGAATCTCAAGAAAGAGAATTTCCAGGTTTTCGAGGACGGCACAAAGCAGAACATCGTCAGTTTTCAGCACTCGGATTTGCCGGTATCGATCGCGCTTGTGGTCGACAATTCCGGATCGATGTCGAAGAAGCGACCTTCCGTGAACAAAGCTGCCCTGGACCTGGTTGAGGCTTCAAACCCGCAGGATGAAGCCTTCGTAGTGAACTTCTCCGACGAAGCCTATATCGACCAGGAGTTCACCTCGAGCGTGAACAAGCTGCGAGATGGGCTGGCGCACATCGAATCGCGCGGAGGAACCGCACTTTACGACGCAGTTGTGGCTTCCGCGGACAAGCTGGTAGCCGATGCGAGCCGGCCGAAGCAGGTGTTGGTAATCGTGACCGACGGCGAGGACAACGCGTCAACGCTGTCGCTGGAACAGACCATCCGCCGCGTGCAGGAACTTTCAGGCCCGGTGATTT
>DATJEO010000200.1:0-6831 GCA_035496515.1 Occallatibacter sp.
TCAAGCCGATCGATCGCGTCATCGACGAAATCCACGCCATCAGGCGCATCTGGAAGCGCCCCTTCATCGAATTCGCCGACGACAACTCGTTCGTCAACAAAGCCCACTCGAAGCAGCTCCTTCGCGCCATCGCCAAAGAAGAGATCCACTGGTTCACCGAATCCGACCTCTCCGTCGCCGACGACGACGAACTCCTCGATCTCCTCCACGACGCCGGCTGCGCCGAAGTCCTCATCGGCTTCGAAAGCACTTCATTCTCCGCCGTCGACGGCGTCGAGCAGCGCTCTAACTGGAAAGCCCGCAAGGTCGACCACTACCTCGAAGCCATCCGCAAAATCCAGGATCGTGGCGTCCGCGTCAACGGCTGCTTCGTCCTCGGCCTCGACACCACGGGCACAGAATCCTTCGAAGAGATCTGGAACTTCGTCCAGCAGTCCGGCCTCTACGACATCCAGATCACCGTCCAGACCGCCTTCCCCTCTACCCCGCTCTATACGCGCCTCAAGCAGGAAGGCCGCATCCTCCGCGACGAAGCCTGGGATCTTTGCACCCTCTTCGACGTGAACTTCCAGCCCGCAAAGATGAGCGTCGCTGAACTCGAAGCCGGTCTCCGCAACCTCATCAGCCGCGTCTACCAGGACGACGTAGTCGCCGCCCGCCGCTCCGCCTTCCAGCGCAACTATCGCCGAAAACACCGCCAGAGCATGACCAGAACTGCCGCGGCCTAACCTCGCAAGAGACGGGTGCCCCATCCTAACCGCAGCTTTATCGCGGTTAAGCTGGGGAACGATGAAGCAACCATGCGGTTGCTGATGGCTATTGGCTACCGGCTACTGCTTCCTGCACCGCCAGCAATCTCTCCAGCAACCCCTTCAACAGATCCAGCCTCAACGCATTCGCCCCATCCGACTTCGCATGCGCCGGATCATCATGCACCTCGAGAAATACCCCATCCACTCCCGCCGCCACCGCCGCCCGCGCCAGCAGTGGAATAAATTCCGGTTGCCCCCCGCTCACTCCATTCGCCGCCGAAGGCTGCTGCACAGAATGCGTTCCGTCAAAAACCACCGGAGCCATCTCCCGCATCACCGGCAGCGACCGGTAGTCCACTACCAGCGTGTTGTACCCGAAGCTCGCCCCGCGCTCCGTCAGAAACACGCGCTCGTTCCCTGTCGACCGCACCTTCTCCACCGGATGCTTCATATCCCACGGCGCGACAAACTGCCCCTTCTTGATGTTCACTGCGCGCCCGGTATTTCCCGCCGCTACCAGCAGATCCGTCTGCCTGCAAAGAAACGCCGGAATCTGCAGCACATCCACGTGCTCAGCAGCCACCTCGCAATGCTCCGGCTCATGCACATCGGTCAATACTGGCAACCCGGTATCCTTCGCCAGCCGGCCCAGAATCTTCGTGCCCTCCACCAGCCCCGGCCCGCGATAGCTCTTCACGCTCGTCCGGTTTGCCTTGTCGTAACTCGCCTTGAATATGTAGGGAACGCCCAGATCGCTCGTGATCCGCTGGATCGCCTCCGCCATCCTGCGCACGTGCATTTCAGACTCAATGACGCAAGGGCCGGCAATCAGAAACAGCCGGCCCTCTCCCACCCGTACCGGTCCAATCTCAAACGTATGGCTCACGAAGCCGATTCTACCCTTCACAATCGGTCTGATCGTAGAACTTGCGACCACACGCGGGTGCCCGATCCAAGTTGTATGTTGTCCTGCAACCACCGGTGGGTGCCCGATCCCAGTTGTACTGTTGTCCCGCAGCCACCGGTGGGTGCCCCATCCTAACCGCGCTTTCTGCGGTTAGGGTGGGATACGAAACAGTCCGATCTACAACGACCGGTTCCGCGACCACTGCACCAAAGCCCGATCCAGCGCATGCAGCCGCGTCGGCCCCGGCAGCGCGCTCTGCGGCATCACAATCCCGCGCTCCACCAGCCTCCGGCAAAATGTCAGGTACTCCTCATAGAACCGCACATCCTGCCGCATCTGTCCCAGCGCTTCCAGATCGCCCATGTCAAGCTCAATGTACTTGTCCGGATGAATCACCGCTAGAATTGCCGTCGCCAGCGGAAGATCGACTCCCTTCAGCGCCAGCAGAGCGCTCATCGCCTCGGCCGTCGTGCTCTCCTCGGTCGCAGCCACTTCCAGCGCCCGCCGGATGCTCGTCGTGCTGTTCCCAATCACATACACAACCAGCCGCTCCGCCTTCCACCGGACTATCGCCTCAAGGTTGGCCAGCGAATACTCCCCGTTCCGGATCGCCTCCCCGGCCTCATACGCCTCTTCCTCTAGGCGCCTCTCCCGGTTCGGAGCCTCTTCCCAGCACTGCTCCGCCAGCTCCTGAAGTTCCGTCTCCTTCGGCTGAAGTTCAAATTGAGTAGTCATGACGACCCTCCTTGCTTAGGGAAAACGCCAGCAAATCTAGGTCCGCTCAAAAACGACTGTCAAGCACGATCCGCCCTTATCACACACCCCTGTGACAAGCACCACATTGCATCTGTCAAAGCCGTTTCGAATTGCTCTCTACTGAATCAGGGTGACAGCATCGGACTTTTGTGAAGCCCGCTTCGCCCGCTCCTCGTAGCTAGCCTTCACAAACTCCTGGAACAGCGGATGCGGCTCCAGCGGCTTCGACTTGAACTCCGGATGAAACTGGCACCCGATGAAATACGGATGCCCCGGGATCTCCACCATCTCCACATACGTCGAGTCCGGCGTCGACCCGCTGATCTGCAACCCGCCTCCCGTCAGCAGTGCCTCGTACTCGCGATTGAACTCATACCGGTGCCGATGCCGTTCGCTGATCTCCGTCGCGCCATACACGCGGTGCGCCAGCGTATCCGGCTGTATCACGCACGTCCACGCCCCCAGCCGCATTGTTCCGCCCATCTCTTCCACGCCTAGCAATTCGCGCAGCTTGTAGATCACCCGATGCTGCGTCGCGGGATCGAACTCGCTCGAATTCGCATCCTTCAGCCCGCAAACATTTCTCGCGTATTCGATACACGCCGTCTGCATCCCCAGGCAAATTCCGAAATAAGGAACCTTCTTCTCCCTGGCATACCGGATCGCATTCAGCATCCCCTCGATCCCGCGCTTTCCAAACCCGCCCGGCACCAGGATCCCATCGAATCCCTCGAGCTGCGACTCGTAACTCCGATCCTCCGGCGTCTTCGACTCCAGCCCCTCCGCCTCGATCCAGGTCACATTCAGCTTCAGGTTCTCCGCAATCGCCCCATGCGTCAGCGCTTCCTTCAGTGACTTGTAGCTGTCCTCGTACTCCACATACTTCCCCACGATGGCGATGTTCACATCGTCCTTGGGGTGATGTACGCGTTGGATCAGTTCCTTCCACTTGCTCAGATCCGCTTCAGGCGCATCCTTGTGCAGATACTTTAGAATCAGTCCGTCCAGCCCCTCCTGCGCGAAGTTCAGCGGAACCTCGTAGATCGAAGGCACCGTTGTAGCCCCGATCACTGCCCGCTCCTCCACGTTGCAAAAAGCCGCAATCTTCTGCCGCATGTCCTTGCCAAGGTTCCGGTCGCTCCGGCACAGCAGTACATCCGCCTGGATCCCGATGCTCAGCAGCTCCTTCACCGAGTGCTGCGTCGGCTTCGTCTTCAGTTCCTGTGCCGCCGCGATCCACGGCACCAGCGTCAGGTGAACAAAAACCGTATTCTCGCGCCCCAACTCCTGGCGCATCTGCCGGATCGCCTCCAGAAAGGGCAGAGACTCGATATCGCCCACGGTCCCTCCGATCTCCACGATCGTCACATCCGCCCCGTTCGCCGAAACCTTCCGCATCGCGTTCTTGATTTCATTCGTCACGTGCGGAATCACCTGCACCGTCTTACCCAGGTAATCGCCCCGCCGCTCCTTCAGGATGATCTGCTCGTAAATCCTCCCTGTAGTCAGGTTGTTATCCCGCGACAGCGGTGCGTGGGTAAACCGCTCGTAGTGCCCCAGGTCCAGGTCCGTCTCCGCTCCATCGTCTGTAACAAACACTTCTCCATGCTGAAACGGCGACATCGTTCCCGGATCGACATTCAGGTAAGGGTCGAACTTCATCAAATTCACGCGCAGTCCGCGGCTCTCGAGCAGGCATCCGATCGAAGCCGCGGCAAGGCCCTTGCCTAAACTGGACACAACTCCGCCCGTCACAAAGACGTACTTTGCCGACATCGCTGCAACCTCGCTATTCAATTGTGCTGATTGGCCGTACCTGGTGGGCACAATCAAGTATGGCAGAAACTCTGCCGTCAATGAAAGACAAAATGGAGATCAAAATGCTTCGCAGCAAATGCATCGTCTATAACCGCATCTCCAGCAACTACTTCTCTCCCTCACCAACCTCCCGTTCTCGCAACTCCCTCAACCTGAACTGTGGAAATCCATCCTGAACCTCAATCTTCGGAACGACTGCACTGAGCCCAGGCCATCTCCTCGATCGCATGTATACTCCCTCTTGTTCCTCAACCAACTGTCCCAGGGGGTCCCATGCTGGTCGTTCCTCTCTTCGTCTCTCGACTTGCCCTTCCCGCTCTCCTAGCCTCCGCAACCGCCGCATCCGCCTCCCAGACTCCCGCAGCCGCCTCTTGCGCCGCTCTCGCTGACACCAGCATCCCCACCAACTCCACCGTCGAAGCCAAAGTCACGGGTCTCGACTCTTCCAAGCTCAAACCCGGCAAAGAAATCTGGCTCAAAGTCGCCCACGGAGTCTCCTATCAGGGCTGTACCTTGGAAACCGACTCCGTCGTCTACGCCCACATCCTCTCCGCAACCGGCGGAAAGGGTGCCACCTCCTCTGAGCTCTCCCTGGCCTTCGACCACGCCGACTGCTCCGGCCACGACAAGCTGCCGTTCAAGCTCCGGGTCATCGCCGTCGTTGGCCCCCCGGGGCAGAAGCGCAATATGCACGAAGATATGCCCACACAAGTCGCGGGCTCAGCCCGTCAAATCGATAACGCGGTGGCCGGAACAAACGCCCTTGACATGGAACTCAACCCGGGCGGCCCACCGCATACAGTACGCCCGGGCATTGTTGTTGGCGTCCCGAACCTCAAGCTCGAACCCACCGCCGGCCCCGAATGCAGCGACAAGCTGAGCAGCACCGCCAGCAAGATTCAGCTCGGCCCCGGCTCCGAGCTCATCCTCGCACTGACAGAGACGAGATAATCCGTCACATTCCTGTTAACCATCGCTGACTGTCCGCCGTCCTTAGTTTGTAGATAGCTGTTTGAAAACAAAAAACCCGGGAGCGTCTCCCTCATGCTGCTCACTCCCCGTCCACTGACAAGAATCATCGCTGCTGTTTGTTTTTCAACTACCGCTGCACTTGCCCAATCGCCAGCACCCTCCGCCTCCGGCCAGGCTGCGCCTCCAGCCACATGCGCTCCCATGGCAAACATCGCCATACCCAGCCGCGCCGCTATTGAGGCCAAGGTCACCAGCCTCGATTCCGCTCACCTAAAGGCCGGCAAGGACATCTGGTTCAAGCTCGCTCGCCCCTTCAACTACCCTGGCTGCGCTCTCGACGCCGATTCCGTCGTCTACGCCCGCGTCATCTCCGCCAGCCCCACTGAGATATCCCTTGCTTTCGACCGCGCCGACTGCAACCACCACGACCAGCAGCCTCTAAAGCTTCGCATCATCGCAATCGTCGGACCTCCCGGAGAATCGCACCACCTGCACGAAGACATGCCCACCGAGGTTGCCGGAGGCGTTCGACAGATAGGCCAGGCGGTCTTCGGCACCGACGAATTCGATGAGGATCTCAACCCCGGCGGTCCACCCCACACCATCCACCCGGGAATCGTCGTCGGCATCAAGAACCTGAAGCTCCAACCCACCGCCGGCCCCGAGTGCAGCGACAAGATCACCACCGACGGAAACAGAATTCAGCTTGCGTCCGGTTCAGAGCTAATCCTCGCCATGACCGTAAATCGCGTCATCCATAGGCCACAGGCAACACCAACCCCGGCCCCGCATCCCTGACCTCGGGCCATCGCATCAGACCTGGATAACGACCTTCCCCCGTGCATGCCCGCCCTCCAGGTATCGGATCGCATCCGGCACTTCAGCCAATGTGTAGGTACGGTCGATCACCGGCTTGATCAACCCGTTGCCCAGCAGTTCCCTTAGAACGTCCAGATCCGCCTTGCTTCGTTTCGCCAGCACCCCCACCAGCTTCTGTTTTGTAAACCACCCGACAACCATCTGCTTCAGCATGCCGATAAGTAGTTGCCCGGCTGGCGTCTCCGGACCGCCTCCACCGCACCCGATGAAAGCGCCATCCGCTTTCAACACCTTCCTGAAATCCGCGAGCGGCCTGTTTCCCACCAGGTCGAAGATCACGTCATAGCGCTCACTTTCTGCAGCGAAATCTTCCCCCGTGTAATCAATCGCTCGATCCGCTCCGATGCTCCTCACCAGCTCCTTGTTCCGCGCACTGCACACCCCGCTCACGTGCGCGCCCTTCCACTTCGCAATCTGAACAGCGAACGTCCCCACCCCTCCTGCAGCTCCATTGATCAGAACGCGCTGCCCAGGCTTCAGTAGGCCCTTGTCCCGCAGAGCTTGCAGCGCAGTCAGCCCTGCAATCGGCACCGCAGCCGCTGCTTCGCTGCTCACATCCTCAGGCCTGCTAACCAGACCGGAAACCTGGCCGCAAACGTACTCCGCCAGCGCCCCATCCGCCGCTCCAAAAACTTCGTCGCCAAGCCGGAACTCCGTCACTCCCTGGCCCAGGCCCACAACCGTCCCCGCTACATCCACGCCCAGCCGAATACTCTTCGGCTTCCACAGCCCGGTGAAAAGACGCAG
>DATJEO010000201.1:0-3120 GCA_035496515.1 Occallatibacter sp.
AAGAACTCCGATTACACATGCTCCAAGAAGAGACCCAGTGATCGATCCTCGGCCTCCCATCAGTGACGTCCCGCCCAGGACAACCGCCGCGATTGCATTCAGTTCAAAACTGTCGCCAGTGGCGGGATGCGCCGCTTCCAACTGCGAGGCAATGATCAGCCCAACCAGAGCGGCACAGAGCGCTGCGAAGACATACGTGAAGAGTTTGACCCACGGTACACGGATTCCAGCCAGTCGGGCTGCACGCTCATTTCCGCCAACAGCGTAAATATGACGGCCGAGTGGAGTTTTACGGGCGATGAACACAGCGGTCACGAAAAGCACGAGCATGATCCAGACCGGCATTGGCAAGCCGAAGAAGAAGGTCTGCCCTAGCGCTGGAAAGCCAGTGTTCCCGCGAGCCGCTTCACCTCCAAGATTTGGGAATGTCTTGCCGTTCGAGATTAATAGTGCGGTACCACGAGCTACATAGAGCGTTCCAAGAGTGGCGATGAATGGGGCGACGCCAGCTTTTGAAACGAGCCAGCCATTCAACACTCCAACTAAGAGAGAGATTGCAATGGAAAACAGGACACAAGCAGAAACGGGAAGAAAGTGGCGCGATCCACCGACTTCAATGCCTTGCGTAAGTAGATAGCCCACAAGCATTCCTGAGAGCCCGGCAACTGACCCGACTGACAGATCGATTCCACCCGTCAGTACGACGAAGGTCATGCCGATCGCAAGGATGGCGGAGATGGCAACGTGCTTGGTAAGAATCTGAAAGTTGTTCGCAGTCAGGAAGGCGGGTGCCAGCCATGAGAAATAGATCAGCAGTGCGATCAGAACTACGACCGCCCGGGCCTTGAAGATCAGAAGAAGCGCGCGAACACCTGAAACAGTGATGGTGGACGATGGACGCGTAGCCGCGGTCGTAGCTGTCATAACGAGACACTTCCTGATCGCGCTGTTGAAACCGTGGTAACCACCGGACTTGCTGCAACGAAGAGCGCTTCGTCGGTCAGTTCTTTGCTTTGAAATGTTGCAGAGATGCGCCCCTGGCACAGAACAAGCGCTCGGTCGGCGAGAGCCTGGATCTCCTCGATTTCGGAGGAGGTAAAGATGATGCCAATTCCCTCAGAAGCGAGCCGCCTTAGAATGGCGTAGATCTCCGCCTTTGCTCCCACATCGACTCCGCGCGTAGGCTCGTCGAGCAGTAGAAGTTTTGGGGAACACATCAGGCAGCGAGCGATGATGACCTTCTGCTGATTGCCACCCGATAAGGCCGTGACCGCTAGTTCGAGATCGGAAACCCGTATGTTCAAGTCCTTCACAAGCTGCAATGCTCTTGCCGTCTCCTTCTTCTGATCCAGAAGAAGTCCGCCAGATCCGGCTAGCGCAATGTTCTCGCGAACCGAGAGATCCGGCACAAGAGCGTCACGTTGGCGATCCTCGGGAACCAGGTGGATACCAGCCTTGACTGCTTCGGCAACTGATCTGACGCGCAGTTCCTCATTTTGGAGTCGCATGTTCCCACTCCGGATTTCACGAGCTCCCGCAATTGCCTCAAGCAGCTCCGTGCGACCGGAGCCCAGCAGTCCATAGATTCCAAGAACCTCAACCTTGTTCAGAGAGAAACTCACATCTCGCACCGGCACGCCTTGAGTGATGGAATTCGAGTCAGGTGCAACCGTCAGGCCAGACACGCTGAGCAAGACAGAGTTCTGCGTCGCGGTTGGCGGCGCGTCTTCAGCCTTCGAGATATCCTGCCCAGACATTCGCTCCACGATCCACCGGCGGTCTACTTCCGTACGCGGCGCTTCGCCTACGACGCGACCGGACCTTAGCACAGTGAAGTAGTCCCCGAGATGAAGAAGCTCATTCAGGCGGTGCGATATGTAGATGATCGTCACGCCAGCACGCTTCAGCTCGGCAATCACTTCGAAGAGGGACTCGGCCTCCTTGTTCGAAAGCGCAGATGTGGGTTCATCGAGAATCAGAATCTTGGCCTTTTGCTCGAGCGCACGCGCCAACTCGACGATCTGGCGACTGCCAAGCGACAGGTTCCCTGCCGGCGTCCGTACGGCCATCGGGCTGCGCAGGTGCTGTAAAGCTTCCCAAGCTCGCCGTTCTTCAAGCGAACGGTGTACAAGCAGTCCGGCTCGTGTAAGCTCACGTCCTGCGAAAATGTTGTCGGTCAGATCGAGATTCGGCAGCACCGAGAGTTCCTGGTGCACGATTGCGATACCGTGACGCGCTGCGTCGCGCGGAGAACCCAACGTGATCTCTGCTCCTTCAAGAGCGAGTTGGCCTTCATCTTGCTGCTCGACGCCGGCAAGAATTCGCATCAAGGTAGACTTCCCTGCTCCGTTTTCCCCGATAAGTACGTTCACCTGATTGCGATAGACGCGGAAATCGACTCGATCAAGCGCGATCGTTCCCGGATAACGCCGGGTAATCGCCCGAGCTTCGTAGATCACCTCACCTAGGCTCATACCGTTCCACGCTCTTCCTGATCGCAGCAGACATTAGCAATCGCTTGTTTCCATCCGTCATAAAGCGCCTGACGCTTGCCTTCTTTCATTCGAGGCTCGAAACGATCCACATTCTGACCGATAGACTCAAGATCCTCAAGCGACTTCCACCACCCTAGTTCGAGGCCGGCCAGCCATGCTGCTCCGATGGCGGACAACTCTTCATTGCCAGAGCGAAGGACGGGGCAGCCCAGGATGTCCGCCTGGAACTGCATCAGAGATGAGTTCCGTGTCGCCCCGCCATCGGCAAGCAGTTCGGAGAATTCTATCCCTGCCGCCGATTGCATGGCGAAGAATACATCGGCGACTTGGTAGGCGACAGCGTCGAGAGCCGCACGCGCTAGATGCGCCTGTGTGTGATGGCGGCGAAGCCCGCTGATTGCGCCTCTGGCGCTTGCGTCCCAGTGCGGAGCTCCAAGCCCCAGCATTGCCGGAACAAAATAGACGCCCTCTGTATCATCGACAGTCGAAGCCAGTTCCGCGATGGAAACAGCGGGGTCAGCTAGATTCAGAAACTCACCTAGCCACTGGACCGCTGAGCCCGTCATCGGGATATTGCCTTCAAGTGCGAACTGCGTGCGGTCATTCGCAGACCACGCGATCGTTC
>DATJEO010000202.1:0-9008 GCA_035496515.1 Occallatibacter sp.
CTCGTTGCCGAGGCTGATCGCGTCTCGCACAACGGTCCTTATCGGCCGGACTGGGCGACGCTCATCAAGTATCAGCAGCCGCAGTGGTACAAAGACGCGAAGTTCGGCATATTCATCCACTGGGGTGTGTACTCGGTTGCGGCAGCCGAGAATGAATGGTATCCGCGGAATATGTACAACCCGAAGGATGGCGCAGCGAAGAACTTCCAGGCGCATTTCGCGAATGGTGATGCAGCGAAGGGCTACAAGGATCTGATCCCGCAGTTTCGCGCCGAGCACTTCAACGCGACCGAGTGGGCGAAGCTCTTCAAGGAAGCCGGCGCGCAATATGTGGTGCCCGTTGCGGAGCATCACGATGGATTCTCGATGTACGATTCGGGCCTCTCTGACTGGACAGTCGTAAAGATGGGGCCGAAGCGCGATACGCTCGGGGAACTCGCCGCGGCGGTACGTGCCCAGGGTCTGCACTTCGGACTCAGTTCGCATCGCGCCGAGCACAACTTCTTCTACTCCTACGGGCGCGTAAACCGTTCCGATGTGAATGATCCGAAGTACGCATCGCTCTATGGCCCGGCGCATCAATGGCTGGAGCCCGGCGGCGATGAGCACGGCATGATGAACGACTGGACGTATGTCAGCCAGGAGTGGACACGTGACTGGCTGGCTCGGGACACGGAGCTGGTTGAGAAGTACAAGCCGGAGATCGTCTACTTCGACTGGTGGATCGGCCAGCCGAATTTCCGGCCAGCGGTCACAGAGTTTGCCGCTTTCTATTACAACTATGCGGCAGCGCACAACTACACGGGCGTGATCGACTTCAAGGACTATTCACTGAACTGGAAGGCCGCCACGCGCGACTTCGAACGCGGGCAGCAGGACAAGATCATCGCCGATCACTGGCAGACTGACACCTCGATCAGCAACGCATCCTGGGGATACATCGAGCACGACACGTTCAAGTCGCCTGAATTCCTGGTCCATCAGCTCGTTGACATCGTTAGCAAGAATGGGAATCTGCTGCTCAACTTCGGGCCGCGCGCGGACGGAACTATCCCCGACGAAGTGCAAAATACTCTTCGGGAAATGGGCGCATGGCTGAAGGTGAATGGCGAAGCTATCTACGCTACGACGCCATGGAAGACTTTTGGTGAAGGCCCAACAAAGGTAGTCGGCGGCGCATTCCACGATACGGACACAAAGCCGTATACGCCGCAGGATTTCCGATTCACGGCGAAGGGCAGCACCGTATACGCGATCGGAATGGCCTGCCCGACCGACGGCAAGGCGAGTATCCACGCGCTTGGCACTTCGCACGAGGGGGCAGCGCTTGCGGTCGGCAATGTCGAGCTGCTGGGCTCGTCAGAGAAGGTCAGCTTCAATCAAACGTCCGATGCGCTTGAAGTGACCCTACCAGCCGGGGCGCAATGCAAGCACGCCTACACGCTGAAGCTCACGGGCAAGTAAAGATGAGGCGGCGAGCCCGGGCCCAGGCAGGCTCGCCGCAGGCGCTGCGAATGAGTGCCAATCAGCGCCAATCGCGATCGCGGTAACCGTCGCGATCGCCGCGATATGCGCGCTCGTAGCCTTCGTGGAACCCATGCCGGTACTCACGGAAGCCGCGACCAGAAACTGGCGGGTTGCGGAAGTCGCCGTGCCGATCCATATCAGGCCGCCAGCCTCTCGATGCGTCATGCCGGCCCGCTTCAAAGCCATCGTGAAAACCACGCTGTTGAAATCGCTCGTACGCGGGCGCATACTGCCCGGAATAGTAGGACCTCTCGTGCTCTGCGCACCCGGCGAGCGCCAGAGGAAGTGCCAGTGCAGCGACTGCAAATGCTTTATGCATAATCTACCCTCGAATACAAATGAGCACCCGAAAGTTCGCAGGCGCTTCTCCGGCTGAAACACCGGTTTGACGCGAGTGTTGCGTATGGCACGGATTTTTCGCTCTGGTGTGCCGCGATATAGTTGCAAGGGAGCTATGGGACGGAACCCCAGCATGAAGCAGGATCGTCGCAGCTTTCTGAAATCTGGAGCCGCCGCCGGAGTATTTCTGGCGACGGGATCCCGTTCGAGCTTCGCCGAACGGGAAACTGACGCTATTGCGCACGATCCGCTGCGGCCTGAATTTCACCTGATGCCGCAGCACAATTGGATGAACGATCCGAACGGGCCTATCTGGTGGAAGGGCCAATACCATCTCTTCTATCAACTGAATCCGCATGGGGCGACATGGGGCGAAATGCATTGGGGACACGCCATCAGCCCCGACATGATTCACTGGCGTCATCAGCCCATTGCGCTCGCACCCACGGCCGGCGGACCGGACAGCGAGGGGTGTTTCAGCGGATCGGCTGTGGTGTTTGAAGGCAAGCCCGCATTCATCTACACCGGCGTTCAAAACGCGTCACCTGATCAGGCAACTATCCGAGACGGGAGCGACAAGCTGCGGGAGACGCAACTGCTCGCAGTTGCCGAAGACGATAGACTGCTCCATTGGAAGAAGGCGGATAAGCCCATTATTCCGAGTCCGCCGCCGGGCATGATGGTGACAGGGTTCCGCGATCCATGTCCGTGGCGCGAAGGCGACACATGGTATGTCGGCGTCGGATCAGGCGAGCGCGAAGTGGGCGGATGCGTGCTGCTCTATCGCTCGAAAGACCTGCGCCACTGGGAGTTCGTGCACAAGCTTGTACAGGGGAAGCCCAACGGCAAGGTCGCTGTAAATCCCTGCGATAGCGGCGAGATGTGGGAGTGTCCCGACTTCTTCGCACTCGATGGACATCACGTGCTGCTCTACTCGTCGGAGAATAAAGTCTTCTGGACTACGGGCGAGTACGACACGAAAAAGCACCTCTATTTTCCGATGAAGACCGGAGTGCTTGATCACGATGCCGCATATTACGCGCCGAAGAGCTTTGTCGCGCCCGATGGGAGGCGCATCCTTTGGGGATGGCTGCGCGAGATGCGCCCTGAGGCCCAATTCTCTGCCGCAGGGTGGGCCGGGGCGATGAGCCTGCCGCGCGTTCTCGGCGTCAATCGCGATGGGTATCTCGAGATGAAACCGGCAGCCGAGTGCGAGAAGCTGCGCGGCGATGCACAATCTGCAGCTGTCACCCCGGCCGAGCCGCTTGGGATGAAGCTCGACACCTTACGGCGTGAGATCCGCGTATCGCTCGACACAGCATCGGCGAAGTTTGCGGTGAGCCTGACGACGGGTGGACGGAAGGTGTGGGAGCTTGTGGTGGACGTTCCGGGTCGAACAATCACTTCTGGTGAAATCTCGGTGCCACTGCCGCAGCCACCGTGGGCGAACGACGGACTTCGAATATTTCTGGACGCATCGGTTATCGAGACCTTCGTCGTCGGCCGTGAAGCTTTGACCAGCCGCGTCTACAACGTGGCGCCGGGAAAGACCGAGTTGCAGATTGAGTTGCTCAAGGGCGAGAGCATCGAGGTGAAGCACTGGCGACTCGAGGCGATATCCGCCGATCGTCTTACGACCTAGGCAAGAGTTTCGCGGCGCTCAGCTATAGTTGTGCGGAGAGCTGTCTTCCCTATCCAAAGGATTCGCATGACCCTGGATCGCCGTGGTTTTCTCGCAGCCTGCAGCAGCGCCGGTATCACCTCAGCGCTCTTTCCCGGAGTTCTCTACGCACTTGCCGCACAAGCGCAGGAAGCGTCGGGGACAGATCAGTCCAAACCGCCGAAGATTACGCCGGAGATGATCGACGAGGCGGCTGTTCTCGCGGGGATTGGGCCATTTACGGATGAGCAGAAGAAGATGATGATCGATGGGCTTGTCGATCAGAATGGGTCGTACAAGGCGATTCGCAAGCTGAAGTTGGCGAATTCGGTACAGCCGGCGTATGCGTTTCATCCCTTTGCCGCGGCAGGAACGGCGGTTCTCAGATCGTTCGCCGGCAGCATCGAGCCATCGAAAACTCCGGAGGGATGGAAGCCGAATCATAACGTTAAAGCGCCAGCTGATCTGAACGATCTCGCCTTTGCTACTGTAGGTGAACTTGCGAGCCTGCTTCATGCACGCAAGATCACTTCCCTTGCGCTCACGCAGATGTACGTCGAACGCCTGAAGCGGTATGACTCCAAGCTGCATTTTGTTATCACGCTGACCGAAGAGCGTGCCCTGGCACAGGCGAAGGCGGCAGATGCGGAGATCGCCGCGGGGAAGTATCGCGGGCCGCTGCATGGGATTCCGTGGGGCGCGAAGGACCTGCTCGCGGTAAAGGGCTATCCGACCACCTGGGGAGCGGGAGGATTCGAGCATCAGTCCTTTGAAGAAGACGCGACGGTTGTGAAGCGGCTCGATGAGGCCGGCGCGGTGCTGCTTGCGAAGTTCACGCTCGGCGCTTTGGCCATGGGCGACAAGTGGTTCGGCGGGCGTACGCGCAATCCGTGGAATCCGGAGCAGGGTTCCAGCGGTTCTTCTGCAGGATCGGCAAGCGCAGTCGCGGCGGGATGCATTGCGTTCGCTATCGGCTCGGAGACGCTGGGCTCCATTAGTTCGCCGTGTACGCGCTGCGGGGCGACGGGGTTGCGGCCAAGCTTCGGGGCTGTGCCGCGCACGGGAGCGATGGCATTGAGTTGGACGATGGACAAGCTGGGACCAATCGCGCGATCAGCAGAAGACTGCGCGCTGGTGCTGAATGTGATTCATGGGCCGGATGGGCAGGATGTTTCGTCGCAACCGATGCGCTTCTTCTACCCTCCGCAGCAGGACCTGCATGCTCTGCGCATTGGATACCTTAAACAGGATTTCGACGAGCCGGAGCCTTTCAAGCTTGAACCTCCGCCAACATCGGAGACAGCGGAAGAGAAGAAGGGGCGGGAGAAACGCGAGGCGGAGGGCAAGGTTGCGCTCGAACGCCGCATGTATGATCGCCGCTACGATCTTGCCGCCCTCGACAAACTGCGGGCCATGGGCATCAAACTGATCCCGGTTGAACTGCCGAAGCTTCCTTACGGCGCGATGGTTCCGCTGCTCACGGCAGAAGCAGCTGCCGCGTTTGACGACCTCACACTGAGCGGACGTGATCGACTTCTCACGGAGCAAGGCATCGAAGACTGGCCGAACGCATTCCGCACTGCGCGCTTCTATCCAGCCGTTGAATACATCCAGGCAAACCGCGCGCGCACGCTGGCCATACAGCAGGTGTCGGCACTGTTTGAAAAGGTCGACATCATCGTGGCTTCCTCAGGGGGCAGGCAGTTGCTGGCCACGAACCTCACCGGACATCCGGCGCTGATTGTTCCCAACGGCCTGCGCGGCAGCGATGCACCGCACCCGCCGAAGGTCGACACTGGCGACGAGGATGACATCGGAGGGCCGGGCACGCCGGTCTCGATTACTTTTCTTGCCAGCCTGTACGATGACGCTCGACTTGCGGCGTTCGGCCAGGCTTATCAGCAGGCGACCGGGTTCAACAAACTGCATCCGAAGCTGGACTAAGTTGGGACAGCCTTAGATAGCTGCCTCCGTGAGCTATCGATTTTATTGCGGCTTCTCAGCCGGTGGGGCAGCTGTTGGTGGCGCTGTGGGTGGAGGTGTTCCGGCAGGTGGTGGAACACCTGGATTCGCGGGTGCGCCAGTCGGAGGCGGAGTTGCATGATCTGTCGGCTTCGCACTGCCGGCGGAGGGATGCGCAGGCATTCCGGGGTGTCCCATCGGCATCTGCATCTCCAGATCGCTCTGATCGACCAGTTCGATGTCGAAGATCAGATCGGCTTTGGGCGGGATAGCGTCTGGCCGTCCACGCGCACCATAGGCAAGCTGCCACGGAATGAACAGCCGACGCTTGCCTCCGACCTTCATGCCGGTGAAGCCCTGGTCGAATCCGGGGATGAGGCGTCCAAAGCCCTGGGGAAAAGTCAGCGGCTCCGCATTGCCCATTTTCGGCTTGCCGTCTGCATCGAGCTCCGGCTTTCCGTCGGCGCCCATGATCGGCCGCTTGTGGTCAAAAGATGAGTCGAACTTGTGCCCGTCTGAGGCCAGCCAGCCGGTGTATTGCACCTTGTAGGTTTTGTTCGGTTCAGCGTCAGGACCGGTGCCAATGCGCAGGTCCTGATAACGCAGGCTGAAAGCTGTCTTCACTAAACCATGTCCCGGAGGCACACCGGGCGGCAGTTTGAGCCACGGTGCGGAGGCGCTGCTCGCTGGTCTGCCTGAAGGACCGTGACCCGCGGTCTTCGGCGCGGTCTGCGCGGAAACAGAGAAAGAAATCGTGACAGCAAGCACGGCTGCGATAAAAAGTTTCATTGCGTTCTGACGCTCCCGTCTGTTCTTATTCGGGAGTTTAGCAGCAGTCCGCTTCCTCCGCCGCCGTGGTAAGTCTCCGAAATCTTACGAGGACCTTATCTCCTCGCCGCTACAGTAGCTCATGATCGAACTTATTCTTCAACTTCTCCATCTTTCCTGGCTTCCCGCCGGATCGTTCCTCGCTGGAGTTTTGAATTCAATCGCGGGCGGCGGCTCATTTCTCTCATTGCCAGCTCTCTTTGCCAGCGCGACAGGCGTAGGCGCAGTAGCCATCCAGGCCACCAACACTGTCGCTTTATGGCCGGGGCAGCTTACCGGGATGTATGCGTTCCGCAAAGAGCTGCGCGAGTACAAACGCGAATTGCTGCCGCTTGGGGTAGCCGCGGGCCTCGGAGGGTGGCTCGGCGGCCAGCTTCTGTTAAGGACCGGCAATCACATGTTCCTCAAGCTCCTGCCCTGGCTGCTGCTCTTCGCCGCTGTCGTGTTTGTGCTCAGCTTCCCACTTGGCCGATGGATGAAAACCCTTAATGGAGGCAAGCGGCACACGAAACTTCTCATCGTGGGCATGGTTGTCGTAAGCGTATATGTTGGCTATTTCGGCGCAGGCGGCGGCTTTCTGGTGATGGCGCTCTTCGGCGTATGCGGCGTGCACGATATGCACGAGATGAATGCTCTCAAGGTGCTGACGGCGGCGGTGTCTATCGGGATTCCGGCGATTACTTTCATCGCAGCCGGCCGGGTGCAATGGTATTTCTGCTTCGAAATGGCGATTCTAGCGGCGCTCGGCGGCTTCATCGGCGCGCACTATAGCCGCCTTATCAACCAGGCCATCATGCGCAGAACGGTTGCGGCGATCGGATTTATGACGTCGGCATACTTCTTTGCGCAGAACTATGCCATGCACCCCGTTCGCTAGTCTCCGATCTTGCTTTCCGAACCTTGAGCCATCTTGGTCCAGTGCACGTTGTCGGGGGAGAATTCCTGCGCGTAATCAATATGATCGTGATCCTTGAACACGTTCACCACGTGAAAGTATGTGGTGACACCGTTCTGCGAGTTCTCCCATGGGAAGGTCCAGACATTTCCGACGATCTTCAGCTGGCCGGCGCCGGCGGCCTCGCCGTCTTTCGGAATCGGATAGCTGGTGTACATCTTAGTCAGGTCACTATAGGTGAAGACGAGGAGCACCTTCGACTCGCCATTCACGTACTGGTTGCAGGCGACGTATCCGCCGCTTTTCCAGCAGTCATTCCGCAGGGTCGATTCTTCTTTGCCCGCGTCACTGTGGGCGGTGGCGAACCGCTCGCCGCTCACTTTCCAGGTACCTGCGTACGCCATCAGGGCATCGACTCCGCCGGTGGCCTGCTGAACCGCAACGGTGGGAGGCTTTCGATCGTTCTGTGCCGCGCCAAGACTGATAAGCGATAGAGCCATCCATCCGAACACGAGAGAAGAAAGAAAACGACGCATTGAAATAGATCCTCCAGCTTCCGATCTCATCGTAATTCCGGAATGCTCTGCGATGAAAGTGATCACCTTGATCTCGCCAGCATGCCGGCTAGCAGCGCTGTTCTGGGAGCCAGATGCTCGAGCAGGATTGACTCATGGCTCGCATGTGCGCCTTCGCCGACGGCGCCCATACCGTCAAGGGTGGGCACCCCAAGAGCCGAAGTGAAGTTGCCGTCCGAGGCGCCGCCCGTTGCAGCCTCGGTCAATTGAATTCCGAGTTCCGCAGCAAGAGAACGCGCTCGATCGAAGAGCTGCACCGTTGCTCTGGTTCGCTCCATGGGAGGCCGGTTAATGCCTCCAGCGATTCTGAGTTCGCAGCGCTTGTCGACAGGGTCAAGCCCGGCAAACTTGCGTTCTATCCGAGGCCCGTCCGCGGACCTGGCGATACGCACGTCAACCTCAGCGAACGCATCGGCAGGGATCACGTTCGTTTTGCTGCCACCACCGGCGACCCCTACGCTGACCGTGACTCCGCGCCTCAGGTCAGTCCAGGCACTGACGGTGTCGATCACGCAGGAGAGCTCACGCAGAGCGCTCGCGCCTTTCTCGAAGTCGACGCCTGCATGGGCTGCAACGCCGCAGATGTCGATGCGCCAATTCCCCGTTCCTTTACGCGCTGTTTTGTAAGCAAGCCCCTGTGCGGGCTCCAGCACAAACACCGCGGCGCACTCCTTCGCATGCTTCTCCGTGACAGGTCGGGATACAGGACTGCCGATTTCTTCATCACTATTCAGGAGCAGAATCACCTCGTGCCGGAGTAGATCTGCTTCCGCAAGCATTTCAACAGCGGTAAGGGCCATCGCCACACCGGCCTTCATATCCAGCGTTCCCGGACCCCAGAGGCGGCCATCCGCGACTCGGCATCGCATCGTGCGCAGGGTTCCGACCGGCCACACCGTATCAAGGTGGCCGAGCAGCAAGACCGGCTTCCCGTCCTTGTGCCTGCGTGGTCCAAAACGCGCTTCAAGAATGTTGCCGTATTCACGCTGACGATGCAGCTTAATCCGCCCGCCTCGGGCTCGAATCTCGTCGGCGGCGATAGCCACGCAGGAATCCACGGCGGACTTGGTGTCCGACGGCGATTCAGTAATCACCAGCTTGCGGGTGAGGTCGATCAGGGCTGATTCTTTCCGTCGCGCCCCAGCCAGCAGCGCTCGCATCGGGACTTCAGAATCGACAGCTTCGGAATTCTGAGGGTTCACAGCTCTCAAGTTTATCGGCC
>DATJEO010000203.1:0-7791 GCA_035496515.1 Occallatibacter sp.
GCAAAGCTCGTGCCAGAGAGCGTCCTCGGCCTCAGAATTCTCAAACGCGGCTACATCGCGAAATACGCAACCGGTCAGGCCTTCATCGTCGTCGACCAAAGCGCCGAATCCGCTGCTGAGGTGATGAACAAACTTCGCGCACGGTTCGACGGCTTAACTCCAGTCAACCTTGCCGACGAAGCCTTTGAAGCGAAAGTCCCTTATCTTGAAGGCATCTGTATCTTCCGCAAAGGCCGAATAATCGCCGGCTACACGAATCTCCTCGATCCGAAAGCCGCGACAGTGCAAGCCGCAAAGCTGCTGGAACGAATTCCCTGATCGCTTCGTAGTGACAGAAGCAGCGGTACCGAAGCGATATGGAAGATCTGCTGGGCTTGATCTTTGAGCTGTTAGTCGAAACGCTGTTCGAGATCGGGATTAGTGTGATCGTCGCCGGCGTTTATCGCCTGTTGCGTCGCTTCTGGATCACTGCTCGTCGCGGAAATGCTGCTTTTGCAGCACTGGTTTTGATCCTCATCGGAGCATCTCTTGGATCGCTGAGTGTACTGGTCTTCCCGCATCCAGTGGTTCCCGCGTCGAAGCTGCACGGAATCAGCCTGCTCGTTAGCCCACTGATCACCGGATTGGCCATGGCTGCAATTGGAGACGGAGTGCGGCGAAGCGGGCGCCTCCCCGTCAGAATCGAAAGCTTCAGCTACGGCTTCGCGTTCGCATTCACCTTCTCCCTCATCCGCATCCTGATCGTGCACTGAAGCATCTCCTAAGTACCGGTCACGAACCCGCATTGCGAGGTTCAGCAATCCCATCTCCGCTATACTTGAAGGAACAACAATCAGCACTCCCGTTAGACCGTAAACCATGACAAACACTGCAACTAGCCGAGAAATCGACCCGCCCTCCGTGTCTCAGAACGCGAGTGCGCGGAACATCATCAGCTTCACGGCTCTCAGCTTCGTGGTTTACCTCGCAATTGGGCTCCCTCTGGCCATCCTGCCCGAGTACGTTCACCTGCGCATGGGGTATCACGCGTCGCTTGCCGGAGCGGTGATCAGCATTCAGTACATCGCCACGTTCCTAAGCCGCCCTTGGGCAGGCCGCATCTCCGACCACAAAGGAGCGAAAATCTCCGTGCTCTGGGGAATGGCAGCCTGCACCGCCAGCGGCATTCTGCTCTTCGGCGCCGCAGCGCTTCATCGCAATCCCGCATGGCTCAGTCTCACTATCCTGATCGCCAGCCGTCTCATGCTGGGCGTCGGTGAAAGCCTTGGTTCTACCGGTGCGACGCTATGGGGAATCTCCAGCGCCGGCCCCGAGCACACCGCTAAGGTCATTTCGTACAACGGCGTCAGCACCTATGGAGCGCTCGCCCTTGGAGCACCGCTCGGCGTCGTGCTCGAATCGCACTGGGGCCTCACCTCGGTCGCGCTGCTCACAATCATCGTCTGCGCAGCTTCGTATTTCTGGGCCATGATGAAGCCGCCGGTTCCCGTCACGCCCGGCGAGCACCTCCCATTCCGCAGCGTTCTCGGACGCGTCCTGCCCCACGGCACCGGCCTCGCCCTCGGCGGCGTCGGCTACAGCGCCCTCGCAACCTTCGTCACCCTCTTCTACGCAAGCCGCCGCTGGGAGGGCGCCGCCCTCTGCCTCACAGCTTTCGGATTCGCCTTCATCGCCACGCGCCTCATCTTCATCCGCACCATCGGGACCTTCGGCGGATTCCCTGTAACCAAGGTTTGCCTGATTGTCGAGTCGCTAGGCGTCCTCATTCTCTGGCTTTGCGTTTCGCCGTGGATGGCGCTCGGTGGCGCGGCCCTGGCCGGAGCCGGATACTCCCTCGTTTTCCCGGCGCTCGGTGTGGAAGCCGTAGAACGCGTTCCGGTTGAGAATCGCGGCACCGCTCTGAGCGTCTACACCGTCTTCGCGGATGTCTCCTTCTTCATGGTTGGCCCGGTTGCCGGAGCCGTCATTGGCGCCTTCGGTTACCGTAGCGTCTTCTTATTCGCACTCCTCTGCGTCGTCGTATCGCTTGGGATTGTGTTTGTACTGGCAGGCAGGAAGGTCCACACCTTCTCAGCTTCGACCGAATCGCGCAGATCCGAAATCGAGGGTTGCCCGTCCTAGCTCCAGTAAGGGGCGAAGCGCCCAAATCCCGCTGGCTACCTTGACTCCGCTAAACTGACTTGTGTGACCCCCTCCTTCCACATCGAGAACTTCGGCTGCCGCGCTGCCCGAGCCGATGGCGAAGCCGTAGCGGCCCTGCTTCGAAAACAAGGAGCCAGCGAGAGCCCTCCCGCCGCAGCCGATGTAGTGATAGTGAACACCTGCAGCGTCACAGCAGAAGCAGATCGCGAAGCGCGCGCTTTTATCCGCCGCGCTCACCGCCAGAATCCTGAAGCCCGCATTATCGTCACCGGTTGCTACGCCCAACGGGCTCCCGACGAACTCGCCGCATTGCCTGGCATCGCCGCCGTCGTCGGAAATAGTCACAAAGCCTTGACCCCAGAAATCGCCCTGAACCTGAGGCCGGTTGGCTCGGAATCGACGAAGAACCTGATCCAGATTCAGCCGCCGGGAGGCGCGGCTGCCGTACCGAAGGTACTCGTCGACGATACCTTCGCTCACTCCTTTCTCGAAGAAGCTGCAATCACCCCCGGCGCGCAGACACGTCCTAATTTGAAGATTCAAGAAGGCTGCTCGAGCCGGTGCTCCTTCTGCGTCATCCCGCAGACCCGCGGCCACTCGCGGAGCCTGCCTTCATCAGCCGTACTGAAGCACGTTCATGCCTTCGTCGAATCTGGTGGCAACGAACTCGTTCTCTCAGGAATCAACCTGGGTCGCTGGGGTCGCGACCTCGAACGAACATCCTCCGAGCCCTGTACGCTGGCGGCGCTGGTCCGCGCCATCTTTGACCAGACCACCCTCCCGCGACTACGTCTCAGCTCCATCGAGCCCATGGATTGGGACGCGGATCTCATCTCGGTAGTAGATGACTTTGCGGGAACTCGCCTAGCCCGTCACGCTCACGTACCACTACAATCGGGCTCCGATTCCGTGCTTCGCCGCATGCACCGCCGCTACCGGCCCTGGCACTACGCTGAGAAGGTTGCCGGGCTCATTCGCGCAGCCGGTCCCGCTCTCACTATCGGTGCCGATGTCATGGTCGGCTTCCCCGGCGAGACGGAACGCGAGTTCCGGGAGTCTTACGACTTCATCCGCTCTCTGTCCTTCGGATACTTGCACCTCTTTCCGTTCTCGCCACGTCCCGATACCCGCGCCTGGACTCTGCATGCCGAGAACCCCGTCGCCGCTGCTGCCGTCAACGAACGGATGGTCGCACTTCGCGCCCTCGCGGCAGAGAAGACTCGCGCTCACCGATCTGAATTTATTGAGACGAATCTCGATGCGATCACTCTCCACACTCCACCAGCCCTCGCGGATTCGGGCTGCACCTCGGCCGTTACCGACAACTTCATTCCCGTTGAACTCACCGGCTCGCTGCAGGCTAATCGACTCCTTCCGATCCGAATCACCGGGATCGCGCCCGACAATACGCTGCTCGCAAGCGCAGTGCCGTCGACCCATTCTGCAAACAGCCATTCATTCAACCCCCTTATCCAGCCGTCGGAGCCCATTCTGGAGACTGCCTTCTAAGTCTCTCCCTTGCAAGGGCAACCCGCATCAAACCAGTGCTATACTCAGGGTGCATTCGAGCGCCTTGCAAGAACTCCGGAGCTGTTCCGGATCCGGGCGCCCGGCCCATTTGGAGGATGTACCATCGCACTCGATAAACGCTCGGCCAAGTCTTTTATCCGCATCAACGATCGCATTCGCGCCCGCGAAATTCGCGTAATCGACGAAAACGGCGAACAACTAGGCATTCTGGCGCCCTTTGAAGCGCTGAAAATTGCCCGCGAACGTGGACTCGACCTGGTCGAGGTCTCACCTAATGCCGTCCCACCCGTCTGCCGAATCCAGGACTACGGCCGCTTCCTCTACGAGAAGGAAAAGTCCGAACGCGCCGCGCGCAAAAAACAGAAGGTGATCATCGTCAAGGAGGTCAAGTTCTCCGTCACCGTTGACGAGCACGACTACCAGACCAAGAAGAATCAGGCTGTCAAGTTTCTGCAGGGCGGCGACAAAGTCAAGGCCAGCCTTCGCTTCCGCGGACGGCAGATGGCGCACCGCGATCTCGGCTACAACATTATCAACCGCCTCATCCAGGACATTGGCGACATCGCAGTAGTCGAATTCATGCCGCGCATGGAAGGGACAATCCTGCACGCTATTCTCGCCCCCAGTAAGAAGGCCGAAGGCCAGAAGAAGCCGCAGCCTCCCGCTCCGCAACAGCAGGCACTTCGTCCGCCTGCACCACCTGCGCAATAGCGCACCGGCAATTCAAAGGCCGCCTCTCGCAGGCGGCCATTTCAATTCCTCCATTTGTTCTACAGAGAACCCGCTGACTCGCTAACCTGCTATGCGCGGAGCGCGCTAACTCGCTAAGCGATTAAAACCAAAATCGCCACAGTGCAGCTTTGCCCCAACTTCGCAAACGTGCCATGCACCCCAACCCCACGAACCTCGCCGTCCTCCGTTGTATCCTGACCCCATGCATCCCTTCAGGCGTGCAGTTCTACCCCTCGCGTGTCTCGCCATTGCCGCAACGCCACATCAAACAAATGCGCAAACCAGCGCCGTAGCGTCCGAAGCTCAGCAGACCGCCCCGCATTTCCCCACCAACGAAGACCTGCGCCACCTGAAATCAATTTCGAATCCGCAGCTCTCGCCAGACGGCAAGCAGATTCTCTTCTCCGTCACCAACGCCACCGCGGACGGAGCCGGCACCCATATCTGGCTGGTACCTGCACCCGGCAACAGCGCGGACAAGCCGCGCCAGCTCACCTTTTCGCCTCCATCCGACAAAAAGGGCGAACACAACCCACAATGGGCGCCTGACGGCTCCGCCATCTTCTTCCTCGCCAAGCGTGGCGAACACACCCAGCTCTTCCGCCTCGACCTGCGTGGCGGCGAAGCCTCGCCCTACGATCTCAAAGTCCTTCCTCCGGTCGACGTCTCCAAAGATAAGGACGCCATCAACCCTCCACCCTCGCCCGTCACAAGCGAGAAGAAAGATGAAAAGAAGGACGAAAAGAAACCCGACGAGAATAAAGTCGAACCGCTGCCGTTTGACGTTACCGGATTCGCGATCAGCAAGGACGGCAAGTACATCGCGCTGTGGGCTCACGATCCAGAGACTCCCGGCGAGAAGAAGCAGAAAGACGCGAAGATCGACGCGTCCTGGGTCAACCACGAGCGCCACCTGACTCGCCTGTACATCGTCGCGCTTAAGCCTGACGGTGCAATCGACGGCGAACTGAAGGTCATCGACCTTGCACCCGATGTCCACGGCGCAGTCTGGTCTCCAGTTGCAGACAAGCTCTTCGTTGTGACCGAAGGGCCTAACGATGTCTCCGACCTCGGGCCTGCGGGCGCAGCCTGGATCGTCGATATAGCAACAGCCGCCAAGCCTCAGAAGCTCGATGCGATTCCGGCCACAGTGCAAGCTGGCACTTTCACTCCCGACGGTAACGAAATCGTCTTCGGTGCGCAGACACCCGACGATGCCCCGCCGGGCTATGAGGAACTGTTTGCGCTTTCTCTTACCGGATCCTCGCAGCCGCGACGTCTGACCTCAGGATTCAAAGGCCAGATTGGCGCATCTGGCCTGCAGTTCGACAAAGATGGATCGCCTATTGCATTAGCCGCCATAGGAACCCGCAATTCCGCACAGCGCGTTGCTCTCGACGGCAAAACTCCTCCTGCGGAATTGGCGATCGTTTCCTACGACCGAAAGGAATCCGGCGCGCCCACGGGTGTAGTGCCCATTGAGCAAAACGGAAGGAAACTGAATATCGAGCTAGCCTACGATCCCTCGGTCATCTCTGGTCTCAACACTAATCGCAAACGCACTGACTGGGTCTGGCTCGCTGAAGCAGGCGGACGGCCAAAGCGTCTCTGCTACTCCTCGCATCTCGGTGACGCGTGCACGCCTGTTCCCACTCCCGATCTTGCTCCCGCCAACCTGCGCATCGTCGAACCGAAACTCGTTCAATGGAAGTCCGGCCCATTCACCGTCGAAGGCCTGCTCTATTTGCCTCCCGACAGCGGTTCTGCAAAGACTCCACTCCTCGTCGACGTTCACGGTGGTCCTTTCGGTGCGTTTGAGAATCGCCATGATCCCTACGTCGACTTCTTCATTGGTCACGGCTGGGCCGTGCTGCGTCCCAATCCGCGTGGCTCGTCTAACTACGGAGTCAAGTTTGCTGCGGCCAACAAGAACGACCTCGGCGGCGGCGACTACCAGGACGTGATGTCCGGCGTCGACTACGTTCTTGCGAACTATCCCATCGATTCCGCGCGTATGGCCCTCATGGGCTACAGCTACGGCGGCGAGATGGCAGGCTTCGTCGAAGGCAAAACCGATCGCTTCAAAGCCATCATCAGCGGCGCGCCGGTTATCGATCAATTCAGCGAGTACGGGACCGAAAGCGGCTCATGGTATGACCGCTGGTACTTCGGCAAGCCTTGGGAGCACATGAACGACGCGTGGCGTCAGAGCCCGCTTTCCGGCGCTTCCCACGCCAAGACGCCGTTCCTGCTTCTCCAAGGGGAGTCCGACACTACCGACCCCCTTGGACAAGCGCAGGAGATGTACCGCGCACTGCGCCAGCAGGGCGTGCCCGTGGAACTCGTTACTTATCCTCGCGAGGACCACGGTCCACTTGCCACGGGCATGTTCGGCCGCCCTTCACCCGAACCATGGCACGGCTACGACGCCCGCCAGCGGATCGTCTCATTCATCGAGAAAGCATTCGGAGCAACGGAGTCGAAGTAATCAGATCTCTCTGCCGGTCCCGGCGCGATACACGGTCGAACCTAGCTGTCCGAAACACAGCATCGTAACTACGCCGAAGCCGAACGCGAACACATAATGATTCAGAGGAGCCAGAGCTGCAGTCGCTGGCAATGCCAATCCGGATCCAAGTGCCGCGAATCGCGCAAAGGCGTGAACCCGTCCCGTTGCCAGCACCATGCCGCCCACAACGAGCATGAGCAAGTGGCTTAGGGGCCACGCCGTGTCGCAGGTTCCAAAGAACCGAGAATGCAGCAGGGCTGGAGCGCCAATCAGTTCCATGATCTGCTGGCCCGCGGCGAGTGTCAGCCCCACCATCTGCACCCAGAAGACGATTCGCGCAATCACGCCATTGCCCGCCAAGCGCAGTTGACGAAAGCCAATCATGCTTGCGGTCCATCCTGCAAGGTAGAAGAGGCCGACAATGCTGCTCGATGCAATCACGCCCTCGCCGGTGTCACCCTTCGCGTAACGGATACCCGCATCAATCAGCATGCCTGGTGCGCATAGCATTCCAACCAGACCGAGAAAACGAAGAGATGTACTTGATGCTTGCGCAGAAACAGGCAGACTGATACTCGTCGACATCTGAAAACCTCCTAAAAAGCTCTCATCCGGGTAACGCGAAATCCGGAGAGAAACCGGCTCACGGTGCCAACCTTCCGATAGTTCCAGGTTGAGTTCGCGTTGAGCAGTCAAACGGCGGTTATCGGGACAGAGCCCGCCAAATCCTATTTCATATCGCATGATATTCTCCCTCCGCTATGAGAAAGCTCCTGTTTTTCGGCCTGAATCTGTCTCTCGCCGCTTTCGCTGCAATCACAACTGCGCAGCAAAACACGGTACCGCACCTTGAAAAGCGCGGCGCAGCCACCCAACTC
>DATJEO010000204.1:0-4174 GCA_035496515.1 Occallatibacter sp.
CCCACACCTCGAGTATCAGCGGGGCCAGCAACCCGAGCCCCATGAATAATAGCCAGAACGCAAGAGTGTAAGGACCTCCGAGGATCAGTTCGAGCGAATCCTTAACGGCCTGGACCGAGAGTTCGCCGTGAATCAGGTACGCCGCCATTCAATTATCTGGTCGGGAGGAGAGGACCACGATGTGGCAGTCGCCAGACTTGGGCTGCTTTCCATTGAGGTTTACCCACGAACAGCAACGTCCCGATGGCACGTTCCGGCTGCTAATGGAACGGCGGGCGCTCAAGGTGACCTCGAATCTTTGAGAGCATCGATTAGGCTGACATTTCAAACTGAACCACTACCGGTGAGGAGGCGCCGCGGCAAGTTATACAATGCAACTGAGAGATTGCATGCCAAAGCCAGCCAGGAGCGGAGTGGATGACCAAATCTACGAGATGCAGGTGCGCATCTGCAAGGCTTTCGCGAATTCCAGCTGGCTTCGCATGCTCGACCTGCTCGCAATAGGCGAGCGGACGGTTTCCGATCTTCAGGGCGAGCTTGGCATTACGACCGCCAACGTGTCCCAGCATCTCGCCATCCTGAAAGCCGCCGGCGTGGTGACCACGCGCCGAGAAGGCAAACAGATCTACTGCTCGCTCACCATCCCGGAGGCGGGGATTCTGGCAAACTTTTGTTGCCCTTACCATGCATCTCATCCCAACATTTCTTCTTCTGGTTGTCCTCTGGATCTCTTGGCGTCGAGAGTGGATCGCCGGAGTGCTTTTCCCTTTGTTGGGAGCTTTCTACATCGTGTGGGCGTGGAACAAGCCGTTTGCTAGATGGTGGGCGTTGCTCTTAATCGCCTCCTGCTCGGTCATGTATGGACCATGAGCCATTACGACTGGTGCGAAGCTCTCACGCGCATCAGACACGACACTCGAAGATCACGAGAAAGCAAAAGCGGCTAGCGCCACGGTGGTAGGCCGTTTGAGGGCGTTTGCGGCCCTTCAATGAGAAGATCCATACTCCCAGCATGGCCCTCAAAAATGCGGCGCTTCTGGGCCCTGATCCGCATGATGTTGCTATAGTGCTGCTGGAGGATTTCATCGTCCAACTCCCCGGCGCTGTTCGAGCTAGTCCCTGCGGTGCGCCTGTTGGGCGCTGCCGACTGATTTGCTGGGAGATCTGTCAGCGCACCGGCAGTGCCGCCGTCCTGGAAGGCTCGATCCACTCACTCGGGAGGGCGTATGTCCTGGCTTACGCCCTGCCGTGCCGAGCGCCCATTCTTTCAATAAGTCCAACTCGGCAGCAGATAGTCTGGCACTGCTATGCATCAAGACGTATCTGGGAGGCGGCATGATGTGGGTCGCCGTTGCAGTATTGATTGCCAGCGCAAAGCCACGATGTTCCGCTTCCGAATACTCGCTCCACCTTGATAGATTCATAAACGCCCGGCCCCGCGCGACCTCGCTGTGAATCGTCCAGGAGAGCGGTGGGACACCAGCGTACCAGGGCCAAACGGTATTTTCAGAATGGCAATCCCGACATGCCCGCTCGAGGACCGAGCGCACCGGCGCCGGTACCTGTGAGCCGGCCAATAGAGATTTCCTGGCCGCGGAAGTGCTCCTCGCGCTCGTTGAATTTCCACTTGTTACCGCCAGCGCGATGGGGAAGATTGCCAGCAATCCGAACAGGCTGTGTCTCCACAGCGCGGAGCGTGATGTGCGCATGCTGATGAGACGCGGCGATTTCTCCGGCGGCTGTGCAGGAAATGTCAAAAGATCGTAAAAGCGCGGTAGCTCTCAAAACGGAAGTGTTGCAAACCTCAGCACGGCGGATTTGGTAGGGTGTGCGGATGAGGTCTTGCGGTCCAGCTCTGTTCGAGAAGCGCCACTTCGCCGCGGAAATTATTGTTGCCTGCGTGCGATGGTACCTTCGATTCTCACTCAGTCTACGGGATGTGGAAGAGCTTATGGCCGAGCGAGGTCTATCAGTAGACCACACCACGGTCTGGCGTTGGACGCAGAGCTATGCCCCTGAAGTGCAGCGCCGGTTGCGAGGGCAACTCAAGCTCAAGGGATCAACATGGCACATGGATGAGACCTTTGTACGTATCGCCGGCCGTTGGATGTACTTGTTCCGCGCCGTCGACAGTGGCGGGCAAACGGTGGATTTCTATTTATCGGAAACTCGCGACCGTGAAGCCGCGAAGTGCTTCCTCAGACGAGCCTTAGCTAATCCCGACAACCGCGCACCGCATGTGTTCGCTCGAGACCGACTACGAAGTTATCCAGCGGCCATTCGAGAACTGCAGAACGAAGGTCTACTCCGTCGCAGTTGTCGGCATCGAACGCGACGCTACTCGAACAATCGCATCGAATCCGACCACCGTCACATCAAACGGCGCTTGCGGAGTATGCATGGACCGCGGACCCTGGCGACGGCCTGCGCGGTCATTGCCGGAATCGAGGCGGTGCAGATGATTCAGATGATTCGCAAAGGGCAAGTGCTCGGCATTACCAAACAGAACCTACATGGCCAGGCCTGGGTATTCGGCAGTCTGCTCGGTCTCAACTAACACCCGCATAGGAATCACCCCCGCTATGCCGCTATCCATTTAACGCTGTTGCAACACTTTCCGATGAGGGCATTGCTCACTCTTTCCGTTTGTTAGACTCGAAACCAAGCCTGCCTTAATGGAACCGGGAGCCGAGCGAATCGAAATGTCCAATAGAGTAGGGGGCTTGTCGCCTCATTCTCAACTTGGACGCGCAGCCCGAATCGCTGTGAACCACCCGCTGACGATGTTCTTCACGCTTGCCTACGTGTGCTCATGGCTCGTTTTCCTGCCCATGATACTTCTCCGTGCTCCGATTGAGCTGACCATCCTCGCGAGCTTTGGACCGACGTTGGCCGCCCTGATCACACATCGACTTGCCACCGGATATTACGGCGCGTTCCGCCTTTACACAACATTGTCACGGACACTGATCGCCACTGCGTCCGGAACTCTGCTCATCATCCTTGCGTACGTCGTCCTGCCCGGAGTTGCAACTGCAGATCCACACAGACTCAATTGGAGCATCATCATCTCAGTCACCGTGTACAACTACTCGACGCTGCTGGGCGGTCCACTCGGAGAGGAGCCCGGTTGGCGAGGATACGCACTCCCTCGGCTCGAAGCACAGGTCGGACCGCTTTGGGCCTCCGTGCTCCTCGCGCTTCTTTGGGCGGGCTGGCATCTGCCGCTATTCTTAATCCCTGGCTGGACTAGTTCGCCGAAGTGGATCTATGTTCTGATTCTGATCGGCTTGTGCGTCATCATGACTTTCGGTGCCAACATCGCTCGTTTTGACGTGATACCGGCTATCGTTATGCATGCCACCTTCAATACCGTCTCGAAGTTTCTTGCTGGCCTCTTTACTGCCGTTCAGCCTTCCACGTACATTCCGTTTGAACTCGTGCTCGCGCTCTCTGGACTCGGAGTTGCCTTCCTACTCGTTCTCGTCACCAAAGGTCGATTGGCTTATGAGCGGGTCACGGCCTGAACCTACGGGGATTAGGTGCAGATATCCCGCACTCAATCCTACATTTTCAACCACGAATCTCGCGACACATCAATGATCGCCCGGCAACCGTACGGACCTGACCCCAGGCTATCCACCGCCCCTGATTCGTCCTCAACACTACTTGAAGAGGTCTACAATCCTCAATTCCGAGCGTCTGAGCCACCAGTCAGGTCCGATGGCCCAGCGATCACTTCGATTCCAACAGTTGATCGATAATATTTTCGTTTACCGAGGTCCTGGCGGTGGCGAAGTCGCTAAACACTATCTGTTCGTGCCGGGCAACTATCTGTTCGGATAAGCTCCGGCCTGGCCAGGGCACGTCAGCTGTGTTGCTCCAGCTCCCCACTGCTCCGTGATCTCCATGCAGTGCAATGGTTTTCCGACGTTCCAGGAGGCCCTGATGTCCGCACGGCAACGATTGGCATACGAACTGCTTTGAGAAGGTCCGAAAGGAGCAGGGCAAATGAGAATCAAGACGAATCTGAAGGCCGGCCGCTCGGATGGCGGGGGCGCGACAGTGGGCAGGTAAGTAGAGCCAAGTGAGAAGAACCAATGACAACCAAAACGAATTTGAAGGCTGGTTATGGCCGTATAGAGTGGACGTATACGCCTCAAAAGCCGTGACG
>DATJEO010000205.1:0-63362 GCA_035496515.1 Occallatibacter sp.
TGGGCGAGGAGGCTCGAGTGTCTCCGCGATGGAACGCTGCCGCATACGAGACTATCTCGGGATGGTCAGTGCGAAGGAATTCGTCGCGCGGCACATTCACGATGATCTTCCCGTCACTGAGAAGAACGATGCGATCGGCGAGGTAGAGCGCTTCATCCAGATCATGCGTGACAAGGAGCACGGTTGTCTCGACGCGTGCTAAAAGCTCGCGGAGCATGTCCTGCATTTCAGCCCGGGTAAGGGGATCAAGCGCGCCGAAGGGCTCGTCCATCAGCAAAATGTCGGGTTCGTTGGCGAGAGCCCGAGCCAAGCCGACGCGTTGGCGTTGCCCACCTGAAAGTTGATGGGGGTATCGATGTGCGAAGCTCTCGGCATCGAGTCCGACTAGCTTGAGCAACTCACGAACTCGATTGACCCGCTGAGCGCGCGAACGACCTTCCGCCTCAAGGACAATACCGACATTTCGCTCGATCGTGAAGTGCGGAAAGAGTCCGGTCTCCTGAATGACGTACCCCATCTTACGGCGCAGCGCGACCAGGTCTCTCTCTATTGCTCCGGCGATCAGTACCTGGCCGCCTGAGGGCTCGATCATGCGATTGGCGCTCCGCAGCAACGTAGTCTTTCCTGAGCCGCTACGGCCGATGATGGCTGTTACCGAACCTTTCTCAATGGCGAGGGATACACCATCGAGCAGTCGCCGCCCGCTATCGGCAACAACGGAGATCTCTCGGAATTCAAGCGCGGCACTCATCGCAACTGTTGGGCAGCTTAACATGGCAGTCCGGATAACCCGCGCCTGCGCCTGCTTCATCGAACATGTAGATGCCTCAACTGCGAAACATGCGATTCCATCCCGCCAAAACGAGGACGCCTGCGAGATCCGAATCGAATGCATCGAGCAATGGACTCGACATTAGACGCTTTAGTCGGAGCGCCGGGTTCCCGGTGCGGGAAACGGTAGCAGTGGAAGAACCGCTCGAAATTCGGCTCGAGTATGGACAATTCGGTCAGCGGGTGAATCAAGCGATTTCGATCACCATGCGCACGCCAGGAAATGACCGGGAACTTGCCGCCGGATTCCTCTACACAGAGGGTGTAATTCGAGACGCTGCTGAAATCGAAGAGAGCGCGGAGCGGAGCAACGAGCGTTCGGCGAGGAATTCTGTTTGCGTGAAGCTTGCCACGGATGTTGAAGTGAATACCGGCAGCCTGAGCAGAAATTTCTACACCACCTCGAGTTGCGGAGTCTGCGGCAAGGCTTCCCTTCTCGCGTTGCAGACTGTCTGCCCTCCGCGCATTAAGAACGCATTTGAGATGAAGGCAGAGGTGCTGTTCCAATTGCCTGATTTGCTGCGGGCACGACAGTCGTTGTTCGAGCAGACGGGCGGCTTGCATGCAGCGGCATTATTCACCGGAGAGGGCTCGATGGAGGAGCTGCGCGAAGATGTTGGCAGGCACAATGCCGTAGACAAACTGATTGGCGCCGCCCTGTTAGAGGACAGGTTGCCACTGCGGGATCGTGTTCTACTGCTCTCGGGCAGAGCGAGCTTCGAACTACTGCAGAAGGCGCTTATGGCGGGTATTCCGATGGTTGCGGCAGTGGGAGCGCCATCGAGCCTTGCAGTCCAGGTCGCGCGGGAGTTTGATATTACGCTTGTCGGTTTCTTGCGGCCGGATCACTTCAATGCCTATCACGGGGCAAGTCGGATTCGGGCGACAAGCGACTCCGATCAGCAAACCGAGTCGGCTCAGGCTCTTTCAGCCTGATGTGGCTGAGGCTGAACCGAGATAATGATCCATCCACTGCCGAGTTCCATGATAGCGACATGACTCCGTGGCAATGATTGCGGCTTTTCGGAGAGCAAGCTCGAAGTCGCAATCAGCTGCATAGTAGAAGCAGAAGGCACCGTGAAATATGTCGCCAGCTCCAGTAGTGTCGAGAGCTTCGACTCTCGGAACCTCGATGACGCCCGAACCAGATGTTGTCACGTATTTAATTGCCGCTGCGCCGTGAGTGATTGCGATGCTCTGCACTCCAGCGGCCTGGAGATAGTCGATCACATCGCGTTCAGCCGCGCATCCAGGCGGCATAAAGTCTGCGGAGCAGATCGCCACGTCAGCATTCTTCAACAGAAGGTCGGTTCCCGGCTTCCAGCTTCCACCATCGAGGACTACTGAGACTTCGGCCGCTGTGGCGGCTTCAGCCCAGGCCTGGCAGGCCTGCATTGCGTGACCATCTACCATTACTGCGCCCACCCCGGTCAGCCGCACAGGGTCGGCAACAGCGACCGAAATTGCTCGACCGACAGCATTCGTCGAAACGACGCTGCGCCGGCCTTCAGCGTCCACCCACACCGATGAGATTGGTGGCGCTTCTTTTGAATCCGAAATCAGATCAACGAGGGCGATTCCGAACTTGCTGCATTCGTTTGTGATTACGGCTGCGAGCGGATGCCGGCCAACGGGACTCACCAGTGTTGTGCTTCCACCGAGAAAAGCAAAGGTGATCGCTGCGTTGGTAGCGGGACCGCCGGCAATAATCTGTTGAGATTGCGCGGCGATCTTCTTGTTAGGTACGGGGTGCTCGGAGACCGTATAGATGATGTCGATCGTGGAGAGACCTACGAAGATGCCTTTGGTCTTCATGTGGGAAACTGTGCGTGCTGCAGCCCATTCTACGGCTCGTCTCCATATGTGCTGGGACGAGACGTTCAGGGCGCGTTCGGATTTTTGATGGAAAGTGGGTTAGGCGTCTTTTCAGATGAGTGCGCGCCGCTGAGCTTGGCGGTGAGATCGAATTCCTTGCGGGCGCGATCCGCCAGTCCCTGCCTCCGATAAAGCTGGCCAAGCTGATAGTGCAGGCTCGAGACGCCAGGCGCCAGTGCTATGGCCTTTTCCAATTCCGTCTGCGCCTTCTGAAGATCTGGCTGAGCCAAATACACGTGGCTCAGTTCTTCGTGAATGGTCGGATTATCGGGCGCCAGTTCGGCGGCGCGATTCAGAAAGGAAATTGCCTTGTCCGGTTGGTGTTGATCGGCGAGGAGCTTGCCGTAGTTGAGGAATGGCTGCGCATCGGTTGGCGTGTCTCCCTGCCACTCGATCGCAGTCTCGAACGCGACTCGGGCCTTATCGAGATCATTTAGCTCTCGCCAGGCCAGGCCAATATTGTTCTCGGCCTCGATGTATTTCGGGTGGAGCGCAAGGGCTCGTTCGAGACTGGCAATGGCGCCGCGATAGTCGTTTTCATTGAATCGAGTCCGACCGAGCAGGTAGTGAGCGTTGGGGTCATTTGGAGATTCCGCGACGACCGCAGAGAACCACTTGTCGGCGTCGACGAAGTCATCCAGAAGCACGTAGTCGGAAGCCACGGTCTTGAGTTCTTCGGGGCTTGGGCGACGGAATTTTGCTCCAGCCGTGAATTCCGCCAGTGATTCTCGCGCCTTCTTCTGTCGGAAAAGAACATACCCCAGGAAAAAGTGCGCATCCGCGGAGTTGGGATTCTCTTTTAGATAAGCGCGGACCGAAGTTTCAGACTCCGACAGCTTGCCTTGATCCACAAGGGCGCGTGCAGGCGCGAGAGGATCGGCGGATGCCTGAGCCCGGCCAACGAAGGGTGATGCGACCGCAAGCGAACCCAGGACCGCGCTTAGAACGGCTTTTCTCAACCAATTCAGAAGCACGTCAGTGAGCCGCATTTTTGATCGCGTTTGAATCGCTCGCCTGTCCGGCCACTGCGGCGCTGGCCTCGCGCTGCAGCGTGCCGTAGACCTGCATCTCTTTTTGAGCCTCGGCGCTCTTGCCTTGCGATCGATATACGTTGGCCAGCAGGAAATGAATGCTGGGCTCGCGCGGACTGTCCTTCATCGCCATCAGCAAATCGGGCAGAGCGTCGGGCTGTCGTCCGAGCCTTACAAGCGCCCGGGCGCGGTCGACACGGGCCTGCATCAGCGTGGGGCATCGTTCAACAGCGGCGTTCGCTTCCGACAAAGCCTCGTCATTCGAGTCGTTGGCTTCGAGAATGGCGTTAGCCAGTTTCCAGTGCGCCATGCAGTTATATGGATCGTTCTTGAGCTCTGCGCGGAACTCTGTCTGCGCCGATTGCCACTTGCCGATGTACCAATAGGCATCACCCATATGCATGTGCGTGCCGGGCTTTTCGGGAGCCAGGTCTACGGCCTTTTTGTACTCGACGAGCGCAAGGTCATAGTTGTGCATGCTCTCATCGATCTCGCCTGCGATCTCGTGAGCTACGACAGAATCAGGATCGATTTCGTTAATCTTCTTCAATGCATTCTCTGAAAGCTGAAGATAGGTTTTGCCGAGAAGATACCAGGCCTGCTGATCCTTGGGGTTGCGCGCCAAAAAATCGTTCAGGAGCCGTGCTGCCTCATCCATCTTTTTCCCATTAATAAGCATGCGCGCGAGCATCATTTGGACCTTGTCATCTTTTGGATTTGCACGCAGCGCTTTTCGCAACAAGGGCTCTGCCCTCTCGTTCTCGCCCAGTTGCACATAGCTCATGCCCAGAATTGCCGAGGCGGTAGGCATGTTGGGATTTAACTCGAGCCCTCGTTTCAGGACTTCCGCCGCGTGCGTGTAGTCCCGCTGGTCGAAGTAGAGGCCTCCCAGGTTGTTGTATGCCGCGGCGAGATGGGGTGCGAGCTTGATGATAGCCCGGTACTTTTCTATCGCCGCGGTCTCATCGCCGCTCTGCGAGGCAGCATTGGCCTCCGCATAGAGTTGCTGCACCTTCGGCGTCACCTCGGCATCGCCTGCTTGCGCCAGAGCCATTGGTCGCACTACAAGGACGAGTGCGGCAGCCAGGAGCAATGCCTTGAGTGATAGCGGGATGTCGAAGGGGAAGGACTTCATCATTCGTGATTATAGATTTCGGCGATACAGCTTGTTGAGCCCGGAGGAGACGAAAAAATCGCCGGACCGCATGAGAGCAGTCCGGCGCAAGGAAGCCACAAGTAATTCACTTTCAGGAGACAGCGTAAGACCTAGAACTCCAATCGCAGACTGACCTGACCTTGTCGATTGTTTATGTTCGAGCCTTTGTTTACTACCTGGCCGAATGAGGCATTGCTCCTGTTGTTGTCAGGTCCGTTGAAGCGAGTTCGGTTGAGTGCGTTGAAGTAATCCACTGAGAGGATTGCAGTAAAGCGTTCTCCCATGTAGAAGTGCTTCTTAGCGTTGAGATTCTCGTTGTAGAATGCGGGATTTCGCAACTCTCCGTAATTGCGCTTAGCATTTCCGAGCACGTATTGGCTCGGCGTAGGGGTAAACGCGTTGGCATCGAACATCTGAGCGGCAGGTATCTTGCCCAGGAAGAAATCACGCGCACGGTCATAAGAAGCAGTGCCCAGCTTGACCGAGGGATTGCGATCGGGACGGTTGAAGCCGTTCGGGAAGGGTGTGCCGTTCTCGTACGGACCAAAAGCCGTGCCGGCTTCATAGTCGAGTATCCACCCGAGCTGCCAACCACCCACGATGTTACCCAGTTTGCGGTTGTTCACGTACTTCTTGCCAGGGCCAATGGGCAGCATGTACGTGCCACTGACCTTGAGCGTCTGAGGCTCGTCAGCACTGGAGACGGCCCACTCCGGCCTCTGGTTGTATTTGTTAATGCCGCCCGAGGTGAAGCTCGAGAAGCCGCTGCTGGTGTTGTCCATGAGATGAGACAGCGTGTAGCCGGCAAGGAAGGACAAACCGTTAGTGAACCGCTTCTCAACCTGCACCTGGACACCCTGGTAGTACGTGGTACCCATGGCTTCGAAGTTGTAGAAGATGTTCGAGTACTGTGGATAGGGCACGAGGGCCTGGGCCACAGTAGCCGATCCGCCGAAGTCCGTAACGAAATCCGGATAGGGCAGCGGCACGCCGTCAAGCGAAGTTTGGCCCGGCTGGAATACATCATTCAGTTGAGATCCGAGGGCGAGGTACTTCGGATCAAGCTGGTTGATGTGATTGTTCTGGCTTGGCAGGTGAATGATGCGATTGCCGACCCATGCTACCGTCGCGAGCATGTTGTAAGGCAGCTCGCGCTGCAGGTTGACGTTCCACTGCTGACTGTAGGGTGCTTTGCCATCAGTCTTCTTGCTCATCGCGTTGATCTGCGTTCCGCGTCCGAGGCTCGGGCTGAATGGCGTGGGGCTAACAGCGGGGATTGAATTCGTATCCCAGCTGCCAAACGATGAGTTAAAGCTGCCGGTGCTGTTGCGGCTGTAGGAACCGACCAGCAGGTTGCCATAGTTGACGGCTACTTTGTTGGTGCCGTATTCGTACGCGCCACCATCAAGGAAGGCTACGTCGAATCCGGCCTGGAGAACCGTCTTACGAGTCAGCTGGTAAGCGAAGCCGAAGCGAGGGCCGATGTGATTCCAATGCGTGTCTACGCGATTCCATCCCACGCAACCACTGCAGCTACCCAGCTTGTTTGCCTGACCGGGGATGTTCTCTCCGGGGAGGGTTCCCGGATTATCCGGGTTGAAGAAGACCACGTTGTTGTTATCTTCAGTGAACGGCACCTGGATATCCCAGCGCAGCCCAAGGTTGACGGTCAATCTCGGTGTGAGCTTGATATCGTCCTGAACATACGGCGAGAAGTCGCGGTTGCGCAGTTTGAGTTCCTGCGAGTTGCTGCGGTTTGCAGAGTCCGGAATGCCCAGCAGGAAGCTGGCAAACGAACTGCCATAGCTGCCGAAATTCGCATCGTTTGAATTCTGGACAGACGTAGTTCGCTGGCTGAAGTTGAAGTGACCACCCTCGGTCTGCTCTTCGTTGTCGTCCTGGTAGGCACGACGGTACTCCCAGCCGATGTTGAAGGTGTTGCGACCCTTCGTCCATAGCCAGTTGTTCACGAGCGCGATACCGAGCTTGCGGTTGATCGATTGCAACCAGGCACCGCTTGTGCCCCAGCTCGTGGGAGCGTGCTGGCCATCAAACGAGATGTTCGGCGGAATGTCTTCGTTCTGAACCGCGCCGAACGTATAGCCCTTGGTGATGTTGAACTGGTTATTGATTTCGCCGATCCAACCAATACCTGCCGTCATGACCAGGTGCGGAGTGAAAGTGTTGCTGTAGTTCAGCAGGAACACGCTTCCTACGGCGGGCTCATACTTTTGGCTGTTCAGCGGGTTGGGCGCAAGCACGATTGGAGCGTAGTCGAAGCTGTGGGTCGTGTAGCTGTTCCGCCACTGGCTGTAGTGGATGTTCTGCTTTGGCGAGATTACCTGGTCGACCGTGAAACCCCATACATGTTGAATATTGGGGTTGATGAATGGAGCGTAGCTCTTGTTGGAATCCAGTCCGCCCGGAATATCAGGATCGGGAAGATACTGGAGCAGCGAAGCCGACAACGGGCTGATGCAGTTTGCCGGAATCTTGTTTCCTGGGAATTGCTGGCCCGGCGTTAGGCCATTGCAGCTGAAGCCAAGCGGCACATAGATCGGAATGAGGGCTCCGTCTGAATCGACATAATCACTGAAGTCGCCGCTCTTTTCCGCCGCGGTTGGCACAGTGCCGATTCCGGTGTTGAGGTTATTTTGCTTGTACCATTCCTGGCTGTAGAAGCCGAACGTCCTATTACGTCCGTCGTAGAGATGCGGAATGCTGATCGGTCCGCCAACACTGAATCCGTAGTTGTTTTCATGGTCCGATGGCGGCTTATTGTCGACATTGGAAGGATTCCACGCGGGCCCGTTGAAGAAGCCTACCGAATCAAAGAAGCTGTTGCGATTGATCTCGAAGAGATCGCCGTGGTACGAGTTGGTGCCCGACTTCATCTGGTAGGTCAGAGCACCCTGACCGAGGCCAAACTGGGCGGAGAACGTTGAACGCTCGACCTTGTACTCCTGCACAAGCTCAAACGGCGGATTGAAGTTTGTCGTGTAGCCCTCGGTTTCCGGCTGAGGGGCTGGAATGCCGTTGTAGACAATCTCCTGCTCGAAATCGACGCCGCCGCTCACGCGATGGGAGAAGGTATCGCCCGTCGTTCCGGGCGCGGAGAACTGGAGTTGGTCGATCTGGCGGCCGCGACCTGAAACCTCTTCCGGCAGAGCCGCAACCACAACGGGTTCAAGCGTGCTTCCGATCTCAGGGGCTGTTGTATTCAGGGCGATTTCGTCAGAGGTTACCTGAACGGTTTCACTCGCTCCACCCGTAGTCAGCAGGAAATCGACCGTTGCGGTCGTACTCACTTCGATGGTTACGCCCTTTTTTACGTCTTTCTTGAAGCCCGTGGCATCTACCTGCACCGTGTATTTGCCGGGTAGAAGACCTCTAAACGAGTAGGTTCCGGCGCTGCTGGTGACGGTATCGGTCGCGACGGAAGTCTGCTCGTTGGTGATTGTGACCTTCGCATTGGGCACCACCGCACCGGTCGGGTCGGTGATCGTTCCGGTGATGCCGGCGCTGGCTTGCGCGAAGGCTGTCCGGGGTGCCAACGAGGTCAAGAATGCGATTGCGACGACGGCCGAAGCCCATAGGCCCGCATGTGAGCGGCGCGAGGGGACGGCACACTCCTTGAAAACGGGGAATAGTTTCACTTTGCCTCCTGGTCTTACCCAGTTCAGTTTTTGAATAGTTCTTTGGGGATAGCAGTAACGTCCGAAAACGGCTCTTTTGGCCTTGAGTTTCGGGCGTCCAGTGGAAACGATACCATTTTTATGGTAGCGATTCCATTCCGCGCAACTATACGTCCGCCAATTTTCGTCTGTCAAGAAATTTTTGGGGTGAGCTGTCGATCCTGCCCACCTTGTTTCGTTCAGATTAGTGACGAAGCGTCACTTGCCAAGCCCAAGAAGCACGAGAGATTGGGCGAACAGAACCATCCCATAAGTTGCGGAATCTTCTCAGGAAATCGGCCAATAAACATTTGATGACCCGACATCTTGCATTGAGCTTTTAGTTGCAGGTAGTCGATGTGGATTTCTCCGGTTCATCCACCTGAATCTGGCGATCGGCTTTCACATCGGTAAGCGTTTGCTCGATTCCGCTCGGCCATCGGATCTGGACACACACGGCGGCTGGGCTACTCCCCATGCCGAAGTGCACGCGTGGATCGCTTGCGGAAAGATACCCACTGGAGGTGGTTACAGTCTCCCACTGCTTGCCGATCGTGGTCTTAACCTCGACAGTGGCTCCAATTCCGTCGCGGTTGCTCTTATGTCCGATAAGTCGCAGGGTGATCCAGTGTCCGGACTTCTCGGTCTGGTTCATCAGCACGTAGGCCGGACCACCGTTCGTTGTGACAACCGCATCGATTCGCCCGTCGTTGTCGATGTCGCCAATGGCCATCCCGCGGCCCACCCATGCCTGGCGGAAGACATCGCCCGAAATCGACGAGACATCGACGAATTTCTTTCCGGCGTTGCGCGCGAGCAGCATGGGTTCGCGGTAGTGGAATTGTGGATTGATGCGTTCGATGGTGTCGAGGTCGTGTCCCTGGGCCACGAGCAGATCTTTCCAGCCATCGTTGTCATAGTCGAGAAAGCGAAGACTCCAGCCGGAGTGGAGGAGAGTCATTGCGCCGATGCCGCTCTCGTTTGAGGCATAGTTGAATGTGCCGTCGCGGTTGTTCTGGTATAGGGCGTATCGCTGGTTAGCCAGATCGTCCACGATGATGTCAGGCCATCCGTCGTTGTCGTAGTCGGCGAAGTCGACACCCATGCCGGCGTAGGTCTGGCCTTCGGCGTTGACGGAGGCACCAGTCTCGAGCCCGACCTCCTCGAACGTTCCGTCCTTCTTCTGGTGAAACAGGAACTCAGGCATGGAATCGTTTGCGACGAAGATATCCATTCGCCCATCGCGGTCGAAATCGGCAAATGCGATGCCGAGCGCCTTCGCGGGCTTATCAAGGCCGAGTTTGTGCGCCTCTTCAGTGAAATGGCCGTTGCCGTCGTTGTGATAAACGAGCATGGTAATGGGCTGAAAAACGTCGGGATGGCAGTAGCCGCGATAGCCTTCGCGATGTTCACCGCACCAGACGTCTTCCCAGTCCCAGGTGACGTAGCGATCGACGACGAGGTCAAGCAGTCCGTCGTTGTCGAGGTCGAGCCATGCTGCAGAGCTGGACCAGCCGCTGCCGGCGACTCCAGCCTTGTCGGTCACGTCTGTGAAGGTGCAATTGCCGTTGTTGTGATAGAGCTTGTTGCCGCCGTATGCAGTGACGAACAGATCTTCGTAGCCGTCGTTGTCGTAGTCGGCGACCGCAACGCCCATTCCGTAACCGATGCCCTTCATTCCGGCCTTCTCGGTGATGTCTTCAAAGGTGCCGTCAGCTTTCTGGCGGTACATGCGATTCCAGTCTTCAGGCCCTGTTTTCTGCGGAATGAAGCCTTTCGGCGTCGGGTCGCCGTAGGGAGCGCCATTAACTAGAAACAGGTCGAGACGACCGTCATTGTCGCAGTCGAAGAGAGCCACGCCGGAACCCATCGTTTCGATCAGGTACTTGCGCGAGGTATGCGGCGCCTGGTGCAGAAAATGTACTCCGACCTTTTCGGTGACATCGACGAATTTGCCGGGAACAAGCGGGACAGTGTTGGAGATGGGCTTTGGAGCTGGTTGAGTCGATTGTGCAAGGAGCGGCAGGGTTGACGCGCAGGCAAGCGCCGCACCGAACAGGACCGGCCAAATCCGAATCTGGTTTGGAATCACGGTTTGCTCCCCGTAATTGTGGAAGCCGGGCCAGCGCAGGGTTTGCCTGCGCACAGCGAAGACGCGATTCCCTTCCCTTCCGTGATGGTGTAGATGCGGTCGACTGCCGGAAGCTTGATGGTCTCCTTCGCGCCTGATGGCCAGTGAATCTCAGCAGCACCTGCATCGGTTGCGTCGCCCAGACCAAAGTGAGGCCGTTGGTCGTTTGTTGAAACGTAGCTCCCGCCGCTCATCACGTCCTGGCGCTGCCGAATGCCGCCAGCCGTTAAGTAGACAGTGGCGCCGATGGCGTCTCGCGGGCCTTTCGCACCTATTAATTTCAACTCAACCCAATGATGGTGGTCGGGGTTGATGTTTTTCAGGAGCACCGGCGGACCGTCCATCTGGCTGGCGACCACGTCGATTTTGCCATCATTGAAAAGATCGCCAAAAGCTGCACCGCGGCCGGAGATGATTTCGGCCAGCGCTGTCCCCTTCACTGGCGGAATTTCGCTGAAGTTCCCGTTGTGCTCGTTGTGAAAGAGCAACGAGCGCTGTGCGTACGACGTGCCCCAATCGAGACGGTCCGCGGCAGGATAGATGTGCCCATTCACGAACATTAGATCAAGCCAGCCATCGTTGTCGTAATCAAGGAACCCGTCTCCCCATCCCAGAAAAGGAATCGAGATTTTCCCGATTCCAGAGCGCATCGAAACTTCGTTGAAACCGCCTTTTCCCTGGTTCCGAAACAGCAGTTTTGATTCATCCGAGAAGTCGCTGATGGCGAAATCAAGTCGGCCGTTGTTGAGGTAATCGCCAACGGCTACGCCCATGGCGGCCACTTCGCGTCCGTCTTCATTCAACCCGAAGCCTGTTCCAAAACTCGCATCCTCAAATGTTCCATCGCCGCGATTCAGGTACAGATAGCTCAGAGTCGAGTCATTTGCGACAACAAGGTCCGGCCTGCCGTCGTCGTTCACGTCGACGAAGACTGGCGTTAGACCGTAGTACTTGTTCGCGGAGTCCGCCACACCCGCCTTGGCGCTGACGTCAGTAAACGTTCCGTCTCCATTGTTGTGGAAGAGATGGTCGGGTTCGCCTTCGAGGTTCTTAGGACCGCACATTACCGGTTCGCCGCGAAACTCACAGTAGGAGAATCCTGTCGCCCGGGTGTGCTCGTAGGGCAAGTTGTCGCGGTCGAAATGCACATAGCCCGAAATAAAGAGATCAAGCCTGCCGTCGCCATCGTAGTCGCCCCAGGTTGCTCCGGCTGACCAGTTGCCCAACGTCACTCCTGCCTTCTCGGCAACGTCGGTGAAAGTACCGTCGTGGTTGTTGTGGTACAGGCGATTCTTACCCCAGTTGGTTACGAGAATGTCGGACCAGCCATCGTTATCGTAGTCTGCGATTGCTACGCCAAATCCCCAGCGATCGTTGGTCACTCCAGCTCTGGCAGCTACGTCCGTGAAGGTTCCATCGTGATTGTTGTGAAAGAGTGCGGCATGCGGCGTCTCCTCCTTGCCGTCCATTGCCTTGAACGTGGATCCGTTCACCATGTAGATGTCGAGCCAGCCGTCATTGTCATAGTCAATTAGACCGACAGCTGATCCATTCGTGTCGATGATCAGGCGTTTGTCCGCATTGCCCATGACGTGTTTCCAGCCGGACATGCCTGCGGCCTTTGTTACATCTTGAAAAGGGACTGGGCCGGAGTCGACGAAGCTGGTGGCGGTAATCGGCGGCTTGCGAGCGGCCACCTGAGAAGGCGACGGTACCGGCGGAACAATAGCAGCGGCCAGAATTGCAGACCGCGCAAGAGCACAAATGCGCCGACCGTTCGGCAAACAATGACCTCCACACGTGAGTCTACCGCAGGAGAAGAGTCACCGCTGACGGCGGCCTGAACGCATCGAAGGCTCTCTCATTGCTGTGCGCTGGGGCGATTTGCCCACTTGCTCCACATCTGCGGATCAGCCAGCATCTTGATGTACACGCCGCCAACGACAGATCGCGCCTGAAAGCCTGGGTGTTTCGCGGAGATCGTGTCGTACCAATCGGTCATTGGGATTCGCTCGGGGGTCTTATCGAGGAAGCGGAACACAGGACTCACGATGGCTTTGAAATCATCCGCGTTGGAGGCCAGCGTAGCCGACCAGATAGTCCAATCGAGCTTCGTGTAGGTGGCCCGATTGTCGAGCGGAAGTCCATAGGGATTGAGGTGCGATTTGTAGAAGGCGATTTCGCGTTGTGCAATTTCTGGTGAAAACATGTGCAGGCCCAGGATGTTGTCCCACACCAGGTTGTATTTCTGACTCCAGGTGCCGCGCTTGTCAAAGGCCAGGCGGTAGTGATCGCCATCGAGGGCCATCGATCCCCATTTATCAGCCATGGACTTCGCAGAGGTTTCAAATCTGTTCGCGGTCGTCTCGTCGCCCAGCTTTCGCGCAAGCTGCGCATAGGCAGCGAGAGCCTCGATGGCTTTGATGGAGAGATTGGTATTGTGCGCGAGGTGCCCGGCAAAGTCGTCCGTGCAAAGCTGCTTTTCAGGATCGAATCCCTTGGCGAGCAGGAAATCCGCCCACTTGGTCACCAGCGGCCAATGACGCTTCGCGAAGGCCGTGTCGTGTTCGGCATGGGAGAGAGCCGCGAGCATCAGGATCATGTTGCCGGATTCCTCCACCGGCATCTGATCCTCCTCACTGGTCTCGCCACCGCCGTATAGCTGGCCGTTTGCCAGTGGATAGACGCCGAGATCGTGTGGCGCGAATGGAAACTTCCAATGCGATGTCTCCGCATAGCGCATTACTGGCTCAAGTTGCGCCTCGACCAGCTTGGGATTGAGCAGAAGGAACATTGGCGACGACGGATACAAGACGTCGACTGTAGATATCGATCCGTTGCTGAAGTTCTCCTTCGGCATGAAGAACGGTACGCCGGCGTCGTCTTCCACCAGTTTGTGAGCACCGATTGCTTGGCGGTATGCGAGGATGGCGATCGATGCGTATTCGGCACCGCCTTCCTGCACGAGATCGTGCTCGAGCTCTGTGTCGAACTGTTCGGCCCGCTTGGTGAGCGTTGGGTAATCGTGCTCCGCAGCCTGTAGCATCTCGGAGAAGGAAGAGAATTGTTTGCGCCAATAGGGCAGGAGCCTTTGGCGCATGTACTCGACGGAATAGATGTCGTTATACGAAAGCAGCACGTGCCGCGAAACTGGCGCGCTGCCGACCTTTCCGAGCGGCATTGTCACAATCAGCTTGGGTGATGCAGGATGCTGGCTCTTGGGCATTCGCGGCTGCTCAAGATCGTCTTGCAACGGAATCTTACCGGTTTCGACAAAGTTTCGACGATCAGACCAGTTGCCGGCTGTTGTTATCGCCTTACCTTCATTGTCCGGAACACCTAGATAGAAGTATCCCCAATTGATGCGGAGATCGTCTCCGTACTCCTCGAGCATCGGCTGCTTCTGCGTCCCGATTCGAAGCAGATCGAGGCCATCGATCCGATCGCGCGACCAAACGACTTTCTCTCCCGAATTATTCGTGGCGACTGTTCCATCCACATCGAGATAGAGCGTGACATCGTGCTGAGCGCCGTCCCGTGATCTGATCTGCCATGAGAGATACGTGACAGGCCGCGCCATCAACGCCATGTCTTCTGCAAAGGCCGGCGTGAAGAAGCAGATCTGCAGTTCGATCTGCGAATTGCCTAGCGTAACGATTGTGCGCGTGGGCGTGATGGTTCGCTGGGTCTCTTCCAGCGCGGGGACTTCGTCTTCCGAATCGCCCAGATAGCGATAGCTTTTCCCATCCACACGAACGAAGCCAGCGACTTCTTGCCGCGTGCCGGTCCAGTGGCGCGTCGGGCCGCCGGTCAGCCGGTCTGCATTTGACCAGATGCTGAAATACGGATCGTGAACGATGAGCGGCGTTGAGGGCGGCCGCAGATTCAGATTTGATTTAGGCTCGGTCTGAGCAGCGGCGCCGAGGACGCATGCACTTGCGATGACGGCGCACAGAACATGAGACTTCATATGGGCAATTCCTCTGAGTGTTCGGAGCTTTGAATCAGACTGGGGCAGAGTTACGCGGACGCCCAGGTTGGATTCGAGGAATACACGGGTAGGATACATGCGCCCATCAGGCCGGCTTCGGCACCGAGCCGCGCGGGCAAAACTCTAGTTCCTCCTCCAGGCATTCCCGAAGAGGCAGCTCTTCCCGGCGCAGTAAGAGCGTAGACATAGCTCCGCAGTTCCAGTTCTTTGAAGATCGAGGGCGAAAGCAGATTCCAGGAATTCGCGACGCCCCCACCGATTACGTAGAGCGGGAAATTGAATATGTTGATGAGTCCTGCCAGGCAAATGCCAAGAGAGCGACCGGTATCGTCATAGATTTCTTGCGCGTCGGCGTCCCCGTCTCTGGCAGCTTCTGCGAGGCTCTGCGCAGTCAAACCATTTCCATTCGCTTTGAGTCGCGCGAGCCCCGGAGCTTTGCCGGAGCTGATGAGTCGTTCTGCGGCATTCACAAGAGCCGTCGCTGACGCGCACGATTCGAGGCATCCATGATTGCCGCAACCGCAGAGAGCGCCATCGGGATATACGGTCATATGGCCAGCTTCGCCGCCCATTCCCGCTGATCCGTGCCACAGCTTTCCTTCGAAGATAATTCCGTTGCCGACCCCGGTGCCGAGTGTGAGCATGCACATGGAGTCGACACCTAGCTCCTTGCCCAGCCCAAGTTCGTACTCGGCGAGCACTGCAGCATTTGCATCGCTCTCCAAAATCACGGGACGCTGCAGGCGCTTTTCCATCTCTGCGAGAAGCGGAAATCCATCCCACCCTGGCAAATTCGGGGGATGATGCAGACGCCCGGCTGGAAGTTCGAGTGGGCCCGGCGACCCGACGCCAATACCGGCGCAGTCGCGGCCTTTGAGATGCTTGGCCAGCAGCTTGCTTATCGCGTCGCACATGTCGTCGACAACGGCAATCGGGCCTGCCTCGAGACGCGTGCGAAGAGCAACGGATTCCAATACGCCGCGAGCGGGCGTGTACGCAGCGATTCTCAGGCTAGTGCCGCCGAGATCGACGCCGATGGTAAGAACCTGCGAATTGTCCAAGGCCATTTTGCGACCACCGCGGAAAGCAGGAGATGAGAAATACTGGTTCTGCCCGGTCGGCCACTCGAAGCCGTGCGATGCCAGATAGAACTCAAGAGGAACGCGCAAACAGAATCCTGCAATCCCGTCTCCGCTTTGTTCTTGGAAACGATACCACACAATGCGAAACAACGGTCAACCATGGCTCTGATCTGGGCAGATAGATACTCCTTACACAAAACGCAGAACTTAGAGCCGAATGGAAGTTGATGGACGAGGATCGAATCCGGACCGTTGCTACAAAGAGAAGCCAATGCGCGAAAAGGAGAATGTGGTACCGTTTCCATTTCGGCGGCACGTCGGCATGCGATGGAAATGACGCTCAGGGAGCGGGAGTACAGCCGCACGAGCTGCGCTGAATGAGTCTGGTTTCGAGCGTCACGAGTCTCGACCGCTTTACCCTGGTTTGTGTGTGCACACCGCGAATGCCGAACAGTTGTTCGAAGAGGAGTTCCGCGGCAACGCGTCCGATTTCTTCCACCGGCTGGGCAATCACGCTGATCGAGGGACGTACCGTCGAAGCAAGTTCAAAGTCGTCGAATCCAAGCAGGGCGATTGTTTTGGGGATCTGAACATTCAGCTTCTGCAGAACCTCGAAGGCATAGATGGTGGTGCTGTTCTTCAACGTGAAGAGCGCGTCGGGAGGATTCGGGCCCGAGAGCATGCTTTGAATGGCATATTCGGCCGAGCGGTAGTCTTTCACGGAAGTATTCAATATGGCCGGCATGGCCGCCGACTCCATCGCTGCCCGATAGCCGCGCATGCGCTCGTGAATCGTGAAAAGCGTGCTTTCGCCGGTGAGGCAGACAATCCGCTTGTATCCGTGTTCGATGAGATGCTGGGTCCCAAACCGCGCGCCTTTGAAGTTGTCCGATACAACCGAAGGGACCAGGGAATCTGCAACCGGACGGTCTACCGCGATCACCGGAACGGAAAGCCGCTTCAGCAGATCGCGAAGTGCTTCGCTCTGTGAATTGGCCGGCGCAACGATAAGACCATCGACGCGATGACTGATGAGAATATTCAGATTCTCGAGTTCACTGTGCGGATCGTTATGCGATGCAGTCACGATCAGCAGGGAGTCGTTTGCCTGCGCCACGGCCTGCGCGGCCTCGGCGCAACTGGAGAAGAATGGGTCGGCGATGCTGGGGATGACGAGGCCAATGGTCTTGGTCCGGTGACCTTTCAAGACGCGGGCTGCCTGGTTGGGCCGGTACCCCATTGCCTCGATTACCCGCTGCACATGCGCCAGAGTTTTCGGGCTTACGCGGTCGCCCCCGTTGATAACGCGGGAAACGGTGGTGGTACCCACACCAGCGGCGCGAGCCACTTCGCTGACAGTGGGAGGAGTGCCTCTCTTCTTCATCTACCTTCCATTGAGTTCCCGTGCGGTATGAAAAGTCTAAGCTACTCACCCTGCGGGCACAATTTGATTAAGAGCTAGCTGCATACGGGCGCGATCACCTCTGACGATTTCGGATTGCCCCCGAAATTGCGAGTCTTTGTGTCTGGTTCAAATGAACCATAGCGCGTATGCGGCTGAAGGACCGACACTCTGGAGGGTAGCCGTTGGGTAAACGATTTCCGAAACAGAGCGCCAGTTCAATCGTCTATAGAATTGGGCTGAGATTCACGTTTGCTGGTGTTATTTGTTGCGTTGCTTGACACCCCGGCCGCCCAGATTTCTACTCAATTTGCGATCCTGCCTGACACTTCAGCAAACGTTATCAGGTGGGACCAACCACTCATTGCGACTCGGCGACAAACGGGAATAAATCATGCCAAATAGACTTTCTACGGACAACGGATCACAGACAATTACTCAGTCCCCGGCGACAGAACCGAGCCGCCGCGAATTTCTCGCCGGCATGGGCGGTGCCGCGGTAGTCGCAGCATTCTCGGGCACAGGCGCGTTTGCCCAGAAGTCAGACACTCTGAATGTAGCCCGCGTCGCGATTCCGTCCAGCCGGTCATTGATGAGTGAGAACAAGATCTCGGCTCTGAATGACGGGTTCGCGCCCGCTGACTCTTACGACCGCACGCATGCGCTCTATACGCTTTGGGCCAATCGCTCTTCCGGAGAACACCAGAGCTGGGTGCAGTATGAGTGGAGCGAGCCCATCGAGGTGAACAAGGTCGATGTCTACTGGGCCGTCGATCACCCCCGTGCAGGTGTGATTCCTGGAAGCGCGTGGCCAACAACCCAAACTCCCCAGAGCTGCCGAGTTCTCTACTGGAATGGGAGCGATTTCGTCCCTGTTGCACAGGCCCAGGGACTTGGAGTGGCTCCAGATACATTCAACACGACGACCTTCGAACCGGTGAGAACAAGCAAAATGCGGCTCGAGGTTGTTCCGCAACCGGATCGACCTGCAGGCATCCTGGAATGGCGGGTTTTCAATCATGGACCGGCTCCCGCGCTTCCACCCGTGGTCGAGGCCGGAGTAGACCGGTCCGTTGTGAGCAATGGCAAGACCTATCTTTCAGGGAAGGTCGCATGGCTAAAAGATTCACCTCGCAATAAAGCAATCTGGAAGAAAGCATCCGGTCCCGGCACCGTTTCGTTCGCCGCAGCGGCTTCCCCGGTAACGACGGCCACGTTTTCGCAACCGGGTGACTATGTGCTGGAACTCAATGCATCCGAAGCCAAGGGCGCGCCGCATTCAATCAACGTACATGTCGAGCCGGCGCCGCCAGCTGATCGTCTGGACGTCGTTTACACGCGCAAATACTCGATCGATAGTCCTCTCTGGAATGCGCGAGCCAAGGCTCTCATTGTTGACTGGATCCCCCACTGCATAGAGATGTGCGAACGGACCGACATCGCGCCAATGCGCGGCGATGGCGGAATCGACAACTTCATTGAAGCAGGGAAAGCAAATCGCGGCGAGCCGCACGGCAAGCACAAAGGTTATGTGTTCTCGAACGCCTGGGTTCACCAGACCGTCGAATCGATGTGCATCGCGCTGATGGTCGATGCGCAAGGCGACGCGGATATCGTCAAGTCGCAGGAGCAGATGCGCGCCACCTTGGAGCGATGGATTCCTGTCATCCTTGCTGCGCAAATGCCTGACGGATACCTGCAGACGGCTTACATCCTTGCCGATCGCAAGGAATGGCCCGAGCGCTGGTCGCCCGATCATCGGGGAAACCATGAAGGGTATGTCTCCGGGTATTTCATCGAATCCGCGATCAATCACTACACGCTGACAGACGGGAAGGATCTTCGTCTCTACAACGCTGCGAAGAAGCTGGCGGACTGCTGGGTTGCCAATATTGGTCCCGGCAAGAAGGAGTGGTTTGACGGACATCAGGAGATGGAGCAGGCGCTGGTGCGCTTTGGACGCTTCGTGAACGATCAAGAAGGCAATCAACGCGGAGATGCCTACATCGCGCTGGCGAAGTTCCTGCTTGACTCGCGCCGTGGTGGTTCTGAGTATGACCAGAGCCACCTGCCTCCTGGACAGCAATATGAAGCTGTGGGTCATGCCGTTCGCGCCATGTACTTCTACTCCGGCATGGCCGACATCGCCGCTGAGACGAAGGATCACGATTACCAGAGCGCTGTCATTTCGCTGTGGGACAACATGGTGAATCGGAAGTATTACGTCACCGGCGGCATCGGCAGCGGCGAGACATCCGAAGGCTTTGGACCGAACTACTCGCTGCGAAACGAGGCCTACTGCGAAACATGTTCCAGTTGCGGCGTCGTGTTCTTCCAGTACAAGCTCAACCTCGCATATCACGATGCGAAGTACGCCGACCTCTATGAGCAGACGATGTACAACGCGCTGCTCGGCGGGGTCGCTCTCGACGGCAAGAGCTTCTGCTACACGAACCCCCTGGTGAACACCGAACGCGCCAAATGGCATGTATGCCCGTGCTGCGTTGGAAACCTTGCGCGAACGCTGCTCATGATTCCGACATGGACTTACGTGAAGAGCAAGGACGGCCTGTTCGTGAACATGTTCGTCGGCAGCAAGATTCATGTGGGCGAGGTCGCCGGGACTGATGTCGAAATTGTGCAGAAGACGGATTACCCATGGCACGGATCCGTGTCCCTCACGGTGAATCCCGAACAAGCAAAGACGTTCAGTGTCTGCGTGCGGATCCCGAACAGGACCACGAGCAAGCTCTACAAGGAATCCCCAGCAGTGAGCGGGGTGAAGCGCCTTACAGTCAACGGCGAATCGCACTCCCCGGAAATGCGCAAGGGTTATGCGGTGATTACGCGTGAGTGGAAGGCGGGGGATCGCGTTGAACTCGAGCTGCCGATGGAGCCGCAGCGGATCACTGCGGATGAGCGGATCGCGGCCGATAAGGACCAGGTCGCATTCAAGTACGGCCCGCTGATCTACAACGTCGAAGCTGTGGACAACCAGAATATCCATCGCAAGATAGGTGAGGCTCCGCTTCGGGCAGAGTGGCAGCCTGACCTGCTCGGTGGCGTCATGGTGATTAAGGGCAAATGGCAGGACGGATCGGACCTTGTCGCGATTCCTAACTTCGCGCGCATGAACCGCGTCGGACCTCCACCCGAGTATCCCAGCGAGCATGAGGACAAACGGCCGATTGATTCGAAGGTGTGGATCTAGGGAGATTTCGGCCGCCGGTTCGGAGATAGAGCCTGAGATAGAACCAGGTCCGGTTTGGACAGTTAACCCAGGCTCGAACCTGCTAATCTTAGTCTTGTGAATCCGCCGAAAGAACTGGGTTCCGGTGCTTAGCTATGTTCCACTCATTACTAGTCTTGGCCACGAAAATTGTTGAGGTCCTCTTTTTTGTCGGGATCGTCGGCTGTGTGCTCGTTGTAGCCATCAGCTGGGTCTCGATCTTCAAAGAGGGCTTTTCGAACACAGACGACCACGCCTCCGGAGCTCGATAGCTCGCGTGTCCCAAACTGGCATTCAACCACCCTTCACTCGGCAGGCGTCAGGACTATCTTCCGATACGAGACGTGGCCCTTCTCGCTTCCTTGTAAGTAGATTGGACCTGCTGCTCCCTCGTCGCTGTTCAGAGCGCCGCCGGTAATCCCCGGAATCTCCTGATTGTTGATGACGGTTGTGCCGTTCTGGACCACTGTGAGCCTGCGGCCCACAAGCGTGATATCGAACGTCTGCCAATGATCGGGAGTGCGCGGCAGCTCAGGTGAAGGAGCCAGAAAACCGTAGACTCCTCCGGTGTGGTGGCTTGGGGGTTCGGCCTGCGAATCGGTTTCGACCTGAACTTCGTAGCGGCCTCGGAGGTAAACGCCGCTGTTCGAATCCTTGTCGCACTTGAACTCCACATGCAGCTTGAAGTCTCCGAACGGGCGTTCACTGATGAGTTCCGGGCCGTGTCCAGGACTGACAAGATCTCCATCCCGCACGGTCCAGCTTGGACCCGGGCCGCTCGCCTTCCATCCTGACAGATCTATTCCGTTGAAGAGCTGAACCGGCTTGCCCCATCTCGGTGTATGTGAAGGCTCGAGCGCAGGAGCTTTAACCCCCGTCCATTTCCATTCCCTGCCGTCCGGACCATTGACCGTTCCTGAGAGCTCATTGCCTTCGAGACGGCCTTGGAAATTCAGATCCTGCTTGCTGTCTTCCTCTTCCTTCGGCGAGACGAACTTCAGATCGCCATTCGAGACCTCAACTTTGGGCAAGGGCCTCGCGTTTCCCCACCGGCCGACAAACTGAGCCTTGATCGCCGAGCCTTCTCGCCGCAATTCAAGCCACGACGGGTATTCGTGGTCCGGAGCATGAAGCGTCAAATCCCATCGTCCCAAAAAGGCTGATTCCGGAGCAGTCCGACTGGGATCTGGCGCTTGCGCAGAACCGATCGATGATCCGATCGCAATCAGAAGTCCGGAGAGGAGCCAAGCGTAGCGCGCACCTTCCATTTCAAGCCTCCATTGAACACACCGCAGATGATCGCCGATTCAACCGACAGTCTCGATGGCATTTGAACTCTCGTTCCAACGAACGGGACGCTTGCGGAAGTAGGATTCATTAGCCATATGGCAGGCAAGCGCAGCGTGATGACCGAATGTGGCGTCCTGCAGCACCTTGCGGCGGGACCGGATCGCCTCAAAGAAGTTCCAAAGATGCGGTCGCAGGTCATCGTAATCATTTCCGTTTATCGTGATGGATTCCGGAGCCGGTTCTTTTCCTGGAGACGGATCATGTTCGCGATGCCATTGCTGGACATAGGCGTCTCGCATTGAGCGAGGGAAGGAACCGGAATAGTAGCTCGGAGCAGTGTCAACGCCCGGCTGCGGGGAATGCGTCAGGCTGAACTCTCGCAGTTCGATCACGCCTTTTGATCCCATGAAGCGCGTGACCTCGGCTGACTCGCTGCCAAGCGTCAGCCGCATATACACAGGCACGTTTTTGTACTGAAAGAGAGCCATGTGGACGTCCGGCATATCGCGGCCGTCTTTCCAGCGTGAGATTGCCCCAAGGGCGGAGACTTCCACGGGCGCTTCATTGATGCCGAGAACGGTTTGCATGCCGCTGATGAGATGTACGAGCAAGTCGCCGGCAACGCCCGTTCCGAATTCTCGCCAACAGCGCCAGCGCGCGAAGAGCTTCGGATCGAAGGGCCTCTTCGGCGCTGTTCCCAACCACGTATCCCAATCCACGGTCTTTGAGTTCAGGTCTGGCGGCAGCGGATACTCCCATGCGCCATTTGGATCGTTACGGCCATAGGTTGCTTCGATCAGATCCAGGTCTCCGATCGCGCCCTGCTTGATCATCTCGTGAGCCTTGGCGCAGAGGACGGAACTGGTGCGCTGGGCGCCTATCTGGACGATCCTGTCCGATTTATTGGCGGCCGCGACCATTGCCAGTCCATCCGCAGCACTGTGCGACATCGGCTTCTCGCAATAGACGTCCTTGCCGGCAGAGATTGCGTCCACCACGGTTTGCTTGTGCCAGTGATCTGGAACAGCGATGATCACGGCATCAATGTCCTTGGCCTCGAGGAGATCCTGGTAACGGCGAGTGGTGCGGATCGGCTTTCCTACGATCTCCCGCGCAAGCTCATGCCGCGGGTCCCATAAGTCGGCCGCCGCTACGCATTCAACTCCGGGCAGTTGTACCGCGGTGGTGAGGAGCCCGGAGCCCTCCATTCCGACGCCGATGATTCCAAACCGCAGGCGATCGCTGGGCGCGGTAGAGCCGGCTTGTCCAAAGGCCGTCTCCGCGCCGGCCAGTCCCGAGCTGCCAACCATCGAAGCCCCTGCCGCACCAGCCGCGGCATGGAGGAACTCCCGCCTGGAAATCGAAAGGTCTTTCATTTGTTTGCTTACCTCCGTTTCGGGTTTAGCACCCTCGCAACAAAGTGAAGTGCGCGAAATTGGACTGCGCTCTAAGTACTCTCTCTAAACAAAGAGTCATTCTAGGCCGGTTTTCTGCGTGGCAACGAAATTTCCAGAGGAAAGCTGACTCACTCCGGCACACTCACGATCCGAGTGGGTTCGACCTTTTGGCCGGGAAGTGATTAAAATCATCTGCGATCCTTGATCGAACTGATTTCCGAGAGATAAATGATGCCTGAAGAGTCTGGTACTGGAGCCTTGGGTCGTCCCTTCAATCGCCGTCGTTTCCTAAAGAGTGCAGGAACTGCAGCACTTCTTCCCACTGTTCTTCGTGGTTACGCTGCCCAAACCTCGACAACCTCGCCGAACAACCGCATCAATGTTGGCGTGATCGGCATGGGATGGCAAGGGCCCGGCAACACCGAAAACCTACTCAGCCTATCCGACTGCCAGGTTGTTGCCGCATGCGACATCGATGCCAATCATCTTCAGGCAGCCGTGAAGAAGATCAATGATGCATACGGCAATGAGGACTGCAAGGGCTATCACGATTTCCGCGAGTTGCTGTCGCGCGACGATATCGATGCCGTCATGATCGCCGTGCCGGACCACTGGCATGAGATCGTCGCCACAGAGGCCGCGCGGCGCAAGAAGGACATCTACGGCGAAAAGCCTCTGGGCCACACCATCGCTGAGCAGCAATCCATCGTTCGCGCCGTCAAGGAGAACAAGATCGTCTGGCAAATGGGATCATGGCAGCGCTCCGTGCCCATGTTCCACAAGGCCGCGGAAATTGTCCGCAACGGGCTTATCGGGACCGTCACCCACGTTGAGGTTGGCCTGCCCGGAAACAACGCCGATTTCGATGGTGCCGGCAAAGCTGCGCTGGCGAAAGTTGCAGCCGCGGGCGGAAAGGCAACCCACCTGGAGCAAATCGTCCCCGGCACGCCCGGATGGGACGCGCTCATCAGCGATCCGCCAAAGGAACTGGACTACGAAATGTGGGTAGGGCCGTCCAAAATGGAGCCGTACATGCGGGTCCGCTCCCACAAGACATGGCGCTGGTACTACAACACAGGAGGCGGTCAGTTACTGGACTGGATCGGTCATCACTGCGACATCGCCCACTGGGGCTTGGACTTCGACCAGACCGGCCCTCTGGAAATCGAAGGCAGCGGTGAGCTTCCGCCACATGATGCTGCATGGAACAGCGCTCCGAAGTTCCGCTTCGAGTTGAAGTATCCGCAGAACGTAACAATGACGATCGCCGGCGGCCACAAGGACATCAGAAGCGGCGTGAAATGGATTGGCAGCGAAGGATGGGTATGGGTTGACCGCGGCGGATTTGACGCATCGAATCCGGCATGGAAGCAGGGTAAATACCTGCCTCGTGAAATGCGCAAAGTGAAGCTCTACACATCTTCCGACCACATGGCGAACTTCCTCGATTGCATTCGGACGCGGCAAGCCACCGTCACGCCCGTTGAGATCGGCCACAACTCCGCGCTTCCCGGGCATCTGTGCCACATTTCGATGCTCACCGGTAAGAAGATCCGCTGGGATGCAAAGGAAGAGAAGATCATCGACGATCCGGAAGCAAGCAAACTGATGACTCGCGAATACCGCGGGCCTTGGAAAATGAGCTAGAGAGTCAATACCCGGCAGGCGGAGCAATATGGCGCCCGCATCGGAGATTCTGAGGGTTCTATGACCCGGGCGATGCCAAGTGCAACATCGATCGACCAAACTGGAGGAACAATGCGGCCCGTATCACGAAGGCATTTCATCGGCGGAGCAGCAGCGGTTGCAGCACTCTCATCGTCGAAGGTTTCGTTCGGGACTCCTCTGGGATTAGCGCCCGGTATTCAGCTCTACAGCGTGCGGGATCAGATGGCGAAGGACTTTGAAGGAACTCTGGCCGCTGTCCGCAAGTCCGGCTACGTTGAGGTTGAATCCGCCGCACTGCCGAAGAAATCGGCGGCCGAGATTCGCAAGGCTCTCGACCAGGCGGGTCTGAAGTGCGTAAGCTCACATCGCTCCTTTGTAGACGTCACAAAGAATTTGGATGCCACGACGGAGTTCGAGAAAACGATTGGCGTGACCAATATCATCTGCCCTGGCCCGGGACGCAGAACCGCTTCAACTGGGAAGCCGGGGCCCCTCACAATCGATGACTGGAAGTACAACGCAGAGGAGTTCAACAAGACAGGTGAGAAACTGAAGAAGGTTGGGATCACATTCGGCTATCACAACCACTGGGTAGAGTTTGCACCGGTCGAGGGCAAGGTGCCCTATGAAGAACTGCTCAGTTTGTGCGAGCCCGATAAGACCACTTTCGAGATGGATTGCGGTTGGGTCAAGGTCGCGGGGCATGACCCTGTCGATCTGATGAAGAAATATCCCAATCGCTTCTCGTTGTTTCACGTGAAGGATTTCCACCTGCCGCCAGACATCTCGGTCGCGAAACACGACGAGGCGAAGGTAACGGAGCTGGGCCGGGGCTCGATCGACTACCGCCCAGTCTTTGCCCAAGCCGCAAAGAACCAGAAGATCACACACGCCTTCGTCGAGCAGGAGGCTTTCGACATTCCGTGGCAGGAGTCGCTGAAAGTCGATGCAGCGTACCTGACAAACTTAACCATCTAGGCGGAATTTAACGCCCTGAGGATACATGGCTACAACAACTGAAGTAAGAGTCATTCCTGCCCAGAAAGTCGCCTGGGATTTTACCTTTGCGTTTTGGGCTTTGCGCCTATGGCTTGGCGTTCGTGCGCTGTTCGTAGGCATTCAAAAGTATGCGGTCTATAAAGCGGTGGCACAGCCGCTCATTGATCCGTCAACCGGTCAACCAGACGCAAGCGGCGTCATGGTGAATGTGAACGTCAAATCGTATGCCTGGGCAAATTATGCAGGCATACCTACGGGGCTTAGAGACAAGTTCGCGCATGATCCCATGTTTCCGAAGTTCGCTTTAACACTCTTCGATAAAATGCTGGGGCCGTTATTCATTCTGACCGGCATCATGCTGATCATTGGACTCGGCACCCGCTTGTCTCTGATTGTTCAGGGACTCCTATTCATCGCTCTGACGGTCGGCCTGGTGCTGATCGATGAAAATGCTGGCGTGGCGTATCTTGGCATTCATATCGGGCTGGTCGCTGCTGCGTTCCTGCTCGCCCAGCACAACAGGTTTGTGGTCCTGAAAAAATGGTAGACAAATTGAATCGTCGCGAATTCTTGAGCGCGACCGCCGTTGCGGGCGCCGCCATGCTTATCGAAGCCTGCAAGTCGGATTCCACCGAACAGAAGGCCCCGGTCAAGCAGTCATCACTGAACACCATCAACGTCGCCCTTATCGGTTACGGCGAGGAGGGCAAGGTTCTTCTCGAATCTCTGCTCAACATCGAAGGCGTGAAACTGGTCGCCCTGTGCGATATCTGGGATTACCACCGCGGAGAAGGCCAGCGATATCTGAAGAAGCTCGGCAATGACGTTCGCTCCTATGAGAACTACGAAGATCTGCTTGCGAAGGAGAAAGATCTTCAGGCAGTTCTGATTGCAACACCAGACTTCTGGCATGCGCCGATGACGAATACCTGCTTGAAGGCAGGCTTGCACGTCTACTGCGAAAAAATGATGAGCAACACGATCGATGGTGCGCGATCCATGGTGAAAACCATGCGCGAGACCGGAAAGCTGTTGCAGATCGGCCATCAGCGGCGCAGCAACCCGCGTTACGTATTCACGTTGAACAGACTGCTCCATGACGCGCAGTTCTGCGGACGGCTAACGGCCGTGCATGGACAGTGGAATCGCGCCGTAAAGGAGGATTTTGGCTGGCCTAAGAAGTACGAGATGCCCGCGCCTATGCTGGCCAAATACGGGTACAAGGACATGCACCAGTTCCGCAATTGGCGCTGGTTCAAGGGCTTGGGTGGCGGTCCCTTGTCGGACCTGGGAGCGCATCAGATCGACATCTTCAACTGGTGGCTCGGCAAGACGCCGAAGTCCGTGACGGCCAGCGGAGGTTTGGATTACTACAAAAACCACGACTGGTACGACAATGCGATGGTGATCTATGAGTATCCGGTAGACCAGGCTGTTGCACGCGCCTTCTACCAGGTGCAGACTACAACCAGCGCTGGGGGCGGCTATTTCGAGCAGTTCATGGGCGATGACGGTACGATCAGGATGTCTGAGGATCCCGCTATATGCGCCATCTATCGCGAAGCTCGCGCGAATGCAGTTTCATGGGATGACCTGGCACAAAAGGGCTATGTAAAAGCCAAGCCACTGGCAGCCGACACGGCCAAGGTGGATGTTCGCGAGACTGCGGCACTGGCTGAATATGAGATCCCCGTGTTCTTCAACAAGCCTCCGCATCAGCCTCATCTCGAGAACTTCTTCAACGCGATTCGTGGCACGGCAAAGTTGAACTGCCCAGCCGATGAAGCCTTCTCGAGTGAATATGTCATTCATAAAGCCAATGAAGCCGTAGCCGCCGAGAAGAGAATTAGCATCTCTGATGAAGAAGTGAGAGCCTGAATTGATGAGAATACTTGTTTCACGCATTTCCCCCGTCGCCACCGCACTCCTCTTTGCAACAGTCGCTCTGGCACAAGACAAGGTGCCGTTGAAGACTCAGCTGCCCCGGCCTCTTTTCGTCGGTACGCCCGTACCGCTGAATGTCCCAAATCTTGAGCCGCCGCTCAAGGGCAAGCGGGCTGATTTCATGGTTCCCGCCGGAACTATCAACCTGGCGAAGGGCAAAAAGGTCACAGCCAGCGACGACAGCCCGGTAACCGGAACCCTGGACCTGGTCACCGATGGAGATAAGGCCGGCGACGAAGGTTCATGGGTTGAGCTGGGACCTGGCAAACAGTGGGTGCAGGTCGATCTGGCGAAGAAGGCCAGCGTCTATGCAGTCCTTATCTGGCACTATCACTCCCAGGCGCGCGTCTACCGCGATGTCGTGGTGCAGGTGTCGGACGATCCTAACTTCAAGTCGGGCGTAACGACCATTTTCAATAACGATTTCAAAAATGAAGTGGGAGCTGGCGCTGGCAAGGATCAGAACTACGTCGAGACCTATCAGGGCAAACTGATTGACGCCAAAGGCGCACAGGGCCGCTATGTCCGCCTCTACAGCAACGGGAACACGACGAACAAGCTGAACGACTATATCGAGGTCGAGGTTTGGGGTAAGCCTGCTGCCTGAGTTCTCGAAAGGCGGCGAAGCTCTGATGGAGCGCGCGGTCTCATCACAGACGCGCTGGCTGACCTTCATCTTCGTCGCGGTTCTCGGGCTGGCCGTGCGCCTTCCGCAACTTGGCGTACGGCCCATGCACACCGACGAAGCCATCAATGCCTACATAGTCGGACAGGTGCTAAGCGGAGAGCCTTTCCGATACGATCCACAGGACCGGCATGGTCCCGCCCTGTCGGCGCTCGCTCTGCCGCTGGTGCGAGCGCAGGGATCGCGATCCTTCGCCGATCTGACCGAATCAGAGTTGCGGTTAGCATCGGTAGTGGCCGGAACCATCACGATCCTTCTCTTCGGCGCGGCTGTCGAGATGTTCGGGTTTGCGCCCTGCTTGATTGCGGCACTGCTGTTCGCCTTCGGACCGCTTCCTGTCTACTACGACCGGTATTTCATTCATGAATCCCTGTTCTGCGCGGCTACATTCGGGTTGATTCTGTCAGGTTGGCGCGCCGCGAGAATATGCTCAGTTGGAAGCGCGGTGATGGGAGGCTTGTGTGCCGCATTCATGCTTGCGTCGAAAGAGACGGCAGTCATTCATTTTTTTGCGCTGGTCGTCACCGCAATCGTGCTGGTGCTGTGGAGTGTTCCCGGAAAAGTTTCGAGGGGTTGGGCCCGGCCCGCAACACTCCTGACTGGAGGAGGATCGTTCGTGGTTCTCAGCATCCTTCTTTACACATGGTTCGGGAGAAACTGGAAAGCACTTGGTGCGCTTTGGCGCGCAGCTCCACATCTTTGGTTACGTGCAGCCGGCCAAGGCCATCAGAAACCCTTCTGGTACTTCGCTCAACTCCTCACGAGCGGCTGGTCCGGGGGCGTCGTTGTCACACTTGCTGTCATTGGGCTTGTTGTTACGCTTAGAAGGCGCGATCCCTCGCCCTACCGGTATCTCGCGATCTACTTCATCGTAATCGCCGCAATCTACAGCTCGATTCCTTACAAGACTCCTTGGCTCGCTCTCAATCTGTGGCTGCCAATCGCTCTGTTTGCGGGGCGAGCCTTCGACTCTCTGTGGCATCGCGCGAAGAAGCACCTGTCAGACAAGCTCGCAATCCCAGCTATCGGCGTCCTCGCGGGAGTAACCGCTGCCTTAATCGCGCACGACACACGCCAGCGTGTCTTCCTTCACGCCGCCGATGAAACGAATCCTTACGCATATGCTCACACGTCGGAAGACGTCCTTGGACTTCCGACGGAGATCTCCGAGCTGGCACAGCGGGATGGGATTGCTGATCCCCGTATAGCCGTGATCGCGTCTGACCCTTGGCCGCTGCCGTGGTACTTGCGGCATTTCTCGCAGGTCGGTTTCTGGCAGCCGGGGCAGCAGCCAGGCAAAGCAGATTTTTATATCACTTCGACCGACGCCGCTGAACAGTACGGAGCCCAGCTGAGAGGCTACCGTCCGGATTTCTTTGGAGTGCGGCCGGGCGTGCTCATACTCCTCTGGTTGCCGGCGCCGAAATGAGTCCCATGGCTGAGATCCATCAATTCAACCATCGAGCCATGAATACGCACTTTCAGGTGCGCGTCGCCGACCAGGAGAGGGCTTATGCCGCGCAGGCAGCGCAGGCTTCTTTCGATCTTCTGGACAGGCTGGAATCTCAACTCAGTCGCTTCAGGCCGAATAGTGACATCGCGCAACTGGCTCACCTGATTCCTGGCGAAAAGCTCCGACTGAGCGAACCTGCGTTTGCCTGCCTTCAAATTGCGAAGTATATGGAGCAGACTACGCACAGCGCATTCTGTCCAACGCCTGCGGCCCGGCAAACCCAGTCGTCTTTGCCGCAATGGGAGTTGCTGCTAGCTGAGCACTCAATCCAATGCGTGAGCGGCAGACTGGAGTTTGATCTTGGCGCCGTCGGGAAAGGCTTTGCTCTCGATCGCATGGGGGAGTTGCTTCGCGAGTGGGAGTGTCCCGCATTCCTGCTTGTCGCAGGGGGCAGCAGCATCCTTGCAGGAGATCCGCCATCCGACCTGCCCGGTTGGTCGTGCGGTCTGGGGGACGACGATTCGCCGCACAGAATCTATCTGGCTCAGGCCTCAATGAGTGGCTCAGGGCTCGCGGTGAGGGGCGCGCACATTCTTGATCCGCGAACAGGACAGGCAGCGACGCGCCAATCGCGCGCCTGGGTTCTCGCTGACACCGCAGCCGAATCTGATGCGCTCTCCACCGCCTGCATGGTCTTAACGGAACCCGAGATTGACGCGATGCTGGCTCAGAATCATTCCTGGTTGGCTTTTCTCGACAATGAAGCGGGTCCGCGTCCGGTCGGAAACCGGCCAATGCCCATGCAGGCCTAGCGCGAGTTAGCTCAGCGTTGCTACTGTTCCCGTCAACTCGCTTCGATTGCTTCCTGCTCTGAGGCATGGACGCTGAACAGCGGGAGAATTCCGACCATCTTGAATGTCTTCGCAACGAAGGTTGAGGGATTGACGAGTTTCACCGTGCCGCCAGCTTTGTTTGCCTGGCGCAGTGCGTTCACAACCGATCCAATTCCAGATGAGTCGATGAACGAAACCGCCTCCAGATCCAGAACGAGACAAATGTGACCGGACGTGAGAGCGCGCTGGAATGCATTTTCAAACAGCGAAACTCCCTCGCCGCCTGTGAGCCGACCCTTTGCTTTCAGGACGCAAACAGCTCCGGTCTCTCTTATATCCAGGTCCACGGGCCTCATCTTTCCGGCGAGATTTCGCTTTACATCAAGCTTTAGGACTTGTTAATCTCACAGCCTCAACTACCTGAGAATCAACAGCTCACTTCCCCTTGTCAAGCCAGTTTTTCGCGTTTTGTCTGGGTTTAGATGCTCTCACCTGTCGATGATGCCGGTATAGAGGTCGGTGTACAACTTCTTGCCGCGCACGACCCAACCTCGCGCGCCGCCATCGTCGCTGCTGTTGCCGTGGCGCAAATTCCCAATTGCGCATGCGCCGTACACCGCTTTTCCGCTGACGACGCTGAGAATGCGTGGACCCTGATCGGGTTGGCAGGCGACATCGCGCCCGAGCCTTCGGCGACAAGCTCGGGAAACCGCCTAATGGCGCCTCTGGTGCTGGAATCTCCAGAGATCCTCATCCATCCCGCAGGCGAGATTCTGCGCGAAGATTATTCGCACCTCCATATCACCCGCTCTGTAGCCTCCATCGCTTACGTTCCGCTGCTTCTGAACGAGGAGCTTGTCGGAGCTCTCGAACTACTTTTCTTTTCCGGAACTCCTCATCTGCAGGATCTCGCAAGGATCGCGCCCCTCACGCAACTGGCAGCTCCGGCAATCATCGCGGCGGAAGGCAGCGAAGCGCAGAAACGCGACCTCCTCGATTCGCTGCACCGGATGTCGCAGCTCTATGATCTGGAGAAATCGCTCAACGCGACTCTCGAACTGGAATCCCTGACTGCTCTGATCCCGGGTAAGGTCGCGGCCATCCTCCCCTGCCAGGCAGTTCACCTCTGGATGTTCGATGGCGAAATACTCCGCTTGATGGCAAGCCATGGCGAAGACTCCACCGTCAGGGTGGGCGATACGCAAGCGGCGGGAGAAGGTTACGTTGCCGATATGGCAGAGGAGGGAGAGTCGCTTCTCATCATTGACCCCGCTGATGAGCGGCTGGTCCAGCGCAATGCCGCGGGATCAACTGTGGCTCCTCCCGTTTCCAATGCGCTGGTTGTACCGCTCATGCAGGACGATGCCGAGGTTGGCGTTCTCGAAGCGATCAACCGGGAAAGCCATCCGTTTGACGATGACGACCAGTTCCTCATGATGTCGGTGGCTGAGACGGTGGCAAGCGCGCTAAAGAACGCAAGCCTGTTGCATGCCGAGCGGAAGCTGGAGATTCTCAAAGCCCTCGTCGACGTGAGCGCTGAGATCACGTCCACGCTTCGGCTGGATCGGCTGCTCGGCATCATCGTAAACAGCCCTCAGGGTGTCCTTCCCTACGAACGGTGCGCGATCGCCCTCGATCAGCGCGGGAAGCTGCAGCTCAAAGCCGTCTCCGGCATGGCGGCCCTACCGCTTGGAGACATTACTGTTGAGCGCCTGAACCAATTGATCCGGTGGCTTTCCACGCAGGAAGACACAATTCATATTCGACACGAAGAGAGTGCTGATGCCGAAAGCGAAGTACCTGCCCCGGTGGCAGAATACTTCGCGGCGACGGGATTTCGTGCGCTCTATGCCACTCCTCTGGTCGACGACCAGGGCCGCGTAGGTGTTCTCACTTATGAAAGCAGCCAGGCCGACTTTCTCGATGTTCCGCACATTGAGATGATCAAGATTCTCGCTGGGCAGGCGACAGTGGCTATTCGTAATGCGCTGCTCTACCGCGAAGTTCCGCTGATCAGCCTCATCGAGCCACTCGTCAGAAAGAAGCAGAAGCTCCTGAATGACACACGAAGCCGCTGGATGACGCTGGGCATCATTTTCGAATGCGTGCTGTTCCTCTCCGTGTTCCCTCTGCCGATGCGGATCGCCGGTGATGCGGTAGTGGCACCTCAGCACCTGGTCACGGTCGCCGCTCCTGTCGATGGAACCGTGATCTCTGTAGCCGTTCATGAAGGGCAGCGGGTCAATGCAGGAGACGTGCTCGGCCAGCTAAGCGACTGGCAGTGGCGCACTGAGCTGGTCTCTGCCGAAGCGAAATACCAGCAGGCAATGTTGACTATGCAGAACGATCTTGCGCGCGGAGCAGCTCAAGCAGGTGCAGACAGAACTCAGGCTGAATTCCTGCACGCGGAGCTGGCGCGTGCACGATCGCGCCTCGAAAATGCACAGTTGCGCTCACCCATTGACGGAGTCGTCGTCACCCCTGATCTCCAGAATCTTTCGGGCAAACGTCTTGACGCGGGAAACTCATTTGCACAGGTTCTCGATCTCTCTTCAGCGATTGTGCAGGTGGCGGTCCCAGAGCGGGACCTTGTTCTCATGAAGCCCGGCGAGGAAGTGGCGATCAAACTCGACAGCTACCCGCAGCACACATTTCGAGGACACGTTGCAATCGTCAGTCCTGAAGCCAAAGCTGGAGACGGCGATCGCACTTTCAACGTTGAGGTGCCGCTCTCGAATGCCGATGCTACGCTTCGCGCCGGCATGACTGGCCGCGGCAAGGTGTCACTGGGATGGCATGCGGCGGGATACGTAATGCTGCGCCGGCCCTCGCTATGGATCTGGCAGACTCTTTGGAACTGGTTAGGTTGGTAGAGATATGAGAACCGTATGTCAGCACATTGTGCGCACCATCCTCGCTACTGGCGCTCTCGCAATCTGGGTCCTCTGCGCTGGATGCGATTCTCATCCTTCTGCGGTGGACGCAAGCGCTGCTCCCGTACAGCCGGCATCTGCCCAGCCTTCTAGGAGTCCTCAACCGATCAAGCCAGATGTCGAGCGTGACCCGCAATCCTTCACAACCAACGGTCCTCTCGTCGCGGAGCAGCAGGCCGACATCTCCGCAGAGCGAAATGGACGGATTGAAACCGTCAATGTTCGCATTGGCGATCGAGTGAAGAAAGGCCAGGTTCTTGCTCAGCTCGACGACCGCGAAGTGCAGGCAACCTGCGCAGCACACAAGGCGCATATGCAATCTGCTCTGGCCCAGCTTCATGAATGGCAGGCCGAACAATCGACTGCTGAAGCCGACCTCCGCCGCGCTACTGCCATGCGCGATGCCAAGATTATCAGCGAAGAAAACTGGGAGCATGCGAAGTACCGCGTCGACGAGACCATCGCCGAAGTCGCGCGTTATCGCGAAGAAGCCGCAGCGGCCGAGGCGAACCTGAACCTTGCCAATGTTCAGCTCGCTCAATCACGCATCACCGCTCCATTTGGCGGAGTAGTAGGTCGCATTTCGGTTCGACTTGCCCAGCAGGTAAAGCCCGGCGACGTGCTCTTCTGGGTCACTGCGGAATCGCCTCTGCAAGTCCTCTTCACAGTCCCCGAGATAGAGATGGCCGCGTTCACGACCGGAAAACCCCTGGAACTCACCACGGCCGATTACCCGAATCTCCATCAGGCGGCGCGCATCAGCCGCGTTAGCCCGGTCGTAGATCCGGCGAGCGGCAGTGTTCAGATCGTCGGCGCAGTTGTCCACCCATCCTCATTGCTTAAGCCGGGGATGACCATGCAGGTGAGACTGGCCCGATGAACCTCACCGAAGCGCTCGACGCAGTTCTCCCGGACCTTCCGCAGGCGCGTCCCTCCCGCACGCAACCTCCGCGTCTAGACCCTGACCTGATCGTGCACGACTCGGTGCTCGATGGGGAGCCGATCGTTGGCGTGTTGAAGCGTGGCAAGAATGCATACTTCCGTCTTACCCCATTCCAGTGGCAGCTCCTGCAGCTTTTCGATGGTCATCGGTCGTATGCAGAAATCGCGCAACTCTTCAGCAGCCAGAGTGACTCGATCATCTCTCCGGAGGAGGTCCGCGCATTCACCTCAGAAATGGAAGGATCAGAGCTCTGGTATGAAAGCTACCAGGATAAGAACCTGGCCATGCGCGAGAAGCTGCTCGCCGAGCGCGAGAGGCGCACCAAAGCAAAAGTCAATATCGCTCATATCAGTTTTTCTGCATGGGATCCTGATCGTTATTTCGATTGGCTCGATGCTGTCGCAGGCCGCTTCATCTATAGCCGATGGTCGCTGCTCGCGGCCGTTTTGCTGTTTGCCGTGGAAACAGTCATGGTCGTTAATAACTGGCATATGATCGGACCCGACACGGCGACCTTCTTCAACTTCGGACAGAAGAACCTGGACGATCTTGCGCGCTTCTGGATACTGATTATGATTGTTGGTTTTATCCATGAATCCGCTCACGGTCTCACCTGCAAGCACTATGGCGGCCAAGTGCACAGCATGGGATTGATGTTTCTATACCTCACTCCGTGCTTCTTCGTGGATGTCACCGAGAGTTGGGTTTCCGCGACAAAGATTCAGCGCCTCGCTACTATCATTGCGGGAATCTGGATCGAGCTCGTCGTCTGCGGAATCGCGATGGCATTCTGGCTTCACGCTCCCGCCGGAAGCTGGTTTCACAAGCTGATGTATGAATTCATTCTGCTCACCGGGATTGCGGCGGTCATCATCAATTTGAATCCGCTGCTCAAGCTCGATGGCTATTATTTCCTGACTGAGATCATCGAGATTCCCGAGTTGAAGGAGCGGTCCTCAGCCTTCGTATCCGCGTGGCTCAAGGCGAAAATTTTCAGGCTGTCGGTCGACATTCCGGTAGTGCCCCGCAGACGTGTTGTGTTGTTTGTCGTGTATGCCATCCTTTCGGCTGCGTACAGCTACCTTTTGCTCTTCTTCGTGCTTCGCTTCGGGTACCGGATAGCCGCGAGGTGGATCGGGGAGGTCGCACTCATCCCGATGCTGGCCATAGCATTCTTCATGTTTCGTTCGCGACTGAAGGCCCTAGGCAGCTTGTTGGGCGCAAGTTGGACCCACATCAGGAGCACCGCTCTTTGGCGCAGGCCTGTGTTCGCGCCCGCTTTGATTGGTGTCGGTGTGCTGCTGTTTGCCCCGCTCTGGCGCGACCGCGAGCACGGCTACTTCGTCATAGAACCCGTGGAGACGCATACGATCTGCGCAGCCGTTCCCGGGCAGGTCGTATCCGTCTTCGTCCGGGAAGGAGAACCTGTGAAGAGGGGGCAACCGCTGCTCGAAATGACGAGCGTTCAGGCGGCATCCATGCAATCGGCAGCCCTGGCCAGGTCGGAACAGGCACAATTTGACGCATTCAATTCCGAGGTTCAGGGCCAGAGCATAGGAACTGCGGCCGCGGATCAGACGGCGGCCCTGCGACATACTCAGGTGGCAGATGAGGCTGTGTCATCTCTCGTCATCAAGGCGCCCGTTGATGGTACTGTGCTCGCCGACAATCCTGCGCAGCTGGTCTACGAAAATGTCGGCTATGGTCAGCCGCTCATCCGGATCGCTGAGGGCGCCACGGTCGTACGTGTTTTCATCCCCGTGAACGCCTTGCGCCGCGTGCCTCCATCCGCTGAGGTAGCACTGCAAGTACCCGGACAGTTCTCCGTCACTCATTTGCGACTGACGCCGATTTCGGGAGAGCCGCTTGCATTGCCGGCAGGACTGGTGTCGGCGGAGAAATATAAGGGACTATCGCTCCCGGTGTTCTACAGCGCTGTCATTCCGCTCACTGAGAAAATGGGCGGAGCCACGTATGGAGTTTCGGGTCGGGCGATTCTCTTCGGGGAGAGACGAAGCGTCGGCCAACGCATCGGCTCTGGCGTTTTGAATACTTTAAGAAGCCATATCTGGTGGTAAACGCGAAAACGGCGGCTATAGGCCGCCGTTTTTCTCCGGGGGAGAGCTGACTGAAGAATCAATTCCCGGTTCGTTCTGCTAGAAATTTACCCGGCCGACCTTCAGAGTCGTCCTGAATGCGGTAGCAAGCTTTGCCGCGCTGATGGTGTTGGCTGCTGCCTTCGGGCTCACCTTGGCAGGAGTCGTTTTCTTCGAAGGGCTGCTGCTGATCAGAGACTTCTTTGTGACTGCCATGTCTTCCTCTCCCACGATTCTGGTTTGGAGCTTGGTTGTACCAGGAATTCAGATTGCACAAAACCTGACCTGAGCGGCTACGGGACTCAGTAGTAGAGCTTGCCGACCTTCATCGTGGTCTTCAAAGTTGTCTGCATCGCTGTAGCGAGCTTGGCAGAGGAAATTGCGCTCTTGGGGCTGGCCTTCTTGGTCGCGGTCTTTTTGGAGCTCTTGTTGCTGATCAGAGACTTCTTCGTAATCGCCATTGCTGTTCCCCCGGATTTGGATTGAGGTTCGTGTTCGCCTGAAAGATTGCAACCAGCATGCCAAAGTCTAGCCACATCGCTCATCAAATCGCAACTCATTCATAATCATATACTTAGGTAGGGCAACTGGCGTATCGGATCCGTCAGATCGAATTGGATTGAGGTGAATTATTAAACTGATGGAGGTTAATTTTTAACCCTTGTGGATAGAACTAGAGCGAGTACTTTCTGCACAAATACTTCATTCGCTGCACGTCGATGCTTAGCAACCGGGCGGCTGCTGTTTTGCTTCCATCGCCTCGCCGCAGAGCTGTTGTCAGCAGGGCCAACTCAAGCTGGCGAATCTGGCCGTCGAAGTTAGTGCCCCCTTCGGGCAGCAGAATCGCTTCGCTCGCTGCAAGGCTGCGCTCGACGACCCGTGCCGGCAAGTCCCCGGGGCCAATCTCGTCACTACGTGTCGTGATAACGAGCCGCTGAATCAGGTTCTCCAACTCACGGACGTTACCCGGCCACGTGTGCTCCTCGAGCGCCGCCAGAGCTTCCGGGGTTAGCCGTTTGACGATGATGCTGTTAGCCGTGCAATGCACCTGAAGGAAGTGCTCGCAAAGCAGCGCGATGTCTCCAACCCTCTCCCGCAGTGGTGGAAGATGCACCGGAATGACGTGGATCCGGTAGTACAAATCCTCTCGGAACCGCCCTGTTCGGACCATCTCTTCCAGAGGCTCATTCGTGGCGCAGATCAGCCGGAAGTCGATCTTCCGGAGCGTGCGGCCTCCCAGGCGCTGCACATGGTGATCTTCAAGAACTCGCAACAGCTTAGTTTGCAGGGCGAGGGTGAGGGTTGCAATCTCATCGAGGAAGAGGGTTCCGCCGTCTGCCATCTCGATGTGCCCTGGTCGTGACTCCGTGGCTCCTGTGAACGCACCCTTCTCGCTGCCAAATAGCTCCGATTCGATCAGGTTCTCCGGCAGCGCCGCGCAATTGAGCCGGATGAACGGTTTGTTAGCCCGTCTGCTCAGCGCCACAATCGCTCGCGCCGCCAGCTCTTTTCCGGTCCCGCTTTCTCCGCGGATCAGCACATTGATGTTGCTCTTCGCAATCTGCTGGATGGCATCGTAGACCCGGCGCATCGATTCGCTGGCGCCGATAAAATCTTCAAAGCTGCTGGCCTGTAGCACCTGTTGACGCGACCGTTCTCGCTCCGCCTCTTCGGCCTTTCGGCGGATGCCGTCCACAATGGCTGCTCGTACTTCCTGAACGTCCAGCGGTGTCCGGAAGTGCGCATCCACGCCCGCATCGATGGCCAGCTTTTCGACGGATCGAGTGCGCGCGCGGCTGACGGATACCAGGGTGAATTCCGGATTCATCCTGCGCATCTCCTCCAGAACCGGAATGCCGCCATAGGAGTCTTCGCCGACGGTATCGATGTCCAGCACGACCGCAGCCACTCGGTTTTCCCGGGTCCATCGCGGCAGATCCTCATAGGTGTGTTGAACGACGACCTTACACCAGGGTTTCAATTCCGCATCGAGAAGCTCGATGAACTCCTGATCCACTGCAACAATGCATACGATCGGATGTAAGTTCGCAGAAGAAGAGATCTGCCTTGTAGGACCGTTCCGCGAGGAGAGCATAATCGAACCTATATAGGACGGACCGACCGATTCTCAAGTGTTTTCAGAACAGTGCGCAACTAGGGCAGGCCAGCCCGGGCGAAGTCGATCGAGGAGGTCTTCGATTGCAGAGGTTTGCTTTATCTGGATGCCGCCTCGATCTGCATATGGTAAGGAGTGAGCAAGTCGCCGGTGGCGTGGCGAATCGCGGAGAGAGCAAGTTGATAATTAATCTGAGCCTGAAGTTGAGCGAGTTCTGCCAGAGCCAAGCGGGTCTGCGCGTCGAGCACAAAGAAGTTGTTCTGATCACCCAGTTCTACCTTCCTTTGCTCCGCAAGGAGCTGCTTCTTCGACAACTCCAAAGAGGTGCTTGCGGCGCCAAGAGAGAGCTTGGCCGCATTTAGCTGATTCACGGCATCTCTTACCTGTCGCGTGATCACCTCCTCAGCTTGACGGCTGTTGTAGAGATCGCGCGTGCGGTTCACGAGTGCATTACCCAGTCGGGCCTGTGCCCCCCGGTTTCGAACAGGGAAGTTGAGTGTAAGAGAACCCTGGTAGGTGGGGAATCCGAAGCCGAAGAGTTGGCCGAACGAAGAGCCAAGGCCACCCTGTGATGTCAGCTGACCGGTCACCAGATCATACTGATTGCCTCCAATGCCATTGGAAACGTATTGTCCGCTGAGGTTCAGGTCGGGTTTTAGTTGATTGTGCGCATAGCGAATACTCGTCTCATCAATGGCGAGGGCGTCCTTCGCGGCCCAGACTTCCGGACGCGAACTCAGAGCAGCCGATAACACCTGATCGAAGTCGACATTCTCCACATCCCCGTTTGGCTGTGCATTCTCCGTTAGCTCCAGGCCGATCGACTTAAACTGCGGGTCCTGATCCGCCCCAATCATCAGGCGGAGCGCCTCTTCCGCCTGCAGAGCAGCGTATTCGGCCTGAATCTGCTCCACCCGTCGTGCTGCAACTTCTGACTCAGAGCGGCTAATGTCGAGGGGCGGCAGGGCGCCAAGCTCGAGAGAACGCTTATCACGGTTGTAGCTGACCTCGGCTAGCTTGAGAGCTCGCTGCTGAACATCGAGTGCGCCACGCGCCTGAACTGCGCCCCAGTACTGAAAGATCACCTGCTGGATGGTGTCATTAACCTCAGCCGCAAATACGAAGCGGGACTCGGTCAGTGCACGGCGCGCAATCCGGATTTGCGACATGTTAGCAGAGCGTCCGAAGTTGCGTAAAAGAGGCTGCGTGAACTGGAGGTTCAGGCCAGTGCTGTAGAACGGATTGAGGAAGAGGAAACCGTTGTTCGTTGACGAGCGGTTTCCTGTGATTCCGGCGGAAATGCTGGTTCCGGTCGAAAACAGCTGCGCGTAATTGATGAGAGCGCTATGGCTCAGCACATTGAGCGCTGAGCTGCTGGTTTGTCCGACACCCTGCAACTGCGAAGAGGGAGGCGTGGAGGAACGCGCCACTGTGAAGTTGCTTGTCAGCAATGGGTCGAATGGCTGAAATGAAGCAAGCAGATTGAATTTGCTGGTCTCAATCTGCGTCTCCTCGATCTGAATGTTGCTATTGGCCTCAAGCGTGAGAAGAATTGCGTCCCGCAGACTCAGCCGGAGCTTGCCATTTTCGATGTATGTCTTGAGGCGATCGGAAGCAGGAAGTTTACCCGAGCGGACCCGCGTTGTGAGCAGGCTGTGGTAGCTCTCTGAAGACTGCGCAGAAGCTGCGAAGGAAGCGCAGCAAACGATCAACAACAAACCAAGTGTTCTAAAAATCATCCGTTCTCCGCCAAATGCGCGTGACCCCTGCCGAAGGGGACCGATGCGTGCAGCGCTCCCCGAGTTCCACATCATTCGTAGCGAATCGCCTCCACTGGATCGAGGCGAGCGGCTTTGGTTGCCGGGTAGATTCCGAAGACAAGTCCCACGGAAAGCGAGACAAGAAACGCGAGCGCAATCGAGCCGAAGGTCACGACTGTTGACCATCCGGCAAACCATGCGATGGCACGCGAGATAACGAATCCGAGCATGACGCCGATGGTTCCGCCAACAAAGGAGATCATGGTGGCTTCGACAACGAATTGCCGCACGATATCGGACTGTCGCGCTCCCACCGCGCGACGCAGCCCGATCTCACGCGTCCGCTCGAGGATGCTGGCGAGCATGATGTTCATGATGCCGATGCCGCCAACCAGCAGAGAAATCGCAGCGATCGCGACCATGACAATGGTAAACAGGTGTTCGGTACGCTTCTGTTCGGCAAGCAGTTCGGCCGGGACGATAATGCTGAAATCATCTGCGCCATGATGCGAAGAGTCGAGAATGGCGCGCGTCAATTGCGCAGCAATCGTTATTTTGGATTCATCGTTGAGTTCAACATAGATTCCGTCTATCTCATCACGTGTTTCGCTGTAGCTGTCCTCGATTCGCTTAATCGCTGACTGCAAAGGAACATAGATAATGTTGTTGGAGTCGACCGCAGGCGTGCCCGGCACCGAGCCGGCGGAGCTCAATTGCGGACTCACCACCCCAACAACTCGAAACCACTGTTCGTTGACTTTTACGTATTCGCCTAACCCACGCGCTGTTCCGAAGATGCTCCACTTCGCAGCTGACCCCAGAACGCATACGGGGGCGCCAGCTTTCTCATCTTCTTCGCTGAAGAAACTTCCTTCGAGAAGCTGAAGTCTCGCGATCTGCTGATAGGAGGGCCTGACTCCGTAAAGCGTGGGCGTCTCCTGCTGCGGCTTGGGAATGACTTTGGACGGTACGATTCGCTTGCGCGGCGTAGATGCAACTACACCGGTGAGATCGTCATTGATGACGCGAAAATCCGTAAGTGTCAGGCCCGGCGAGGTCCTCCGCATCTTGGTATGTGCCTGGTAGTCGAGGGTCTCTTTGGCTTCGACAATCAGATTGCGCACACCCATTTGCTCAATCAGCGCCATCACTTTTTGCCGCGCTCCCGCGCCGATCGAAAGCATTGCCACGACCGCCGCTACGCCGAAGATCATGCCTAGCATGGTCAGGAGCGAGCGCGTTCGGTGGATCAGAAGGTTGTTGAGGCCAAGCTCAGCATCCCGTCCCCATGCCTGCGTGATGGAGACAAATACAGCTCGGCGTTCCGGTGCGAGAACCGGCATTAGATCGCTCCCGTTCCGGCCGCGGAGGAGCCTGAAGTTTTTTGAGGGATGGTGGGATCGAGAAGCGCGAGCGGAGTTCCTTCTGGCAGGCCTTCGATGATGACCCGGCTCTCACTCTCGCCTTTTACGACTACCGACTGTTGCTGATAGCTTCCGCCTTTCTTCACGAAGACGACGCGCTTGCCGTCTTTCATGTAGAGCGCCTGGCGTGGAATCGCGAGGACCGCTTGCTGCTGTTGCCCTTGCAGAAGAACGTCAGCGGTGAGGCCTGGACGCAGCCGTGGGTCGGTATCCAGCATCTCGACCGTCACATCCGAGCCGTGCATCGAAGGTGAACTAAAGACAGCAGCTATCGTCATACCGCCTACGCTCTTCACCTTTCCTTTGAACTCGCGGCCAGGCAGCGCGTCGAATCTCATGACGACTGGTTCGCCTTGCTTTACATTGGCGTTTTGGTCTTCAGGAATGCGCGCAGTGAGATTCATGCTGGCTGGATTCAAAACCTGAAGAATGGAACTTCCCGGCTGAACCTGATCGCCAGTGTGGTAATCGGGAATAGACATGCCCGTGAAGAAAAATCCACCCGACATGTTCTTCTGAATGGAGACGAGCCCGTCCATCGGCGAGGTCACACGCATGTGGTCAAGATTCTGCTGTGCCTGGTCCATCGCTAGCTTGGCCTTGTTGTATTTCTCTTGAGCCAGAAACACGGCAGCCTGACCGGACGCGTGATGGGATTCAATATCCTTCTCCAATTCGGCCAGGGCCCGCTTGGCGCCTTGCAGAAGCAGTTCATTCTTCTGCGCCTCGATCTTACTCACCAGCTCATTCTTACCCACATCGAGTTCTGCGCGGCGCACGTCGTAACGTGCCTTGAGGAGTGCTACTTTGTCCTGCGCAGTCAGGACTTCGGCATCAGCCCTGGCCTTGATGATTTCCTGCTCGGCCTGCAGAAGCTCAGAATGGCTCTGCTCAAGCTTGTAGTGCTGCTCACTCGGATCGAATTCAATGATCACTTCGCCTTTATGAACGAACGCACCGGTGGAGGCGAGATGTGTGATCTGGAGGGCGTCGCCGCCCACCGCGGGTGCTGCGAGTGTCATTGATTGTGTGGCGTTGAGTTCACCGGTCGCGTGAACCTCGATGCTGAGATCGCCGCGAGTGACCTCGGCGATTGGAATCGAGTCCTGCCCGGCAAGGGGATGATTGCGACTCATGGCAATGAGCCCGCCGACGGCGGCCAGAATGATTACCGCGAACATGATCATGAGCCGGCTGCGTTTTCGCATCATCATTCCTTTGCTATGGGGTCTTTGAGTGCAACTCGATCTCCGGGCTGAAGTCCGCTCGAGACAAGACAACGATCCCGGCTTCGCCGGTCGATCTGGATGGTTCGCTCCGTAAACCCCGATCCGTTCCACACGTAAGCTACAGTGCGTCCCGATTTCATGAACGAAGCCTGTGTTGGAATTGAAATAGCGTTCGGAACGCGGTCAACGATCACGGTGACCTGAACGTTCATTCCCGCTCGCAATCTTGGGTCGTTCTGGTCGATGGCGACTTGCAGATCAAATGCGCGCGGGAAAGGCCAACCCGCGGAAAAGTCCATGCTGGCGATGGTTCCGATGCGCTGGATCTTACCCGTGAATTGCCGGTCAGGAATCGCATCAAGCTGGACTGTCGCAGCCTGAGGGACCGTAAGCCTTCCCCGTTCAGTCTCATCGACGTGCGCCACGATGTGCAGTGAGGTCGCGTCGGGGAGTTCGGCAATTGCTGATCCGGGCCAGGCTCGATCGCCTGACTTGAAAGGTGTTTCAGCGCCATCGTGCCACACAGGAATCAGGCGGATCGTACCATCAGCGGGAGCAGTGACGACCATCCGGTCGAGTGAGTGTGCTGCTCGCTCGGCATCAAATTTTGCCTTGGCACTTGCAGAGCGATACGCAGCAACGGTTGCTTCTGTTTTAACGCGATCGGACTTCAAGGTTTCTTCAGCCTCTTCCAGCGTCCGCTCGGCGTCCTTGACCTTGAGGCGAGCTTTGGCCCCTTCGATTTCGGAAAGAATCTCGCTCTTGCTCGCATCCAGCTTCGCAGATTCAAGATCCAATCGAGCTTTCAGGACGGCAGTCGTATCTTTTTCTTCCGCGAGCTTACCCTCGGCCTGACCCTGGTTGATCTGCGCATCGGCTGATTTCAGTATGGAGCGGTCCTGATCCAACTCCACCTTTGTCTTCGAGGGATCGAATTCGACGACGACGTCGCCCTTCTTCACTGAGCTGCCATCTGGAGCAAGCTTCACGATCTGCACGTTGCCAATGTCGGAGGGAGCAGAGATCGATACGGTGCGCGCAGCCTTCAACTCACCTCGGAACTGCAGCACATCGAGAAATTCGGAGCGCTGGACCTGGAATACCGGCGCTGTCGGATCTCTCTTTACCGAGTGAACCCATCCATAGAGCCCAGCACTACAGACCATAATCAGGGCCGCCAGGCCTAACTTGCGATGCTCTCTGAAGGAGCGCAGCACGGAATCTATCATCGTGCCACCTGCCCTTCCGGGCCAGCAACCCGATCCACATCGACTGCGGCTGACAAATCGGGCATGAGACGGGGATCATTCCCTTCAATGCTGAAGGTGGCCGAGAAGTTGCGGATGCGAGCTGAGAAATCCCCTCTCTTTCCGATCGGATCGATGGACTCGAGCTTGCCTGTGAACGCCAGGTCAGGGTAGGCATCAAGATGTACCCGGGCCTTTTCACCGACCTGGAGTCCTGCCAGGTCCTCCTGGTTGACCTGGACGTGCACCTCCATTTCTGAAGGATCAACCACCTGCATGAAGGAGACTCCGGGACGCACCTGATCTCCTTCCTGCACCTCACCCATTGTTCCTTCTTTCCAGATGGTGGTGTAGACAACGATTCCGTCGATCGGCGAACGGGTCTGCATCAGAGCGGCGTTGGACTGCGCATGAGCCATGGTTTCCCGTATACGGTCACGCTGGATCTCGAGCATGCGGATGGACGCCGCTGCTGCTTTTCGCTTGAGCAGAAAGGTTTGCTTCAGTTGTGCAAGCGTAGCCCTGGCTTCGTCCAAGGCTTCCTGAGCCTTTTCAGCATCGATGCGCGAAAGAAGCTCGACCTTCTTCATATCGAGCTCAGCTTTATTAAGCGTGGTCTCGGCCTGTTCAAGCTCAGTTTGATCTTTCGCTTTCGCTGCCAGTTCGGCAGCCTGCGCCTGGAGAACCTTTCCATTTTGATCTTCAGCCTGCGCCTGTTTGTCGACAAAATCGCGCAGCTGAGCCTGCCGGTCGAACTCAGCAAGAACGTCGCCTTTCTTCACCCGGCTTCCGCTGGGAACGAGCCTGATGACGGTAAGGGTGCCGAACTGCTGACCAGCGAGAATGGGCGCCAGAATCGCGCGCGACATGACGGCTTGCGTTTTCCCCGTCAGGCGCACCTGCGAAGAGCTGGCCCGGGAACCGGCGAGCACAGGTGCGGGAAGGTGGGAGGAAGGCGACTGTGTACGCCGAACAGTGGCGATGCAGATGAAGGCAAGAAAAGCGAGAAGCGCTGCAAGGCTCCATGGCCAGGGGCCTCTTAGCCACTGGCGCAGGGCACCTCCGTGAAAGACGTCGGGTTCCGGTTTCGGAGGGGCTAATTCGCTATTCACCTCAGCCTGCTCCCAGCATCACGTGAATACACGCCTGATTACAGCGACGGAAAACTTCGATCCACTATAGCGCCGGACGTCCGAGCTAACCAACTCCGGAGGACGTCGAGAATCAGTTTGGACTGCTATGCGATAGACGGATCAGCACACTCATCCGTTTCCTGATTTTCAAGTTTTTGGCCATTGTCCAGGATCGCGAAGAACGTCCGATGGGTCGGCCAGGGTTCAGAGGAGCTTTTCGCTCATCACCAGTGCCACTCCGCTACGGAGCCGGGCAGTATCGGGTTCTGTCGCCATGCGCAGTGTCGGCAAGGCGCCGAGCGGGAATTTGCGCAATTCATCCCATACGATCGAATAGACACGCGACCAGGCCCGCGTGAATTCGCCCACAAGCACAATCTCGCTGGGTGCCAAGGTTGTAACAATCATGTGCAGCCCCCGCCCAAGAGCCCTGCACATCCTTGTAATTGCTTCGCTTGCGGACGCATTATCTTGTTCCAGCAGGTCAAGAAGGCCATCGATCGATGCCAGCGATTCGCCCGTGATCTCCTTGTAATACCTTAATCCGGCTCGATTAGAAGCCAGGGTCTCCCAGCAGCCTCGACTGCCGCAGCCGCACGGTATCCCTTCCGGATCGATCTGCACATGGCCAAATTCGCCGGCCATTTCTCCCGCTCCCCGGACCAGACCACCATTGATGAATATCCCCGTGCCGATGCCTTCAGAAACGTTCACGAGAACAATGTCGTGAGTCTCGTCTGTATTGCCGAACCAGACTTCGGAGAGTACACACGCGTTGGCAACGTTGTCGGCCACCACAGGCAGTCCTGTGGCCTCTTCGACGCGTGATTTGATTTCGGCAATGGGCCAGCCGACGTTTGGCGCAAAAACCGTCTTCTTCAGCTGATGACTAAACCGGCCCGGCACTGTAAGGCCGATACCTTCAAACGAGCAATCGGCATGTTCCGAGATGATATTTCGGATTGCGCTCACGATGGAGCGAATGACTTTCTTTGGATCGCTGGGCAACTGCAATTGTTTCTGAGTCGTGATTCTCCCAGAAAGGTCCGCCACAGCCAGCCTGGTTTGCGATGGATGCACATCCACCGCGAGCACCGTGCGCTTATTGTTTATGACGAGGCCGGTGGGCTTCCTCCCGCGAGGCGCATCGCCTATCAATCCCTCAACGATCCATCGCTCGCGTAGCAGCTCTTCGACGATGAGGGAAACCGTGCTGCGCTGCAAGCCAGAGGTTCGGGCAAGATCGGCACGAGAGATCGGCTGGCGGGTCCGAATCTGATTAAAAATCAGATTGCGATTGATGTGACGCGGTGTTCGGTTGGACGCGCTTTGCTTGTCTTCCAACAAGAGCATCGGCATCATCAGATAAGGTTCCTTCCGTGCGCCGTCACCTCTCAGGGCGCGATAAGACATCGCTCAGATATGAGGAAACTCCAGTATAAAGCGCACGCCAAGCTGGACCGCGTCCGCGACCCTCACAGTCTGTAGGCCTCCTTGGCGAGCCTATAGGTGAGCGCATGGGCAACTTCGTGCGCCTCATCCTCGTCGATTCGATGTTCAGCAACCATCCGGCCTAGAAAAGCACAATCGACCCGGCGCGCTACGTCGTGACGAGCGGGAATTGAAAGGAAAGCGCGCGTATCGTCGTTAAAACCCACAGTGTTGTAGAAGCCAGCGGTCTCGGTGACCTGTTCCCGAAATCGCATCATCCCCTCGGGGCTGTCGTGGAACCACCACGCCGGTCCGAGACGCAGGGAAGGATAATGGCCCGCGAGCGGCGCCAACTCGCGACTGTAAGCCGTCTCGTCCAAGGTGAACAGAATGATTGTGAGCTTGGTCTCGTTTCCGAATCGCGCCAAGAGCGGATGCAACGCTGCCACGTAGTCGGTTGCTCTTGGGATATCGGCGCCCATGTCACGGCCATATCTTTCGAACAATGCAACGTTGTGATTGCGGACGCTTCCCGGGTGGATCTGCATCACCAAACCATCATCGAGGCTCATAGCTGACATTTCGGTGAGCATCTGGGCGCGAAAGAGCTCGCGCCTGCCAGCATCAGCCCTACCGGAAAGCACTTCAGAAAACAACTTCTCAGCCTCGGCCTCACCGAGATCGGCTGTCTGTGCGGTGGGATGGCCGTGATCTGTGGCGGTGCAGCCCGCCTGACGAAAACGCTCCCGCGCCTTGCGTAGAGCGCTCAAGTATCCTCGAAACGAACCTGTATCCTCGCCTGTCTGTCCTCCCAGGCTGGAGATATTCTCTGCAAAGCCGGGGAAATCGGGATCGACAACTGCGTCGGGGCGGAAGTTCGGAATGATGCGCGCCTTCCATCCTGACTCCCGGATCTTCTTGTGATCTTCGAGCGAATCCAACGGCGAATCAGTGGTCGCCAAGACCTCAAGATTGAACCTTTCGTAAAGAGCGCGAGGCCGGAACTCCGGCGTCTGAAGCTTCTCTGCAATTACGTCGTAGTAATGATCCGCATTTTTCTCTGACAGCCGCTCCGATAACCCGAATTCTTCCTGAAACGAATAATCGAGCCAAATGCGTGTCGGGGTGCCGCGAAAGAGATAGTAATTTCGCGCAAAAAGTCGCCAGACCTTCCGTGGATCCTTGATCTCCTTCTGTCCAATCCCAAGATCATCCAATGACACTCCCTGGCTGTAGAGCATGCGGAAGATGTAGTGATCAGGCTGTACGAAGAGTGCGGCAGGATTCGGAAATGGCTCGTTACGCGCGAACCAGGCAGCTTGCGTGTGTCCATGGGGACTCACCAGTGGCAACGGAGAAATGTCGGCGTAGAGTTCCCTTGCAATTCTCCGAGCGCATGGGTCCGCCGGAAAAAGACGATCTGGATGTAAGAGCATCTCCCTGAATCCTTCTTGTCCCACGATAGACGGTCTGACAAGTGGTCGACTACGCCTGATCCAAAGCCATTCGACGACTGGCTCAGCTATTTAAGAGGTATCCCATGCCTGTCAGAACGCCCCGCATATAGGCGATGCTTTCGATCACTCCCGGCATGGGATCGTCCTCGTGTATCTCATATTCGAGATCGACGAATCCCCTGTAGTTGATCTTTGCCAAGGCCGCGAAGATCTCCCGGATCGGCATCTTCCCTCGTCCCACTGCGACCTGGCTTTCCTTGGCTTTGAAATCGGAGAGGTCCTTGATGTGCATATTGAACAAGCGCGGACCAACTGCGTTGATTGCTTCCACTACGTCTGTCCCGGCACGCACGGTGTGACCAACGTCGATACAGCAGCCAATTCGCGGATCAAGATTCTTGACCAATTTCAGAATGTCTAAAGGCGAAGGCCAGACGGGGTCTTCAGGACCGTGATTGTGGATCGCAATCCGAATATCGTACTGCTTGACGAATTTCTCTACCCGCGGCAGGGTTTCCGGAGTTGGGTCGCCGGCCACAATCACGCCGATGCCCGCACGCTTGCAGTACTCGAATTTTGCCCGGATATCCTCGTCTTCGTCCTTACGAAAGTAGATCGCTCCGGCGGCGTGCAGCTTGATGCCGGCCGCCGCATAGTCCTTGAGAGCGGCATCTTCCTGCTGAGGATCGGAGGGCAAGTGATCCTTAATGTCTTTGGCGTTGATCTGGTTGATGCCGAGCTGCTTCAAAGACCCGATCATCTTTTCGCGTGGAAAAGCGCGGAACGTGTACGTTGCAATTCCAAGCTGAATTGGGCACGGCTTCCCGGTCTCTTGGGACGGAGCCAGCGCCAGAGATGAACGCGGCATTGATGCTCCAGCGGCAACCAGTGCGCTTCCTTGTAGGAAATGTCGACGTGAAACGTTTTCTCTCATATCAGAATTGCTCCTCAAACATACAGCGGAGATTGAGACAAAAGATGAGTGGCAGAGGAGGCCACTCATTACAACCGTCTAAACGTGCGGCTCCCATCCTTTTTCGTAGGTGCGAGTCCACTGCTTCATGGCTTCGGGATCGTGCTGAACTTTTCCGTCGGCTGTGTCGAGTGTCAACACTCGTTTTACGTCCCAAGCCACGTTTGCCAACTGCAGCATGGTCACAGCCACATTCCCGACTGAAATCGGAGCGTTTAGCTTTTCGCCTTTCTTAACTCCAGCTATGAAGTTTGCGAAGTGAGCGTCTGTCATCGAATCCCGTCCCATCAAGTCATTGGACGAGGTTTCAGAGCCCGCTTTCTTCTCGTTGATTTTTTTGCCCTTGAGATCAAAGATCTCGTAGCCATCGCGATCGACAAGGACTGACCCATTCGTTCCCATGATCACTGAGCCACGGTCGCGATCGTAGAGCTTCATTCCGTTGCAGCATCTGCAATCCCAGGAAATCATCTTGTCGGGGTACTCAAAGTTCGTGACCAGCGTGTCATAGAACTGCCAATCATCCTTGAAGTGGTAGCGGCCACCCTGCGCACTGATGCGTTCCGGGAAGTCCACCCCAAGAGCCCAGCGACACACATCGATCTCGTGTGTACCGTTGTTCAGCGTTTCGCCCGTGCCATAAACCTTGAACCAGTGCCAGTTATAAGGCTGGATGTTATCGGTGTAGGCGCGGCGAGGCGCAGGACCCTGCCAGAGATCCCAGTTCAATTGCGATGGTACGGGAGCTTCTTTTCCAACCCCGATGGATTTGCGCACATTTACGTACCAGGCTTTCGCCATGTATGCGCGGCCAATATCGCCGTTGTGAATGCGGTCGACGATCTCGATTGTGTGCGGGCTTGAGCGTTGCTGCGTGCCCATCTGCACCAGCTTGCCGTACTTCTTCTGCGCCTGAACCAGCATGACTCCTTCGGCGGGATTGTGACTGCACGGCTTCTCGACATACACATGCTTGCCGGCCTCGAGGCCCGCAATCGCCATGGGTGCGTGCCAGTGATCGGGAGTTGCGATCGTAATCGCATCGACTTCCTTATCCCGAAGAATGTTGCGGAAGTCCTGGTCAGTCTTCGGAGCTTCGCCCATCTCCTTCTCAGTCTCGGTGGCGAACTTCTTCATGGTGTTCGTATCCACGTCGCAGACATAGGAAATTCTTGCCGCCGCCTTGTTCGCCTTCAGAGCCGACAAGTGCGCGTATGCGCGGGAATGGAGCCCGATTACCGCAAAATTCAAGCGGTCGTTGGACCCGAGAATCTGACCGTAACTCTTGGCGGTCGACGCTATTGCTAGTCCAGCCGTTCCTGTCGCAAGCGTATCGATGAATTCACGTCGTGTAAGCACATACCCTCCCAAGAGAATGATGTTTCTATCGAATTGAAAGTTCTCTCTCGTTTACAGCGCGCCTGCATCTGCCAGTGCTTTCTTCATGCCGGCCCAACTAATGCGACTCGACTCTTCCGGAGTCGCCGCTCCATGCCAGTGAGTCTCGAGGCTGACAGCGTCTTTGAATCCGGCCTCTTTGAGCGCGCGGAACTGACCGGTCCAATCAATTACGCCCTTGCCAGTCGGAGCCCACACGATTTTTCCGGATTCATTCTTGACCGCATTTTTCACGTGACAGTGATGAATTCTGTTTTTCGGAAGCATCTCCCATGCGGTGGGATAGGCATCCATCTCGCCACGCATTACCGCATTGCCGGGATCCCAATTCAGAGCCAGCGACGATGATTTGACAGCGCCTAACGTACGAACTGATTCACGCCCGGTGGCGGTGTTGCACTCGAATTCGTTTTCCAGCACCAGGAGGATGCCTTGCTTCCCTGCCTTATCCGCCGCCTGACGGAGTTTGTCGTCGATTGCTTCCCGGTAGGGTTTGACGTCGTCCAACCGCCAGAAGTCGAAGCACCGCACCTTATTGGTCTTGAATTGCTTTGCGAGGGAGATCGACTTCTCCAGGATCTCATCCTGCTCTTTGAAAGTTGTCTCGGAGGCGCCGTGAATGTCGCCCTTCGATCCGTATTGCGATCGCGGCGCTCCAGGCCAATCCGTCTTGAAAAGAGGGCTGGCGATATCCGTAACCCGAAGCTTGTATTTCTCGAGAATCTTGTGCGCGTCAGCAAGCTGATCTTCCTTAAGATTCATCAAGCTTTTGCCCCACAGGGAACGCAGTTCAACCCAGTGCATCCCAAATTCCTGCGAAGCGACATGACAGGCGTGATCAAAGTCTGGCGAGATTTCGTCCGTTATCACTGCAACCCGAAATGGAGACTTCGCAGATTGTGCAAGGGCTGGCATAGCGCACAGCGATGCCACCGCAACGGACCCCGTCAAAAATGTCCGGCGGGAGTGAATGCTCATTATTGATGTCCTCATGCGGGCAGCAGCGTGCAGTGCGCCGCGGATGAAGGCGGGACGAAGCATCTGTGCCTCGTCCCACCAGGTGTGAAAGCTAGAAGGATACTCTGAGAGAGCCCTGGAGGCTGCGCCCACCACCAATACCGTTCACGGTGCCTTGGCCACTGCCCAGAGTGCTCGTTACCTTACCGAAGTTCGCGTTTGTAATGATCGTTCCGCTGCCCGCAGCGGGATTGGCGAACTGAGGAGTATTCGTTAACTGCACCGCATCGATACGAAGCTCACTTGCAAATTCCCGGAACATCGTAAATTTCTTGGCAAGCGAGAAGTTGTTTTGCCAGTAGCCCGGTCCCCTGAACTGATTTCTGCCTGTATTGCCCAGCACCGGCGTACAAGGAAATGCTCCAGCGCAACCGGCTGGCTGCGAGAGATTGGATTTATCCAGCCACGGTTTGTCTGCTCCGATTTGGTGTGTGACTTTAGGAGAGCCGGTCATACTTGCCAGCAGCGCGGTTCCTGGCGTGTTGAGTACGCCTTGGTTCGCATATACGCTGAATGGCAATCCGGAAAGAATAGAAATGACACCGGAGAGTCTCCAGCCACCAAACACCGCATCGCCAATGCCGGAGTTGAAGTATTTGTGGCCACGTCCGCCTGGCAGCTCGTACGTGAAGCTCTGCTCGAAGTTCTTCGAACGATCGAAGTCGGCAGGAGCATAGTTCCTGCGTTGGTCGATGAAGAAAACCAGGCTGCCGTTGTCGTCTCCTCCGGTGGCGTAGGTAAGTGCTTTTCCCCACGTGAATGCAGAGGTAAATGTGAGGCCGGCAGAGTAGCGCTTTGTAAGTTGGACCTGCAGGCCGTTGTAGTTCGAGGAGTAGCCAAGAAAGTACTCGTTTGTAGCTGCGGTACGCCCCGTGGCGCCACCCGTAATTGCGGTGGAGTTTTCCGGCAGTGAAGCATTGCCGCCGCCATACACGCTTGGCAGGTTGATGTTCTGGGAAAGATTCATGCGCGTGCCATGGTTACCTACATATGCAATTTGCAGACTCAAGTTCGGTCCGAAACCCTGCTGAAGGGCAACGTTCCAAGCTTCAGCGTAAGAATTTTTGAAATTCTTTGGGATGTAGGTATAGACCTGATTGATGAGTAACGGCGTGTTCGCAGCAATGATCCCATTGTCGGGGATCGCTACCGGGACGGGCGCCGGGAAACCAGCTTGGAACGTCGCAACTGTAACGCCATCGGCGAGAACTGCGGGAGTTAAGGTTGATCCGCCCGCCGGCTGATAGCTGTTGTTCGCGCGGATGGGGAAGTTGTACGCATACGTGTTATCCGTGAACGGGATATAGCTCATGCCAAAGCCCATGCGGATCACCGTAGCGTCATGCGCGCGATAGGAGAGCCCCGTACGCGGAGCGAAGTATTTGTACTGAGTCTCCATGCCAAGGTTTTCGGGATTGCCTCCTAGCCCGGCGAGAACAAGCGTGTTGTTCGAGGGGTCGTAGTTCGAAAAGCCGCCGGCGATGGGTGGCGTAGCGGGCGGATAAAACTCCCAGCGTAGGCCATAGTCGAGGGTCAGCTTGGGCGTGGCCTGCCATTTGTCTCCGGCAAAGGCGAAGAACCACCACTGCCTGTAGCGCGGGACAAACGTGTTCAGATCGCGTCCCGTCTGGCTCGGCTGGTCGAGAAGAAAACTGCCCATGAAGTTCGCAATATTGGTCTTCGCGCCAGTCGTGGAGGTCTGCAAATCATTAAAGGTGAACGCGCCACGCGGACTGAAGGTCTGATCCTGCAAGAGATCGTCGCGAACCCGGCGAAGGTCAACACCCCACTTGAACGTGTGGTTGCCGGTAATCTTTGTCCAGGTGTTCACTGCATCGATGTTCGCTTCTGAGCGTATCCATGGCACCGAGGCTGAATACCCGATGAGCGGATTTGAGAAGCCGCCATTGATGGTGATGCCGACTTGTCCGGAGGTAAAGGGCTGCCCGTCAATATTGACTCCGGGTACACCGATGGCAGTCGCGTCGTTCGAGCCATAATCGGGCGGCAACGCCGTGTTGCGGAGGTGTGCTACGCCGACACGAACCTCGGTCAAAAACGTGGGCGAGAAAACATGGTTGTAGATGCCGCCAGTGCTGTAGGCCGTCTGATTGCCCTTAGCCTCGAAGCCACCGCCCTGCGGGCCGCCGAGGAAGTTGCCAAAGGCTGCCGCCTGGAAAGTGTTGGTGCGCTGCCAACTGAAGCGGCCATTCAGGTGGTCTTTTTCTCTTAGGATCCAATCAGCTTTGACGTCGAAGCTGTGCGCATCCTTTCTAAATGGAAGCGTGGTGGTGTAGTTGTTGGAGGGGTTGCTTAAGGGCTTGGTTGAATCCAGCTTTCCATACTTCGGAAAAGCCGCATTGAGTTGCTGAAGCATGTTCAACGAAACAGGATTGATCCGGCTGATAGGAATCTGATTGTTTGGGAAGGCAGTCCGGGGATGTGCGGCTGTGCCGTCGCCCGTGGCCGGGTCGTAGATTTGCCCGGTCGTGCCTGAAAGGGCGCCACTCAAGTCGACGCAACCAGCCGGGTCGGCGCAGCCGGGTGTGAGTCCGGCGTTGGTATACCAGCGAGCATCCGGGACCGTAAATGTGCTGCCAATCTTTTCACTATCGATCGTGCGGAGGTAGTCGCCGAAGAAGAAAAGCTTGTCCCTCTTGATGGGGCCGCCGATAGCGCCTCCAAAGTAGTTGTAGGAAAGGTGTCCAAGCTTCGGGCCAAAGTAGGAGCGAGCGTTGACATAGTTGTTCTGCAGATACTCAAACGCCGAACCGTGGAAGGCATTGGTGCCGGACTTGAGCGTCACATTGGTGATGGCGCCAACCGAGCGGCCAAGTTCAGGCTCGTAGTTGTTCGTCGAGACATCAACACTCTGGATTGCTTCCGCTGGAGGAATCAGAATCTGTAGCAGGCCCGTCCGCTCATCATCGTCGATGCCTTCAATCTGATAGAGATTGCTGACTCGCGGCATGCCGTTGGCCTGGGTCTGCAGAGAATTCTGTGCGTTGAAGAATTGCGAATGCTGGAAGGTCGCGGGGCTGGTACCGGGAACCAGATTGAGAAGCGATTGGAAGTTGCGCCCCGTAGTGAGGGGCAAAGCCATCACGTTGGTCGAGTCAATTTTGGTGCTGATGTCAGCACGGTCGGTCTGCAGTACGGGGGGAGCAGTCGTCACGGTCACTGATTCCGTGACGTTGCCCGGTTGCATCGCTATATCGACTCGAACCGCCGAATTGCTCAGGAGCTGAACGTTCTCTTGCGTTGCTTTCTTGAAGCCGGACGACTCCACTGTTACCGTATACCCACCGGGATGCAAATCCGGGAATGTGTAGTTTCCGCTTCCATTTGTAATGGATTCGTGGGTCACGCTTGTAGACGTTTCCTTGATCGTAACCTTCGCATTCGCAACTGCTGCTCCTGTCACATCGGTGACTGTTCCAAGCAGGGTTCCGTTAACCGCTTGTCCCATTGCGAACTGGGACATCCAAATAAACAGAGAGAAGATGACTAACCCGATCAGCCGTTTCCGAGGGGCGTGTTCGATCATTGGTACCTCCAGAATCCAGGTTGACTCCCGGCAGTTTTGCATATAGTTCAGAGTTCGAACCGAACGTTAGATTCGGCCGCGCCCACCTGTCAAGGAAATAATTCGGAATTTGAACAAATACGGGCTCGGATGGCCAGAGCGGCGACCAGGCAGGACGAAATGCCTGGCTGCCACGCTAACTTGACCGAAATGCTAGGAGGTAAGCGAAGGGGGCATCTTGTCTTCAGAGGTCCCGAGCGCCGTATTCGGCTCTTCGCCCAACTTGAAAACCAGGTGCGCACCTTGCATGAGATCTTCGTGCCGAACCCACAGCCCGTCGAGAGCCTTCCCGTTCAGGGATACCGATTGAATGTACCGGCTCTTCTGAGGATCATCGCCGCCTTCGGCCTCGATGACCAACTGACGTCCATTGCCGAGCGGGATCGAAATCCGCTTGAACAGTGGAGCGGATAATACGTACGTGGCGCTGACTGGATCGACGGCGTAAAGGCCCATCGCGCTCATGACAAACCACGCCGACATCTGCCCGCAATCTTCGTTCCCATCGAGGCCGTCGAAGTTGTTGCGATAGTGCATAAGCAAGAGCTCGCGCACCTTCTCCTGCGTCTTCCAGGGCTGACCCGCCCACGTATAGAGGTAGGTGATGTGATGGCTGGGCTCGTTACCGTGCACATACTGCCCGATGAACCCCGTCATATCGGCAACTGACTCATTGCTCACGCCGGGCTGCTCAGTGAATAACCGATCCAGCTTTTTCGCGAATGGCTCTCGCCCTCCGAACAATTCCATGTAGCCTTTCACGTCGTGCTGTACGAAAAACGTGCTCTGCCACGCGTTTGCCTCGGTGTAGTCGCGGTGATGAGGAACGTGGCCAGTAGCCTTGGGATCAAAATTCGGAACCCACTCCCCATTCGCGAGTTTGGGACGAATGAACTGCATTTGCGCGTCGAAGATGTTGCGGTAGTTCTGCGATCGCTTTCGTTGAATCCTCGCGTCATCCGCGTGACCGGTAGCCTCAGCAACCCGTGCGCAGGCCCAATCGCAGTACGAGTATTCGACGAACTTCCCGATGGATTCATCGACTTTATCTGCAGGAATGTAGCCCATCTGCCTGTAATAGCCGAGTCCCATGTAGTCATCCACCATGTTGCGCTTGCGCATGCCCGCATATGCCCGATTCCAATCGATTCCTGGAATCTTCTTGGCGCAGGCCTCCGCCATCACGCTGGCACCGTGATAGCCGGGCATGCAATACGTCTCCCCGTCCTGCAGCGGCCAAATCGGGAATCCGTAAATACTTTGCTCTGCCATGCGTATCAGGCAATTGACCAATGGAGCAATGCGGTCCGCCTGCCAAAGCGTGAACGATGGGTGGAGAGCCCTGTATGTGTCCCACAGTGAGTAGGTGCTGTAGTTGTGCTCGCTCGCGCCGAGTTGGTGGACCTTCTTGTCCATGCCGCGATACTCACCATTGCAGTCGTCAGCCAACGTCGGAGCGCACATCATGTGGTAGAGGCTTGAATAGAAGACGGTCTTGCGCTCTTCACTCGAGTCCTCGACATGAATTCGCGCGAGTTCTTTTTGCCACATGCGGCGCGCTGCGGTTCTGGTTGCGTCGAAGTCAAATGCCGGCTGTTCTTTCTTGAGATTTGCCAGCGCGTTGGCAGCACTGACCATCGAAATTCCGGACTTGAACATGACGGTCGTGCCGGGTTCGAAATGAAGAACCATCTTCAGATTTCGCCCGCTCGCGGTCAGATCGTTTAAGGGTTTGTCATCAGAGAAAAGCTCGATCTTCGTCGGCTTGACCGAGATCTCGGTTGCAAAATGGATCTCGCGATTCGGCGCCCATCGGCTCACGTGCCGGCCGCCCTGTATGAGCGTGTCGCTCACGACTGTCAGTTCGGCCGACTTAACCGGGCTTTCCTCTCCATAGGCGTGATGCCAATCGAGAATGACATGAGCTGGCTCATTTGCGGGGAAGGTGAAGCGGGCGAGACCTGTGCGTTCCGTCGCGGTCAGTTCGGTCCTGATCTTCGCGCCGCCCGCGCTTTCCGCGACAACCGAGTAGTAGCCTGGCTCCGCTTTCTCATCCGCATGAGAGAAGCGAGAGCGGTAAGTTCCATCCGGCTTGGTTCGCGCTTCGGGATCGACTCCCGGAGCCAGCACAACTTCTCCGGTACGCGGCACGAGAAGGAGATCGAGCATATCACCTACACCGGTGCCGCTCAGGTGCGTGTGGCTGAAGCCCATCAAGGTGGTGTCATCGTGATGGTAGCCGGAAGACCAGTCCCAGTCGCGAACACCCGTGTCCGGGCTCAGTTGTACGGCGCCGAAAGGCACAGTTGCTCCAGGGAAACAGTGGCCGTGACCTCCCGTACCGATAAATACATTCACATAGCGGGTGTAATCCTCCGGCGTGCCGGATACGCTTTCGTGACCGCCATGCGTTTTGGCGGAAGCTGTCTTTTCAATCAGGGCTGCACTGGCAGCTGCGGAAGCCACGGCGAGAAACTCACGACGATTAAGCATCAAGAACCTCGATGAGATCTTAAACGACACGGGATCTCAGAAAGTCCCATGCCGAGCAGGTCCCTGCAGCCCGCTCCACACTGATGACTAGGGTATTTCGCGTTCTTCGCAGCGAGGGTTCGATTTTAGAAGTCAGAAGGTGCGGGAAATCTGTTCCGATACTCGCTAACACCCCGGATCTTTATCCTGGTAGGCGCTTCTAGGCGGGTTCCCTCATTCCATCATCGAGGTCTGAACTGCTCTGCGAGGTCGTCCAGGCAATCTGGGATTGTTGAATCATCTCCGGCTCGAGCGGATTGTGTTCGGATGCATCAAACGGCCGCAAGAGACTCGCTGCTGCCCACGTAAGCAATGCCGGTCGACGAAGAGCGGTGGCGAAGATGATTCGTAAATCGGATATGGGGTTGGCATTGCACATATAACAGACATCAAGACGCGCTTTGTACGGCTTGATCCGCTCAGCGTAGAACTCTTCCAATTCTCCCGGAGCAACTCTTCGGAGGATCTCTTCTTCGCGATGAAATGCGAGCGTCGCGGGCCCTGTTATACCGGGGCGATACGGCATATTCAAGATTGCGGCATACCGTGGCAACTTGGGGCGGGGGCCGACCAGGCTCATATCACCCCGCAGTACGTTGTAGAACTGAGGGAGTTCGTCTAACTTGAACTTGCGAAGCCAGCGTCCCACGGGAGTCACCCTCGGATCGCCCTCTTTGGTGAGAGAAGGTTCGACATCTCCGGTCTGAGATTTCATCATGCTTCGGAACTTGTACATCTTGAAGAGCCGGCCTTCTCGACCGACGCGTTCCTGGCAGAACAGACTTGGGCCTTTGGAAGTCAATCGCACGCAGGCCGCGATGAGCAGCATCGGCATAGAGCATGTCGTCAAAAAGGCAGTAGAGAAGAGTATGTCAAAGGCCCTTCGAATTCTGGACTCGACCCAGGAACTTTGAGGAGGTCTTTTCAAGCACAAAGCGAAGGATGGCTTTGACCTAACGCAGTAGTGCGGGGGATTGCCTCGAGAACATGCCGAACAACTCGCTCCCTCCAAGATGGTTTCCCCTGTTGAATGCGAGCCGAATCCAGCCGCTCGTAATCGTTCTTTAGTTTGGCTTCGAATGAATCAGGCAGTGTAGCTCCCATTCGAATGGGAGTTGCATAAAGCCCCGCTCGTGGATGGCTTCTGCCGGTTTCTACTCTCTCTTCTTCTGCAGTGCCGTGTCTTAACCCACGAGCACGACGCCAGATTGGATGGAATGAGATTTCTCGCCTCTGGCCTCGTCTAGCCTTTGCTTTGGTCACACCTTATCCGTCAACAAAGTTAGACTTGTCGCCGCAAACTGAACAGTGACTGCAATCACATCGTGCCCGGAAAGCTACCTCAGGACATTGATGGCAGCAGCACCAAACGCAAGCTGAGAGAACAACTGCGACCAGTCGAGGAAGCCACGGAGTACAGAAGGCCTATACGTCTTGTCCGGAACGACGATTGTGTCGCCCGGATTCAAATGCAGCTGGCTGAACCGGTCGGAAGACCAGAGTCCGCCTGAGTGATCCCGGCTTTCCACGTTTCCATTTGCGCGGATAATGAAGGCATGCTTTTTATCAGCATTACGATTTGGGCCGCCTGCTTGCAGCAGGTATCCTTCAACCCTTTGGGAAGGTCTGTACAGGAAGGAGTTCTGGTTGTACACGGCGCCGACCACATTGATTACGGCCGGGATCGGGGGAATGACGAAATGATCCCCGTTTTCCAGATCAATGGCGGGTACAGATGAAATGTCCCGAGAACTGGGCTTGAACTCCAAGACGATGCGACCAGTAGCCCTTATTTGCCTCACACCGGCCAGGAGGTCTCGTTCGGTCGCCTGAGCCGCTGTGCTGGATGCAGCAGTTTCGGGAGAAGTTGCGGAGGCGGCGACCAGAGCCAGATTGCTTCGTTGAATCGAGGCCTCCAGTGATCGGGCGTATTCATCGATTCTTGCCTGTTGGGCTTTCTGCACTGAATCTCTGGTGAACTCCGAGCCATAGAGGTAGGCCTTTGTGGTGATTCCACCCGCGCGCGCCACTAACTCGCGCAACGTTTCGCCAGGCCGCACGCTATAAGCCCCTGCATGGACGAACTCGCCATCGAGCATCACCAGCTTGGTTTGCTGCTCCGTGGGTACGCGGATGTCAGCTTCAGAGAAGATCGTAACGAGATCCCCACTGCGCAGCTCGAGGTCATGAGAGGAGTCATGCTGAAGAACGAGCTTGCCGAGGTCGAACGGGATCAAGGTCGTTTTCAGCGTTTCGGGATCGACGCGCTCAACTACCGCATAGTTCCAGTCGATTTCCGGTGCCAGAATTTTGACTCTGGTCTTCAGTTGCGACTGGCTGTCTAGATCTCCACGCGATGTAGTTTCCTGCTGGGCTGCCAGAGAACTGTTCGAACCATGTTTCGATTGATCTTGAGGCGTCGCAGGCGCGGTTTGATCCTGCGACGTTCCGCTTTGCTGCGACCCGCTCTGGCCCAGTCCCTGAGCGCCTGCTTGATCGCCCCCGAGCTCTCCCAGCGGTCTAAGAGTCACTGCTTCATTCTCCTTAGGTTGGCGGAGATCGCGGAACTCTGGGGTCGGCTCAAACTCCGGAGCGGGCAGTCCTAATTGGGCACGCTTCCACCAATAATTCCGGGTGATCAGCGAATCCTTGTCTGGAATCAGATCGCTGACACGCATGCCAGGGTGCCAGGCGAAGCGCCCTGGATTTGCCACGTTTCCCCTGAGGGTGACGGTTTTCGTGTATTGCGGAACAATTGAGAAGACTCGGACCAGATCACCATCCGCTAGCGCGGTTGCGAGTCCTGATTGATCGAAAGCAACTTCCATCGCAGTGCGGCTGTGATGCTCCTCGATCCTCTCAATCGAAATACGTGCCTGTGACGCCACTGCGGAAACGCCGCCGGCATCGGTGACCAGTTCGGATACTGACTCACCCGGCAGCAATTCATAGATGCCCGGAACTCGCACGCTTCCGGTGATTGCGACTTGACCGCCTACGGGAGGGATGTAGATCACGTCGCCTGGCTGAAGCTTCACATCTTTAGACTTGTCCCCATGCACCAGCAGCGCGTACAGGTCGAAATCTGCGACTTTCTCGCCGTTACGGCGCACTTCGATACGTCTCAGTGATCCCGAGGTGCTTGGGCCGCCGGCGACGAACAGCGCGTCGACGAGAGAACTGAGCGAGCTTACCGTGTATAAACCTGGCGTTCGAGCTTCACCAGCCAGGTATACCTGTATGGAGCGGATCCGCCCAAGATCTACCGTCAGGTCGAAGTTGTGGTAGACGCGGCCGATTGCATCCCGCAGATGCTTGTCCACTTCAGAGAATGGAATGCTGGCGACGTGTACGGGGCCGACCTGGGGAAGATATATTTCGCCAGAGCGATCGACCCGAACATTTGCTTGAAAGCTGAGCTGACCCCACACGCGAATGCGTAATTCATCGCCTGGACCGATCACAAAGTCGGACGGAACCGGTGCCATATCGATAGGTGCAAAGGTTGACGGGACCTGGCGGAAGAGGTTTGCGCCATAGATCGGTAAGACCTGCCCTATGCCTGAGGCGACAAATTTCTGAAACTCTGTCAGGTGCTCCGGAATTGGCGGAGGCTGATTGAGTAGCCGGTTTGGCTGACGGCCATACTGGTCAACATCGTAGTAGTTTCTGTCGGACATCGACGATGCGCTCGGACTGCTCTGACCGAAGATGCCCGTCTGATTCGGTTGGATCTGTCCTGGCTGACCTAGATTTTGCCCCGTGATCAGCCGGGAACAGCCTGCTGTCGACGCAAATGCGGGGTCGGAACAATCGGCTGAGCCGGTACTCTGACTTCCGCTGCCACTGCTGTCGTAGGTCGGGTATCCCGCTTGCGCGCCGCCTTGGGTACTTGCACAAAAAGGAAGTAAAGCTGCGGCGGCTAAGCTAATGGCCATCAGTCGTTTTGCGAGCCACCACTGGACCCTTTCTCCTGCAGGGTTTCCCTGGTCTTTCCCGCAATTTCGAGAACGCATATGGCACGAGTCTAGCATGAGGCTCGCCAAGGACTTACCCGCCTTCGAACCCGATCCTGCTGCAAAATGAGAGCATAGAGGCCTTCGCACGATTCCCGACGATCCCGCCAGAGGGCTACAGTCAAACCGCGCACGAGATTGGTCGCTGGCACAGCAGGGCAGAGTTCCTTCCGGCTTCCGATTGCCCTCACTCCTTTCGGCCCAAGGCGCGGATGACGAGCTGGGTAGACCAACCGCACTCGAGAGGAACGCACTCCACCGCGATCACTCGAAAGCCTGCAACTTCGAGTAACCTGCGCACTGCTGAAACGCTGTATTGATTTATGTGTTCGTGCACCCCGATTTCGAACGCACCACCTCCGCTCGCGAGTTGATCGATATCCTTGTCCGAAATCTCTTTGGGATTTTCAAGATAGAGATAGCCCGACGGTCGGACATACTCAGAGACCTTCCTCACCAGTTCGAGCGGAAAGGGTACATGTTCAGTCACGTGGGCAAGCAGGACAAGCGAATACGAAACCAGCTGGGACTCGGAGTGCACACGCGAGACGCCCGGCACCGGCTCAATTGTCGAAACGTCATACACAAATTTCGAGCCAACCAGATCGGGGATGAACCTGCCATCCGCACCGCCGTAATCCAGAATCGAAAAGGGCTGCTTCATGACGACCTTGTTTCGCAGGAAACGCGTGGTCGCTTCAATTCGGTTCTGCACCTCTACTTCATCGTGGCCCACGAAGTCTGCGATTTTCCCATAGGCTGGCTCGAAATAGATGCGTTCCCGGTTGTACGAGGATGATCTATAGTCCTGATACAGGCGCATAATATCGTCGTCGCGGAACGGGATCTTGGTTTGGATGAATGAACAATCCCGGCAAAACTGCATTTCGATATATACCGATTGTGCCGTCAACCGGGAGACTCGGGAAGCTGTCGCCAAATCTCGAATGAGCTGTTTCAGTCGATTCGAACAGTTGGCCACTCGAAGTTCAGCGCCAAGGACGCGTTTGAGGAAGAATGGCGCCACTCTGCCGACCGATCCCAGATCTCGAACATTGGAACTCCCGCAGTTCCTGCATCCACTCGTCATTCTTTCGATTCCCTTCCAGATCTGCCAGCGCGCTTAATTAAGCATGGAATTCAAGGGTTGATGAGCCGCGTTTACTGACCTAAACCATTGGCAGGCTGCAACATTTTTCTGCTCAGGGCATCGCCTCAATCAACGGTTCAGACTCTCCTACCTTTTCCCTGACTCTCACACGATACCCTGCCGATTTCAGGAAACTGCAACAGCGTTCAGTACTCAGCACACCATCGACGAAATGAGGTTCCACGATCAGTCTTGCCCCTGTGCCCTTCAGGAAACGAGCTGAAGACTCGAGCACCTTGACCTCGCAACC
>DATJEO010000206.1:0-2654 GCA_035496515.1 Occallatibacter sp.
TTCGATATCGGCTAGCTGAGTTTCGAACCTGGCTTTCGGGAATAGGGTTGAGAAGGTTTTTGCACGTTCTACCACCACCCAATAATTACGGCCATCGTTAATGGCGCGAGCGGCACGCCGTTGAGACTGGAGTCGCTCGAAGAACGGTTGCCAGGCGGATAAATCAGCCGAGCCTGGCTCGGCTGGAGAGGCGAGGGCACCTGCTCCTGGCTGGGCATTCTCAATGACATTCGAGCCTTCGGCGGGAACCGCGACCAAGGTCAGGAGCAGGTCATGAAGTTCATCAGCATCTCGAATGTCGGGCCAGGCTTCTTCGCGGACCTGGGCAATGGCATGCGGGTCCAGCTTACCGACTTCCTGCAATACCGACTCAGGCAGAACGCGACGCATTTCGACGGCGCGGGCGCGGCGCTCTTCGAGGGGCGCGTCGTCGAGGTAGGCGTAGGGGTTTGCGTTCAGGATCTCGTGACAGAACTGAGAGGGAACCGGAGTGTCCACGGCGATACAGCGAATGCGGCCGTCGGAAATCCTGCGGAGAACGTCTTTCAGTCCGTCGAGATCCATGGCCTCGGTGAGGACATCCTTCATAACTTCGTTCACCAGAGGATGGTCCGGGATCTTGATGTCGCCCTCTATATTTTCCTGACAGGCAGCCACATCGGGGAAAACGGACGCCAGCAAATCATCGGACCGTATGCGTTGAATTTGCGGGGGTATCTTTTTCCCTCCCTGAAATCGCAGAAGGGCGAGGCTACGAGTGGCGTCCCAGCGCCAGCGAGTGCCAAAGATGGGAGACGCGAGGGCAGCCTGTTCCAATACCGGCTGAACGGTTTCCGGTTGCAGGAACTGGAAAACATCGCTGAGAGGAAAACTGTGCTGCTCGGCGAGGGCGATGTTGAGTCCGTTATCGGTGGCGGCGGCCTGCAATTCGAAATTGAAGCTGCGGCAAAATCTCTTGCGGAGCGCCAGGCCCCAGGCCTTGTTGATGCGGCCGCCAAATGGGGCATGGATGATGAGTTGCATCCCGCCACCCTCGTCGAAAAAGCGCTCAGCGATGACTGTGTCTTGCGTGGGCACCGCGCCCAGAACAGCGCGGCCCTGAAGAATGTACTCAGTCAGTTGTTCGGCGCCGGAGTCGTCCAGCCCGCATTCGTCCTTTAACCAGGAAACTGTTTCTGCAACGAGGGGCTGCGTCGGAGAAAAACCAACTGGCGAAACATTCGGAAGACGATCGCTGATTTCCTGTCGCAGAGAGGCGACTTCGTGGGAAAGTTCCGCCGTGCGCGCAGGCGCTTCTCCCAACCAGAAAGGGACACCGGGAGGTGCGCCGTGAGCATCCTCGACGATGACGCGGCCGGTGCGGCCTTCCACACGACGAATCCGCCATGAAGTGTTGCCGAGCAGGACTACGTCGCCGGCGAGACTTTCTACCGCGAAATCCTCGTCGAGCGTGCCAACCGTAGTGCCTTCAGGTTCAGCAACCACGGTGAAGAGCGCGGTTTCGGGAATCGCGCCGCCGCTGGTAATGGCTGCCAGGCGGCTGCCACGGCGGGCGCGAATGCGTCCATTCACCTGGTCGCGATGGAGGTAAGTGCCGTAACGGCCGCGGCGCGAGGCTATGCCTTCGGATAGCATTTGAATGATGCTGTCGAAAGTCTCGCGCGGAAGATTGCGGTAGGGATATGCGCGGCGTACCAGGGCGAAGAGGTCGTTTTCACGCCAACCGCCGGATGCGTCTTCTTTCTCGGGATTGCCCGGCTCCGCCGAGGCGCAGGTGGCAACAATCTGCTGAGCCAGGACGTCCAGTGGAGAGTCTGGGATCATGAGGCGGTCGAGATCACCATGTCGAATGGAGCGAACCAGGGCCGCACATTCCACCAGCTCGTCGCGAGTCATGGTGAAGATTCGGCCTTTGGGAACCGCACCTCGCCAGTGGCCGGATCTTCCAACACGCTGCAACGCGACCGCGATAGCGCGAGTGGAGCTAAGCTGGCAGACGAGATCTACTGTGCCGATATCAATGCCAAGTTCGAGAGAGGCGGTGGCGACCAGAACTTTGATCTCGCCGTTCTTGAGTTTCTTCTCGGCCGCCAGGCGGAGCTTGCGAGACAAGCTTCCATGATGCGCGGCAACGGCATCGTCGCCGAGGCGTTCGCCGAGATTGTGGGCAACCCGTTCCGCAAGGCGGCGGGTGTTGACGAACACGAGGGTTGAGCGATGCTGCTGAACGAGCTGAGTAACGCGATCGTACAGCTCGTCCCACATCTCATTGCTGGCTACCGGGCCGAGTTCGCTGGCGGGCACTTCGATGGCGAGGTCAAGGTGACGTTTGTGTCCGATATTAACGATCACGGGATCGGCACGCCCGCTTCCGGTGAGAAAGTGGGCGACATCTTCGATGGGCTTCTGAGTTGCGGAGAGGCCGATGCGAACGGGATGAGCATGAGTTAAGGCTTCCAGGCGTTCGAGGGACAGCGCCAGGTGGGAACCGCGCTTATCGTCGGCAACAGCGTGGATTTCGTCGACGATGACAGTTTCGACATCGCGCAGAATTGCCCGGCTTCTTTCGGCAGTCAGAAGGATGTAGAGCGACTCGGGGGTGGTCACCAGGATATGCGGGGGCTGCTTCAGCATGGCCCGGCGCTCGTGCATCA
>DATJEO010000207.1:0-4595 GCA_035496515.1 Occallatibacter sp.
TGAGAACCTTACAGAGAAGCTGCAGCGGGCCTTCAAAACCCTTCGAGGCCAGGGAACCCTCTCGGAAGAAAACATGGACGAGGCTCTCAAAGAGATCCGCGTCGCCATGCTCGAGGCCGACGTCAACCTGAACGTCGTCAAAGAGCTAATCGAGCACATCCGCGCCAAGGCCATCGGCACTGAGGTCCTCACCGCCCTCTCCCCCTCCGAGCAAGTCATCAAGATCGTGCGCGACGAACTCATCGAACTCCTCGGCCGCGACACTGCGCGTTTCAAGTTCGCCTCCCAGCCCCCCACGGTGATCCTCATGGCGGGCTTGCAGGGCTCCGGTAAAACCACCACCTCCGGCAAGCTCGCCCACTGGCTCAAAAAGGGCGGCCATCGCCCAATGCTCGTCTCCGTGGACGTCTACCGCCCCGCCGCGCGCGAGCAGCTCAAGGTCGTTGCCAAATCCATCGACGCCCGCCTCTACGAAGGCAAAATCGACGGCCAGAAAGCGGACTCCAAACTTGTAGAGCGTCTTGCAACGGAAGCTCGCCGCGAAGCACGCATTCTCGCCTGCGACACCCTCATCGTCGACACCGCCGGCCGCCTCCACGTCGACGAAGAGCTCATGTCCGAGATGGAGCAGCTCAAGAAGCTTCTATCCCCCTCAGAGATTCTCTTTGTTGCCGACGCCATGACCGGGCAGGACGCGGTCAATTCCGCGCAGGACTTCCACAAGCGCCTCGGCCTCACCGGCGTCGTCCTCACCAAGATGGACGGCGACTCCAGGGGCGGCGCTGCGCTTTCCATCCGTCACGTCACCGGCCAGCCCATCAAGTTCATCGGGACCGGCGAAAAAGCGGACGCCTTCGAGCCGTTTCATCCCGACCGCATCGTCGGCCGCATCCTCGGCATGGGCGACATGCTCTCGCTCATCGAAAAGGCCGAGTCCGCCCTCGACAGAAAGAAGTCAGAGGATTTTGCCAAGAAAGCTCTCCTCGGCGACGGCTTCACTCTCGAAGACTTCCGCGATCAGCTCAAGCAGATCAAGAAGCTCGGCTCCATCGAGTCGATCCTAAAGATGATGCCTTCGGTCGGCCCCTTCGCCGGACTTCAGCAGGCTGCCGGCCAGGTCGATGAAAAGCAGTTCGTGCGTCTCGAAGCGATGATCAGTTCGATGACACCCTACGAGCGCCGCAACCACGAAGTCATCTCCGGCTCGCGCCGCAAACGCATCGCGGCCGGCTCCGGCACATCCGTGCAGGAAGTAAACCAGCTCCTCCGCCAGTACGCCCAGATGAGTAAGATGTTCAAGCAGATGGGCAAAGGCGGCTTGGCCAAACAAATGCTTCGCGGCGGCATGAGCGGACTGATGGGCAAACAAAGATTCGGCCGATAACTGCCTCCTGATAATGAGTGTCATCCTGAGCAAACGAATACAGACCGTCATCCGAAGCAATGAATACGGACTGTCATCCTAAGCAATGAACACGGACTGTCATCCTGAGCGGAGCCGGGCCGTAAGGGCCGGCGAAGTCGAAGGACCCGCAGTTCGTGCACCACAACCAACTCGGCCAGCAATGACCCCTCTCCAAGACCAACTCGACGAGATCACAGCCAACACGCGAAACCTCGTCCAGCCCGAGCGCCTCGCCATCAGCGAGCGCGCCGTCGAAGAGCTATTCGCGACAGGAATAGAAGACCGCATCCTCCCCATCGGCGCCCAAGCGCCCGAGTTCGCCCTAAAAGACTCGAACGGCAAACTCGTCCGCTCCCGCGATCTGCTCGCTCTTGGGCCCCTGGTCATCAAATTCTTCCGCGGCCGCTGGTGTCCCTACTGCGTAACCGAGCTCGAAACTTGGCGCGACCTCTACGGCAAACTTCGCGAAGCCGGTGCTCTGCTAGTCGCCATCACACCACAAACCGAGCGCCAGAGCGACTTCATGGTCGGCCAGCACGGCCTGCCTTTCCCGATCCTCTCCGATCCAGGCAACACTGTTGCCGAGAAATTCGGGCTCGTCTACACCATCCCCGAATACCACCGCGACTACTACCTCTCCATCCTCGTCAATCTGCCGTTCATTAACGGCGATAAGAGTTGGCGCCTTCCCCTTCCCGCCACCTACGTCATCGGCAAAGACAGCAAGGTCCTCCACGCCGAAGCCCACGCCGACTTCCGCGTCCGCCCCGAACCAGCAGAGGCTCTCTCCGCCTGCAAAATTCTTCTCCGTTGATCCGGCCGAAAAATCCGGCAACTTCCCGGTTGCATTTTGCGTTCTTCTTGTCGCCTTTGCAGGCGCGGTGGGTACCCATCCATTCGACGTCTGTGTCGAATGGGTGGGAGATCATGAACTCCGCCCTATGAGGAAGTTAATCTAGGCAGCCTTTGTCGAGCATCTTCTAAGCTGACACCCCGCAGCAAAAACACCTTGGTCCGCGACAACTCGCCACTAACAAGCTCGACAGACCTCTTTGACACACCGAACGTCTCCGCCAGAAACGCACTCAGCGCCTCATTCGCACGGCCCTCCACGGGCGGAGCCTGCACCGCAATCTTCAGCTGCGCCGCATCTCCCTCGCCGTACACACCAACGATCGCAGTCTTCTTCGCCTCCGGTTGCGCCCGCACGGCCAGCATTACTCCGACAGCAACTTCGCGCAACATCACTGTGGACCCGCGTAAGGTTGACGCTTCCCGAAGATCGCAGTCCCCACGCGAATGCGCGTAGCACCTTCCGCAATCGCCAGTGGAAAATCCCCGCTCATCCCCATAGAGAGCACATCAAACTTCAGCCTCGAATACTCCGACCCCCACCGGTCTCGCAATTCGCGCAAACTGCGGAAGCATGCGCGCGTCACCGCCTCCTCCGCACCCCACGGTGCAATCGTCATCAGCCCCTGCATTGCGACGTTTCTGAGATCTGGCAAAGCCTCAAACAACTCCGCCGCCTCGCGCGATTCCGGCTCCAGCCCCTCCTTGGTTTCCTCCGGGCTCAGTTTCACCTCAACTAGCACCGGGAGCCGCTTTCCCAACTTCCCCGCCGCCTCATCTAGCCGCCGCGCAAGCCGGAGCGAATCTAGCGAGTCCACCGCGTCGAAGATCTCCGCCGCCTTCGTCGTCTTGTTCGATTGCAAATGCCCGATCAGATGTACCCGCATCGGCTTCTCTGCACTCGAACGCAGCCGCTCCAAAGCCGGCGCCTTCGCCGCAAACTCCTGCACCCGGTTCTCGCCGAACAAGGTCAGCCCCAGCGCGGCCGCCTCGGCAATCGTCTCAGCCGGATAAGTCTTCGAGACCGCCATCAGCTCGACATCTTCACGACGCCGCCCCGCTCTTCGGCAGGAGTCAGCGATGGCCTGTTCAAGCCGTTCGATGTTTTCCGATAGCGCCGTCATTTGATGGTCGGAATGCGATCAAAGCCCTGCGATTCAAGTGAGCCAAATGCACGCCTGCAGAGGGCATTCGGGCTCTCGGAAATCCGCAAACAAGTCCGCTGCATGCAATGCTCAGCGCCCGTGTTCTTCGAGATACTTCTCCGCCTCAAGCGCCGCCATGCATCCCGTTCCGGCGGCCGTAATCGCCTGCCGGTATCTGCGATCCTGCACGTCGCCGCACGCGTACACGCCCGGCACAACCACGCCCTTGTGCGTCGTGAAGATGTTGTCCCGGGTCAGCACGTAGCCCTCATCATCCAGATCAATCTGTCCCGCGAACATCTTCGCATTCGGCTCATGCCCAATCCCTAGAAACAGCCCGTCCACGCGCAAATCCTCGGTCATCCCGGTCACAACGTCGCGCAACTTCAGCCCCTTTACTTCCTTCTCTTCAACGCCCAGCACCTCATCCACGATCGTATTCGTTCTGAACTCGATATTGGGATGCGCCATGGCGCGCTCCAGCATGATCTTCGACGCGCGAAACTGCGGCCGGCGATGAAGCAGCGTCACCTTGCTCGCAAACCGCGTCAGGAACAGCGCCTCTTCCATCGCCGAGTCACCGCCCCCCACCACCGCAATCTCTTTGCCACGAAAGAAGAACCCATCACAGGTCGCGCAGCTCGAGACGCCATGCCCGATCAGCGCCTGCTCGCTCGGCAACCCCAGCCATCGCGCGCTCGCGCCCGATGCAATAATCAGCGTCCGCGTTTGAATCTCTCCAGCCGACGTATGCAGCCGGAATGGATGCGTTCCCAGCTCCACTTTTTCCAGATGCGCCAGTTGGAACTCCGCCCCAAACCGCGCCGCCTGCCGCTTCATGTTGTCGATCAGTTCCGGTCCCTGAATCCCCTCCGGCCACCCCGGAAAATTCTCGACGAGAGAGGTTATCGAGAGCTGCCCTCCCGGCTCGTGCCCTTCCAGCACCAGCGGTTTGAGGTTTGCGCGCGCCGAGTAAATCGCCGCAGTCAATCCGGCGCAGCCGGAACCAAGTATTACCGTGTCACGTGTCTCTGCCATGAGTTTCCCAATAGATTGTAGAAGACAGGGCCAAGGGAACGAGGGTCCAGGGGAACAAGACAATTCTGTTTCCCACAAGTTTGCACTTTGCTAAGATCAGCTGCCTGTTCCGTCGGTCCCTAGTTCCTTGTTCTCTGTATAAGATGTTCCTCATG
>DATJEO010000208.1:0-5831 GCA_035496515.1 Occallatibacter sp.
GCTGGCCATCCCGTGCCCGTCTATTGCCGTCGCCTCTTCAACGATGCGCCGACCACCTTCGCGCCTGTAGATCGCATGCCTGTCCCCGCAGACTATGTCCTTGCCCCCGGTGATGAGTTGCTGGTGCGAGTGTGGGGTAAGGTCCAGCTCGAGACACGCGTCGTAGTCGATCGCAACGGCCAGATCTTCCTCCCCAAGGTAGGCGCGCTCACTCCCGCTGGCCTTCGGTACGACCAGCTTCAGGACTACATCCACTCCGCCATCGGCAGGCTCTATAAAGACTTCGAAGTCAGCGTCACCCTGGGCCAGCTGCGATCAATCCAGATCTTCGTCCTCGGCAGCGCCCGCCAGCCCGGCGTCTATACGGTCAGCTCCCTCAGTACTCTGGTCAACGCAATCTTCGCCTCCGGGGGCCCCTCAGCCACAGGCTCCATGCGCCACATCGAACTCCGTCGCAACAACAAGGTCGTATCCGAGTTCGACATTTACGACCTCTTGCGCAATGGCGATAAGTCTCACGATGTCCAACTCCTCAATGGCGATGTCGTCTACATCCCTGCCGTTGGCCCGCAGGTCGCGATCCTCGGGAGCGTCAAAGAGCCCGGCATCTACGAGGTCAAGGATGGCAGCACCGTTCAATCCGTCCTCGGCACAGTCGCCGGTCTATCAAATCTCGCCAGCGATGACCGCGCACTTCTCGAGCGGGTCGAAAATCATCGACGCCGGCAAGTGGACGAGTTTGCTCTCGATAATGCTGGCCTTCAGCGCCAGCTCCGCGATGGAGACATCCTCCGCATCTTCCCCATCTCGCCCAAATTCGAAAACGCCGTCACTCTGCGCGGCCACGTCGCTCAGCCCGGCCGATACCTCTGGCACGATGGCATGCGCATCTCCGATCTCATCCCCAGTCGGGATCGGCTCCTCACTCGAGACTACTGGAACCAGCAGAACTTCCTGGCCGGCAGAATGCCCAATACCACGGATCCTCAGGAGCACTCCCCACTCCAGAATCTGACTCTCCGTACAGCCTCCATGCAGGATCTTCCCAATGCGCAGATCTATCGCCCTGCACAGATCTATCCCACCCAGCAGTCGGATCCCACCCTTCAGGTATATGCGGATGGGCAGCAACTCCTGAGACCTTCATCTGAGAACTTGAGACCCCAGCCTCGCGATCATTGGGACCGCCCCGCTCCCCGCAACTCCATACAGACACATGACGTCATCGCCGATATCGAACAGGCCAGCGCCGAAATCAATTGGGAGTACGCTGCCATCGAACGCCGCGATCCTAAAGACCTCAGCACCCGCATCATCGCCTTCAACCTGGGCAACGCTATTGACCAGCCGTCATCCTCTGACAACCAGACCATTCAACCGGGCGACATCCTCACCATCTTCTCCCGCAAGGACGTGCCCCTCCCCCAGGACAAGCACGCCGCGTTTGTCCGCATCGGTGGTGAAGTCAATGCCCCCGGCGTTTACCGCATCGATCCCGGTGAAACCCTCCGGCACCTCATTGAGCGTGCCGGTGGCTTCACCTCTCACTCTTATCTTTATGGGTCTCAACTCTCCCGCGAGTCCACCCGTCTCGCGCAAGAGCAGGAACTGCGCCTTTCCACCATTCAGATGCAGCGTGACCTCGCAGCGCGCTACGCGTCCGCCAACTCGTTGACTCCCGGCAACACCGCGGAGCAGCAAGCACAGTTCACCGCTCAACAGGCTGTCATCAATCAACTCGCCGCGGTGCACCCCACCGGCCGCATCGTGCTCGACCTTAAATTCGATGCCGCCGCCACCACCGACGTCCCGGACTTTCCCCTCGAAGACGGCGATGCCTTCTTCGTTCCCGCCCGCATGAACACCGTTCAAGTCTCCGGCGCGGTCTACAACGAAAACGCATTCCGCTACGAGGCGCGCCGCAAAGTCTCTTCCTATCTCAAGGCCGCCGGAGGTCCCACCCGCCAGGCCGACGTCAAACGTGCCTTCCTCATCCGCGCCGACGGTACCGTAATCAGCCGCCAGCACCACGACAGCCTGTGGGGCAGCAGCTTCGACAACCTTAACGTCCTTCCCGGCGACTCCATCGTCATTCCCACGAAGCTCAAATCCCCCACCAGCTTCATGCAGCAACTCCCCTTCATCACCCAGATCCTCTCCCAGACCGCCATGACCGGCGCCATCATCGGCACATCCTACTAGCTGCAATGACCATCCAAACCCGCTACGAATCCGACGCTGCAATCAGCCTCGCTGATCTCGCCGAGCACAAACAATCCACCACCGGCAATGCGGAGGTGAGTCTCATTGAACTCTTCACCGAGTTGGCCCGACGCAAGTGGCTGATCGTCAGGATCACCGGAGCTTCCACCATCATTGGATTGATAGTGAGTCTTCTCCTGCCCGTTCGATATACCGCCGTGACCCGCCTTATGCCGCCGCAGCAGACCCAGTCAACTGCTACGCTGATGATGAACCAGCTGATGAGTTCCGGCGCCGGGTCTCTGGCCGCTATGGCTGGCGCGGGCCTCGGCCTGAAGAGTCCCAACGACATCTACGTCGGAATGTTGAACTCTCGCCCTGTCGCAGACGCCATTATCCAAAAATTCAACCTCCAGACCATCTACCGCGATCGCGATATGACCGCCACCCGCAAGGACCTCGCCGCCTACACCCAGATCGCCTCGGAAAAAAGCGGATTCATCTCCGTTGCGGCCACCGACCGCGACCGCAACCGCGCCGCCGCCATCGCCAACGAATACACCGCCCAGCTCCGACTCCTCACGCAGAGCATCGCCGTCACTGAAGCCTCCCAGCGCCGTCTCTTCTACGAGGGGCAGCTCAAAGACGCCCGAGACTCGCTCCTCAGCGCCGAACTCGCCTTCCAGCAGGTGCAGCAAAGCAAGGGAGTCGTTCAGCTCGACGCTCAGTTTAAGGCAATGATCGAGAGCCTCACCGCGTTGCGCGCCCAGGTTGCCGCCAAAGAGGTCGAGCTTCAGGCCCTTCGCTCCTATTCCACTGACCGTAACCCGCAGGTAGAAATCGTCAACCGCGAGCTGGCTTCCCTCCGTGAGCAGATCGCGCGTCTCGAACAGCGCAGCCACTCCGGCGGCTACAGCGAACTGGGCCTTCGCGATGTTCCCTCCGCCGGCCTCGACTACCTCCGCGCAGAACACGAAGTCAAATACCGCCAGGCCCTCTTCGACCTTCTCATCCGCCAATACGACGCCGCCCGCCTCGACGAATCCAAAGAAGCGGCTGTTATCCAGGTGGTGGAGCCGGCTATTCCCCCTGATCGCAAAACCGCGCCGAAACGGGCGATCATCACGCTGTTGTCACTGTTTGTCGGATTCTTCGCCGGATGCCTTGCCTCCCTCTTCGCCTGGTGGAACGAACTTATCCGCCGCGAACCGCAACTCTCCAGTCAGATTGCAGACCTCAAGAGAGCACTCTCGTTAAGAAGGGCATGAGCCCTGAGAGGGGCCCAGTAGACATATCCAGCAATGTCCACGATCGATATAGAACCGTCCGTCAAAGCGCTCCCCTCGCTGCGCATGAACTTCGCTTGGGCCTTTGCAGGCAACATGCTTTACGGTGCATGCCAGTGGGGAATGCTTTCTGCGTTGGCCAAGTTAGGTGACGCATCCATCGTTGGGCAGTTTACGTTTGGTCTGGCCGTCTCTGCGCCGATTTTCCTCTTCACCAGCTTGCAGCTTCGCTCCGTGCAGGCGACAGATGCCCGCTTACAGCACAGGTTCGGCGATTGTTTCACATTGCGCCTTCTCACCACCGCGCTCGCTCTTTGTGTGATCTTTGTGGTGGCGCCTTTCGCCACAAGATCGGAGCCGGTTCGCGTCATCGTGCTTCTAATCTCCATCTCGAAATGCATCGAATGCATGAGCGACGTGATTGCCGGGCTGTTCCAGCGGGAAGAGCGGCTTGATCGTGTCGCCACCAGCCTTATCCTGCGCGGTGCCGGCTCGGTGCTTGTGTTCTCTCTTACTTTCGCGTACTTTCGTAGCCTCGCATTGTCCGTCGTCGCGATGTCAGGCGTATGGCTCGCGGTGCTCTTCTTTTACGACATTCCCAGCGCGCGGGCGCTCCTGGGTGCCAACGATAGATTCTTCCATTTCGATCGTCGCGAACTGCGTCGATTGATCATGCTCAGCCTTCCGCTCGGATGGGTCGCGACCATCGTCTCATTGACCGTGAACGTTCCCCGCTACATCCTCCAGCACGACCTCGGACTGGCGGATCAAGGAATATTCGCCTCTTTGTCTTACCTGATCGTGGCCATCAATCTTGTAGTTCTGGCCCTCACGCAATCGGCCATCACGCGCCTATCGGTCATGTATGCCGAAGGCGACATGCAGCGGTTCAAGGCCCTTTTGACGAAACTCTCGTTGCTGGGCGTTCTGGTCTCCGTCGCTGGTGTTCCGCTCGCCCTCCTCATCGGACGCCCGTTGCTGACCCTGATCTACCGGCCCGAGTACGGCAATCACGTCGTCCTGCTGGCGCTGTTAGTCGGTGCCGCCGGGCTGAGCACAGTCGGCTCCTTTCTCCTCTGCGGGGCGAGCGCGGCCCGCGCGTTCCGTGCCCAAGTGCCCGTATACACCTTCGGATTGCTTCTCGCCGCGGTTGGATCTGCACTCCTCGTTCCACGCTATGGCATCAACGGTGCGGGAATGGCACTGCTACTATCGGCTGCCAGCATTGCATTGGGTGGCCTCCTTGTCGTTCGTAATGTACTCGAGTTCCAACTAACACGTTCGTCATGATCCAGACAAATTCAATCGGAAGCAGTCTTTCGCCGTCCGTACAAGGGTTGTTGCTCGTGCTCGGAACTGCATTTGCCGGTTCCGTCGCCACTGCTGCGCAACTCATAAATGGCAATAAGGCGAGCCTTCCGATACACACACTACTTTGGGCATTCGTTCTCTGCTCAGAAATCAACTATCTGCTTCGCCCTGACATTCTCTATCCCGCATTTATATTCTCGGCTGTCTGGGTCGTTTCGACGGCAGTGTATGCCTGGTTTCCAGGGCAAATTGATCCTCTCCAATGGCCCGCTGTACTGGTTGTTTTGAGTGGAGCGGTGTCTTTCAGCGTTGGATGTGCTTTCGGCGCAAGACGGGTCAGCACTGGACAGACATGGTTCCCGAAATCAAACGGGAACCCCAGAACCAGATATCTTCTGCTGGCCTATTGTGTCGCAATGGTGCCTGTGTCGATCTATTCCACGATGAAACTCGCGGGAACCTACAATGTGTCCGCAGCGATGTTCGCAGCAGCTCGGCAAGCCGTTGTGGATCTGCAGTCTGAAGGCAGTACGGCCTCTCTCAGCCCCCTTCTGGATAGGACACCAACGATTGCCTTCTCTACCGCATTCATCTTGCTGATGGAAGAGAACAAAAAATGGTTGATAGCCCTTAGCATCGCGGCGGCATTGATTTTGGGGCTCTTCTCCACTGGGCGTGGATGGCTTCTATTGCTCTGCGGATGGGGCTTCATAACTTTATTGCGTGCGCGCTCCAGGTCTTTCCTCGTGGTGAGCAAATACGTTATTACCGCAGGCATCATTATTGTGTTGGCCCTTACGCTTCAGACACTGCTAACAAAGCGCGAAACACAACAGGGCGCTGCTGGCGATCGCAGTGCAATAAGTGTGGCCATAGATTTGACCGCCGACAACTTCGCAGGTCCGCTAGCTGGATTGAACTCAATCATTGAAAACCCGAGCACATTCCGCGACCAATCTAACAATACGTTCGCTCCAATACTCTCCCTGCTTAGACTCGTTGGTTTCCGATACGAACAGCCACCCCCTTTCG
>DATJEO010000209.1:0-7059 GCA_035496515.1 Occallatibacter sp.
CTGAAGAGGACGAGGCAATCATGCGCCAGGTCACACAGTCAGGAGCACGCTGGCTCTTCGTTGGCCTGGGATGCCCCAAGCAGGAGAAGTGGGTACTTGCCCACAAAGATCGCATTCCGGCAGTCATGCTCGCAGTGGGGGCTGCCTTTGATTTTCTGGCCGGCACCAAACCACAGGCGCCACGCTGGATGATGTGCAGTGGCTTGGAGTGGGCGTTTCGGCTGGTAACAGAGCCTCGGCGGCTGGCAGGCCGCTATTTGAGAAATATCCCGAAGTTCATCGTGCTTCTCGGTTGTCAGTTGCTCACACACCGTGACAGCAACAACCCAGAGGCAGGTTGAACCAGCTCGCAGCTGCGATTCGGATCCTTGAAACGATCAAGCCTTGAGATTCAAAAGCTCGTTCACCTTCGCCATCACCTTGAAAGCATCGGCAATATAAACCACATCGGCCTTGCCCCGCGCCCATCCGCAGTTTGGGTCGAGCGATATAGCACGTCGTTCGGGGATGAATCGCCAGCCAACGACATGCGGCTCTTCTCCATGGCAACAGGTTGCCAGGCCTTTGGGGTGCCTCGGCGTCGATCCCGTCTGTCCCACCTGGTTCATGTGGGTAAGGAAGGGAAGCACGGGCTGCCCATCTCCACCCTGATCGACCAGAGACTTCGAACTGCCCAGCGAAGCTCCAGTCGTCTGAAGAAAGCCCAGGATCAGATCGCCTGCTTCGGCTGCGTGGATTTGTCCGTCAGGCTGCTTCTTCGTCCATCCTGCTCCGGCTACAAACAGCATCTTCGCATCGGGCCTGATCGTTTGCGCATCCAGTGCTGGAGCGCGCGTGCCCGTGACGCTCGTCCGGATCTTTGGCAGTTCTACGGCTAAAGGCTCCACGGCGACATCGGCCTGTTCACCCGCAATTGCCGCGTACACTCCGCCCTCGATCAATAGAATCCAGGGTCGTGCTGCCCGGGTGATGACAGCTTCGATGCGCTGTCGATAGAACCACCGCGAGACCTTGAACCCGCCCTCAACACCGATCGATGTGATGTGCGTATCGACAGCTCCGCCAATTCGTTGCGCCACGCCCGCAGCAACACGAGCCATGCGCGAGCTTTGCGGGGCGAGGATCATGGTCGCCTGCGCAGCCTTGGACAGAGCTTCACATGCAGCAGCGTCCGTTGCGTAACGCGCCGTGGCAAATGCTTCACCCGAGACGCAGAGGACGCGCGCGCTGGATCCTAAAACAGATTTTGCTGCCGCGCTCGCATCAATAGCGATGATTCCGATGGTGAGTTGCGCGCCAAGCTGTTGCGCCAATTCTTTCCCGGCCCTGACAGCTTCAAGAGAGCCTTTCGTTAGCGAATAACCCGTCTCGTCAGCATGCGTCAAAACAAGAATCGATTCGACCATTACTCCGCTCCTATCCATTGCGCGAGTTCCAGTGCGATCGCCTCGGGCGCCATGTCCTTTACGACGCGAGTCTGCCGCTGCTGGCTCGGCAGGCCGGCCGAGAGGTACTCGAGTCCGGCCTCTGCAAGTGAAACCTGCCTCGCCTTCTGCAACGCTGGCAACACGGTTCGCATATTCGCCATGCCAATCTGCGGATTGTTGCGCGGCTCTGGCAAATTGCCCGTTGCCCAGCCCAGAACAGCCGGAGCTCCCTCGCACACGGACACTTGATGCTTGCCGCCTTCCACGCGCTCCAGCACTTCAAACGATCCGTCCTCGCGCACTTCAACCTGGTCCACGCCCATGAACTGATCGGTGATGCCGAGCCGCTCGCCAATGATCTGCAGCGTCACGCCGGCACCACGCGACGCCGATTCCCATCCGCCGAAGAGCAGCAGCCTCGTCCGATCGAGACCCGGAATGGCAGAGATCGCGTCGGCAAGCGCGACCGCCGTCGCCTGAGCATCGGCAAATCCACCCGAAGGCGAATCGACAGCTACCAATTCAAAGCTGACCTTTTGCGCGATCGTCATCATTACCTGCTGCAGTTTTGCCTTCGGGCCCAGCGAAACCAGCCACAACTTGCTCCCCGGATTCTTAGCAACGAGGTTCGCGGCTTCATAAAGAGCGCTCGCCGCCCACGGATCCAGCACCCCCGGCAGCATCATCTCGTTCTTCAGCGCAGGTCCATTCGGCCCGGTAATCGGCTCGAGTGTCTGCAGAGGATCCGGCACGATCCCAGCGCAGACGACGATGTGGAGTGGCATGGTTTTAGCTCCTGAATGTCTATTAATTCTCGGCGGAGTGAAGACCCCCCGCTCCCGCCCGAAATTCAATGTTGGTGAGTCCTTCCGCAGTAGTACGTCCGCAATTCCACAAGCAGGCTCCGCAGTGAACGCACTTCTCGCGTTCGAAGACAGGAATGCCTTCGCTGGCGAGTGTCAAGGCTTGCCCGGAGCACATGGCAATGCACGTCTTGTCATCGCAATGAATGCACAGTCCGGCATCGCGAAAGATGACGTGATCGGCATAGCCGGGCATCGCCTGAACCTTGCCGCCCATAAGCAAAGCATCCTGTTGCGAGACCAGCAACTTGCCATCGAACTCGATCTCCGGCCAGCCGCGCGCGGACATCATGGCATCGTGAAGTGACCGTCCATCTTCGACGGCCACCATAGCTGCCTCGCGGCGCTTTAATTCCTTGCGCGATTCAATTCGTCTTTTCTTGATCTGTTTATGTGCTGGAGGAATCTTCGCGCCCAAAGAAACAGTTCCGCCTGTCATTCCGGCGAGGGCCATCCCAATCAGGCCCGGAATAAATCCGAGATGGAATCCATTTCGCGCATTCATCGCACTACGTGCGTTGCGTTCGACCCAGCTTGCACGACGACGCTTCTGGTAAGTCTCGGCGAGATTCTCCTTTGTGAAGCCACGGCGACTGCGGAGAAGCTCAATGACAGACTCCGCGAGTTGTACACCTGTACTCCACGCCTCATCGACGCCGGAGCCGGCCAGCATGTTGGTGGAACCTGAGCCTTCGCCAATCCGCGCGTATCCATCGCCCACGAGAAACGGCTCGCCGTGTTGTCCCGACTCGTCGAGCGACTTCGCTCCCCAGGATCGCAGTGTCCCGCTCTTGAGGTGGCGCCACAATGCCGGGTGCTGAATGAAGTGCTGCAGGTAACGATAGACAGTGCGCGATGGATCGCTCAGCCAGGACGGGACGAAGATGCCCACCGACGCCAGGCGTTCCGGATGCACGTAGAGGAATCCGAAGATCTCCGGCTCGGGATAACCAAAGGTGTGCCAAACTGTGCCGGCTTCCAGAGTGGTCTCGGCCGGTAACTCGATCACGAACTTCATGCCCAGCGCCCATTCGCGCTTGTCGTGTCCCGACGGCATGCCCATTCGTTCGTCGATCACGCGGCCGATCGCACCGAACGGCCCGTCTCCCACCACAGTCAGGCTGGCCCGCACGTCCATTCCGGCGACGAAGCCATTCTGGGACTCGCCATGCTTGTCCACGCCCTGGTCCGCCAGTCGAATGCCCACAACCTGGTCGCCTGTGCGATCGGAGTTTTCCGCAAACAAGGGCTGGCTCACGGGCATCGCGGGCCATATCTGCACCAGGCCCGACGCCATGATCTGTGCACTGACCCACTGGTTGAACTGCCCGATCGACATCACCAGACCGCCCGTTTTGTGCAGGAATTCTGGCGCCCATGGCAGCTCGTAAGCGTAGTCGCGCACGCCCAAGTGAGCGCTCAATCCGCGAAGAAGCCGATCTCCTACACGCAGCGCCAGAGGGCGGCGGCTCGCGCCAATCGGATCGAGCAAGTAGAGGATGCGCTCCGACTTCACCGGCGCAGCCATCGGAATATCCGCCGCATTCAGATCCGGAAAGCTGGCGCGAATCCCGCGTGCGGTAGTCACCACTCCGCTGACGCCTGCAGCCATATCGTCGGCGCGCTCGTAACAGATCACCTGCAAGGGAAGCCCCGGCGCGACCTTACTTTCAAACATCGGGTCGGCCGGATTCTCTATCCACGCGCGGTTCAGCGTAGTCAAGAAGCCGCCCATGGCGGGGCCGAAACCGACGCACGCAATATCCGCCTCGATGATTGCGCGCTCAATATCAGGCGTGCTGCTCCCGGCCGTGTCTTCGAATCTGCTCATGCGGGATAGTCCAGCGCTTCAGGAATCATGACCTTGCCAACCGTTTCAGCCGCCCGATCCTTGGCCAGCCGCGAGCCGCTGAGGCAACTGCAAAGCTTGTTCTGAAGTTGCAGAAAATCGCTCGCGCCCGCACACCCGGCGCACGGACCCGCTTTGAGCGGATGATTGCCATTCGGCTTGATCACATCGATGGCCATCGCTGCGATCCCGGGCATCGTCTCTTCCAGTTCGTCCAACTCATCGGCCGAGAAACAGCAGCTTGCGCACTTCTCGTCACTCCACGATGGATGCTCGTTATATCCGAAAACTAGCTCGGCGCAGATCCGCGAAACTTCTCCCGCCGCACGTGCGCTCTGGACATGGCAGAGATCACTCAAGAACTGGACGGTACCGGAAAGACCGTCGGCCACAGATGGATCGGCAGCGCCACGTTGCTCCAGCTCAAGCACATCGAGAATCTGGCATCGCGAGGCGAGCAGCCAGCACAGCGCATCGGCCAGCGGAAACGTCACGCCCTGCCGCTGTCCGTGATAGAGCTTGTTTCCCGACGCATCAGTCGCCTTCTGCAGATGTTCGAGCGTCCACAGCCACATCCGCATCGCGGTCGCAAGCGTGCATGCTCCGGTGCCGGGATTTGTCGCAGCGATCCCGCGCATCTCGGCGGACCACGCCCGGAACTGCGCTAGAAAGACTTCCGACGTCATCGTTACCGTCAGCTGCCTGCGCTGTACTGCTTCCGGCCCCTCATAAGTGGCCTCAAGCTGAGCGTCCATCCACTTGCTTGCCAGGAACCCTGGGCAGTCTTCCGTAATTCCGTAGCCGCCCATCAGGCTCACCGCCTCACGCATCATGTTCGCGCCATTCCCGGTGTTCCACAGCTTCGTCGCGGGGCACAGCACATTGGCTTCCGCGTCTTTCAGCACAAACTGGACCAGAGGATCGGCCCCGATCTCGTCACGCCGTGGATCGCCCGCGTCCATCTTCAGCAGGTCGATTGCGAGCTGCCTGCTTCCACGCAGTGCTTTGACCTCGGCCCGTCCGTCAATGGTTCCGCGTTCCGTCAAAATCGCATTCTTCTGTTTCTCGATCGGGTCCAGCTCATCAAAAAGCCGCGCGGCAGCAAATCCAAGCGAAGCGGCCGCCTCACCCGTCGCCCAGACATCAACCAGTCTGTGCAGCGCATCCTCGCGCTGCTGGATACCTTGTTCGTAGCGGATCGTACCTGGCTTTGCGCCCTCAGCCCCGCGAAACCGGCCGCGCTGATACCGGATCACCGGCTCGACCGCTGACAGAAGCTTCGCCGCAGTCATCAGCCCCACCGTGACGCGCGTGCGGCGAAACACCGCTTCGATCACCTCGCCGTGGTTGAAGTTCGGAACAAGTACGCCCTCGTTGATCGTGTAGCCGCCAACAATACGGCTCGCCGGAACTTTGAGGTTGAAGATGGGGTCGCCGGTCGATGACAACTGGTGTACCAGCTTCTTCGTCGGCGTACCGTGGTCGAATGTCCCTTCATCCGTCTCTTCAAGAACGATGACGCAACTACCCTTGAATCGTGAATCATCTGATGTGACGGCGGCCGTAACAAAGTTCGCAAACGCGATATTCGTAATAAATCGACCGCGCTTCTCCACCTGCAGCCACGGCTCCTCGCCATTGCGCCATTCCGCGATTCGCACCTTGCCGCTCAGCATTCCTGTGTCCACGCCAACGTACGGAATGGGCTCAGTCAGCACGAATGCGCCGCGCCACGGCTTGCGGATTTCTCCGGGCTGGGGTGGTGCGGAGAGCGCTTTGTAATACCGCGACTGCTCCGGAGTGCCGCGCTCGTGAATCGGCGCCAGTGCAAGAAACCCAGCGAGACTCGCCGTTGCTGCCCCGCCATCAACCCACGCCAGTTCGAAAGCAGCCAGCGCCAGCGCAAGGTTCTTGGGCCCGCTGATGAAGCCGCCCTCTTCCGGCTCCATGAAAGCCGCCGTGATTCCTGCACGATCAAATGCCTCCAGCATCTCGTTCTTCGCCGGAGTCCACTCGTGACTGTTGCGCTCGCCGGCTGCGACCATCTGCGCCACCGTGCCGCGAGCCACACCCCGTGCTGACTGCACCAGCATCTGCAGGTCGTAGCGATCCGCAAATCGCCACTGAATCTGGCGAACCGCATCGGTTGGGAGGGTGAGCATGTTTGAACTCGAAACTGTGGCAGATGTCGCCATAAAACACACCTCGGTCGGCGGCAACAATTGTCCTGAAAACTATGCACGGAGGCATGTGACTCGCATCACGACTAGCGGCTTTCCTCCGCAAGGAGCGGCCATAGACGCTGTTGTGATCAGCACCCTCGAACCGACGCCTCGGATCTGTCATCGCCTCTCGTGAAGTGGCTCGCGTCACAGAAGGAAAGCTAAACAGCGCTCTTGACTTGATTGCAGTTGTGACCACAATCACTGCCGCCAATGCCGCAAAAGGAGTCTCCTCGGAAGTGCAATCCCCGCGAAAGGTTTAAACACGAGCGGACCCTCCGCCTCGGGGAAGCCATGTGCGCACGAGTTTTAGCTCACGCGCTATGAAGGAAAGACCAGAGCATGACCAGAGCCGCGCGCATCGCTGCTTTCTTTCTCGCAGTTTTTATCGGCCCGGCCGAGTGGCTTTCAGATATCCTCCGCTCCGCTCGTCATCACCGCCTGGCTGGAATATGCCTGATGGCGTCGGCTCTTTGGCTGGCTCCGATGCGCACCGCCGCACAGTCTGACTGCCTTGCTTGTCACGCCGACAAGACCATGCAGGACTCCTCGGGCCACAGCATCTCGGTGGATGGAGACAAATTCAGCGCCAGCATTCACGGCAGCCTGCAGTGCAACAACTGCCACGCTGACATCAAGGAATACCCGCATCCCGATCACATCGCGAAAGTCGAGTGCAAGAGCTGCCACGCCGACGA
>DATJEO010000210.1:0-24657 GCA_035496515.1 Occallatibacter sp.
TTTCAGTCAGAGTGGACGAGGTGGCCGAATCGGGAGAACATGCTGCGGCGCAGCCGGCGCCATTCGAACTCGGCGCAGCAGACGCTGTCTCGACGCTGGAGTCCACCCTCTCTGACGGCATCGGGGAGTAACTCGGGTTGCGAGCTTATCGCGGGTAATGCGTAGCAGCCAAGTGGACTACACGAAACGTTCGTCTTTATGAGATCCGCGTTGCGGGATTGTATGTGGGGAGGGTGAGCGTGGCAGAAATCCGATTGCAGGAGGGCGAATCCATAGAGAATGCGATTCGTCGATTCAAGCGCAAAGTTATGTCGGAAGACATCATTAGAGAAGTGAAACGCCACTCGTATTACTTAAAGCCAGGTGAGAAGCGTCGAGTGAAACAGGCCTTGGCGCGAAAGCGAGCCCGGAAGAAGATTCGGAAAGAAGATTCCTCTGCGAAGGCCTCACATCGCAAGGATAGATAATCCCGACGAAGCCCTGCCTCGAATTGGGTACAGCGGGTTGCCGTTGTAAACAACTCGGTGAAACCCTGGCGAGCCGAGTATGTTTTGCCGACGGGCATACGCATTCCTTTCCAACTGAGGCAACAAGCATCCAGCAGGGGAGCGCACCAGTAGCTCAAGGCGACAGCTACCCTCAAACCGTGTGCGGCTATCGATTGGGAAATATCTCTTCTCAGGCAGGGTGCCATGGAGAGAGTTGCACGCTGATATGCGCCGCCCGAGGAGCCGCCGCGATTTCGGCTACGACATCCGACCCAGAATGCGTAGAAGAAGACCGTGTCGAGTTGGCATACCCATGAAGAGCGGTTCAGCGTTTCGACTGTCGACTACAGTCCAAGTCGCATTTCCAGCGAGCATCAATGTGGCTTCACTGCCCGTTGTTGCGGCGTTTAGACAGAGGACGAGAGCGTTCGCTGCGGTCTTATTTCGTCGGATAGATGCCATTGAACTTGAGGGGTATTAAACGGGGTACGACGGCGAGCATGTAAATGTAAGTGATTCATAATCAACATTGATGGCTGCCTGGGGGGCAGCCAAATCATCAATCACGCGCATTGTTCGGAGTCGCGCCGAACTACCATGTGTCCAACCAGACGTTCTTCAACGGGCATGCTCGAGTTTCAGCGCTTTGCGCCGGGTGAGCAGGAAGAATACCGGTACGAGGATCAGGACATGCACGGTTGACGTTATCATTCCGCCGACGATCGGGGCAGCGATGGGTTTCATCACGTCGGACCCGATTCCTGTCTCCCACAGGATGGGTGCGAGACTGAGAATGACTGCAGCCACGGTCATCAACTTGGGACGGAGCCGCTGTACGGCACCATCGATGACGGCCTGCTCGAGATCCGCTTCGGTCTGCAGCATTCCCTGCGAAATACGATTCTCAAAAGCCTCATGGAGGTACACGACCATCACCACGCCAGTTTCGACGGCGATGCCGAAGAGCGCGATGTAGCCTACCCAGACCGCAACGCTGAAGTTGTAGCCCAGCATCCATTGGAGCAGCAATCCACCTGACATCGCATAGAGCGTCGGGAAGATCAGCACTGCGGCTTCGATCGCGGACTTGAACACCATGTAAAGGAGAAGGAAGATGACGAAGAATACGATAGGGACAATCACCTTCAATCTTTCCTTCGCTCTCAGTTGGAATTCGTATTCACCCGCCCATCGCCAGGTGTATCCAGGCGGCATTGCGACGGTAGATCCGATCAATTGCTGCGCACGCGCGACGTAGCCTCCGTAGTTCGTTGTCTTGGGACTGAGATACACGTATCCGGTCAGTTGTCCCTCTTCATCTCGGATCATCGCCGGTCCACGAGAGTAGGAGACGCGCGCGACCTGGTTCAGCGGAATCTGCTCGCCCGTCGGGGTTGCAATGAGCGCCTGCTCAACCGCATTCGACGTATCGCGAGAACCGCGCTCATACCGGACGGCTACTGGGAATCGGCGTCGGCCTTCAATATTTTCTGAGATATTCATTCCACCGATCTCTGACGTGACTACGCGCTGCACATCCGCGACAGTCAGTCCGTAGCGTGCGGCGGTTGGCCTGTCTACGTCTACGTTCAAGTAGAAGCCCTGCGAAACGCGTTCTGCGAAAGCTGAGCCCGTGTCGGGCATGGTCGAGAGTGTCTGCTGGATTTTCGCGCCGATGTTCTCGATCGTTGCAAGATCGGGGCCCTGAATCTTGATTCCGACTGCAGTCTTGATGCCTGTGAGCTCCATGTCGAGCCGGTTCTGGACGGGCATGGTCCACGTATTTGTCAGGCCTGGGAACTGCAGCTTTTCATCCATCTCCTGGATGAGTTTCTGGTAGGTCATTCCCGGACGCCATTGTTCGCGCGGTTTCAACATAATGGTGGTGTCGTACATGTCGAGCGGCGCATTGTCTGTTGCCGAATCGGAGCGTCCAACCGCGCCGAACACGGTCGAGACTTCGGGGAATGATTTGATGATGCGGTCCTGCTCCTGCATCAGAGCTTTGGCCTGCGTGATGGAGATGCCGGGCAGCGCACTCGGCATGTAAAGGGCTGAGCCCTCGTACAGTGCCGGCATGAATTGACTGCCGAGCTTGAAGTAGAGCGGTATCGTCACGACCAGAAACACGAGATTGAGCGCGACAACAGTCTTCCAGTGTCGCAAGCACCAGCGCAAAACCGGAAGGTACATTGCCTGGGTAATGCGCGCGGCGGGATTATGCGATTCGGGCCGCATCTTTCCGCGCAGGAAGAGCGGCATGAGCGCTGGAACGAGCGTGATCGATAGCAGGGAAGAGAAGATCAGCGCCAGGGTCTTTGTCCACGCCAGCGGCCTGAACATGCGTCCCTCCTGCGCTTCAAGCAGGAAGACGGGCAGAAACGAAACGACAATGATGATCAGCGAATAGAAGAGCGCCGGTCCTACCTGCTGTGCCGCGCCGATCAGGAGGAGTTTTCGCGTGGCCTTATCCGGTACATCGTCACGTTCAGCGAGGTGCCGGTAGCCGTTCTCGACCATAACGATGGCGGCGTCAATCAGAACGCCGATGGCCAAGGCGAGCCCGCCAAGCGACATGATGTTCGAGCTCACGTGCAGAAAGTACATCGGGATAAATGATGCCAATACCGCGATGGGGAGCGTGAGAATCGGAACCAGAGCTGAACGGAAGTGAAACAGGAAAGCAATGCTGACGAAGCTCACGATGATAGCTTCGACAATCAAATCTCGCTTCAGTGTATGAATGGACTCATCGATCAGCCACGATCGATCGTAGGCATTGACGATTTCTACGCCGGGGGGCAGCGATGGTGCGATTTCCTTGAACCGTGCTTTCACGGCGTCGATCACGTTCAGGGCATTCATGCCGTAGCGCATTACTACAATGCCGCCCACCGTTTCGCCGCGACCTTGCCAGTCCACGGCGCCACGGCGAATGTCCGGCCCGAAGGTTACGGTACCCAGATCCTTCACCATGACCGGGGTTCCATTCTTTGTCGCCACGGGAACGTTCTCCAGATCGGCAAGTGACTTGAAATAGCCAAGCCCCCGGACCATGTACTCCGCGCCGCCCATCTCCAGGACGTCGCCGCCAATTTCATTCGTGCTCTGCCGCACACGGTCGATGACTATCTGCGCGGGAATTCCGTACGAGAAGAGCTTTTTCGGATCGAGATTCACCTGGTACTGGCGCACGAAGCCGCCGATGCTGGCGACTTCCGCTACTCCGGGGACTGTCTGGAGCTGATACCGCAAATACCAATCCTGAAGTGCGCGGAGATCGGCCAGGCTGTGTGTGTGCGAGCGGTCGACCAGTGCATACTCAAACACCCATCCTGCGCCCGTCGCATCCGGTCCTATTGCGGGATGCGCATCCTGCGGGATCCTGCCCGCAATTTGCTGCAAATACTCCGTCACGCGTGAGCGCGCCCAGTAGAGATCAGTTCCGTCTTCAAAGACCACAAAGACATACGAATCGCCAAACATAGTCTGCGCGCGCACGTTCTTCACCTTTGGAGCTGAGAGGAGCGCCGACACGATGGGATAGGTGACCTGGTCTTCAATCACGTTTGGCGGCTCGCCAGCCCAGGGAGTGTGAATGATCACCTGAACATCACTGATGTCGGGCAGGGCATCGAGCGGAATGCGGTGCATCGACCAGATGCCTGCGATCAGCAGCAGAATCGCAGCCGTGAAGACGAGGAATGGATTCCGGGCACAGCCCGCGATTATCTTTGCGATCATCACATGCCTCCACCAGCGGTCACACTCATCCTTTTCGTTGCGATGACCTGCCCGCTGCGCATCACGCTGACTGTCGCCTGCCATGTGCCGGCCATGGGTACGTCAAGCCTGCCTTCGTAGTTGCCGCCGCCTTGGTCACTGAGGCTTGCCGTTGCATGCATCGCTGCCATGCCCATTTCCGGCATCGCCGGCATGAAAATCGTCAACGTCACCTGCGCACCACTCACAGCCTTTCCGTCTGGCCCGGTTAGCTTCACGCGCATCGCATTGCTGCCGGTCCTGGGCGGCGAAGGATTAGAGCTGAAGTCGATGGAAACCTTCTCTGCCGAAGCTGCTGTGTTCGGCGCCGTTCCAGTCGCCGCTGGCGCGAAGCTCTGCGATGCAGACTGGAGTTGCGCTTCGGAATCGATAAGGAAGTTTGCCGAACTGATAACGCGATCGCCGGCTTTCAGTCCGCTCAAGATGATGATGTCGCCATCGATTTGAGGACCAGTTGTCACGGTTCGAGGTTCCAGGTTGCCTTCTCCGCGATCGATGAAGGCAACGGCCCGCTGCCCTGAGTGCAAAACAGCAGACGCTGGAACAACGAGCTGTCGGCCAAGGTCCGCTGCGATGTCGACGTTGACATACATCCCGGGCTTCAAAGCGAGGCCGGGATTCGCCATGACGAGGCGAACACGAACAGTTCTCGTTGTCTGATCGACCTGAGGCAGAATCTGATCGAGCCGTCCGCTGAAGGTCTTGCCGGGATAGGCGTCGAGTGTCACTTTGGCGCGATCGCCTGGCCGCAGACGGCCCACGTCATTCTGGAACACGTTCGCGTATACCCAAACGGTGCTCAAATCGGCGATGGTGTAGAGCTTTGTTTCCGGCTGCACGTAAGCATTGGGAAGTGCATTGCGTTCGGTGATGTATCCGCTTACCGGCGAGTACACCGTTGCGTCCTTCTTTTCCTTTCCTGTCTTTTCGAGATCGGCAATCTCTTCAGGAGCCATGCCAAACTGCTCGAGTCGCTGCGTTGCGGCCTGCACCAGCCAGCCGTTTTCCTGGTGTGGTTCCTGATGCGCCATGCCAGTCATCGAGTCACTGTGCATCGGCTGGGAAAACGCCGCCTGATTCTTTCGCGCAAGAAGATACTCCTGCTCGCTGCTCACCAGGTCAGGGCTGTAAACCGTGAAAAGCGGCTGTCCTTTTTGCACGTACTGGTAAGTCGCATTGGCAAATACTCGCTGGATCCACCCCTGAAAGCGCGTCTGCACGTACGCGAGTTTCTCTTCGTTGATTTCTACGTTGCCGGGAACCTGAAGATCATTGCTCAGGGTTTTCATTGCAGCCACTGCGGTGGTCACGCCAATCTCCTGCATCCGTTGCGGCGAGAGCTGTACAGGAGCGAGGGTGGGCTCCGATACGCCAGCCGCCGAGGGCGTCTGATCCGCTCGCTGCGATCCAGCAGACGGTCCTTTCGCAATCACCGGTTCTTGGGCCGGATCCGCGGCCATCTGACCTGCATGGGCCAGGCCCGCGTTGTTGCGGCTGGCCAGCAAATAGACAACCGCCGCGGCGAGAACGACGCACAACATCGCCGTCGCTCCAAATGCGATCCTGTAAGAGCTTGTCTTCATCACTTCACCTCCGGCATCTTGTCCACAGGGCCGCCGATAGCCATTTCGAGATCGGCAAGACGCGCATCGAATTCGCCCACGGCCTGCGCCCATGCCAGGTCGATATCAATGACGCGCATCTGACTGTCGAGTAGATCCAGAAATCCGGACTTGTTGTTTTCGTATGCAATTACGCTCGCTTGCAGAGTGGCTTCTGCCTGCGTCCTCAATTGATGCTGATAAAGGAGAGCGAGCTTTTGCGCTGACTGCGTTTCGGCAAGTGCTTCGGCGATCTGGCCGCGCGCGGTGTTTTCCAATGCCGCAAGTTCCGCATCCTGCTCTGTCGCCTTTACCTTTGCTTCGGCGAGTTCGGCATCATGCTTTTTGCGATTGAGCCAGGGCAGATTCATTGACCCTTCGACCATGTAGCTGTTCCGGAAATTCTGCCCCGTGGGCATGACCATATAACCGGCGGAAAGCGTGAAGTCTGGCGTGTAGACTTTCTTCGTCAGTTCCTGTTCTCTGTGACTGCGCTCCGCAGCCGCTTTGGCGGCTGCAAGATCCGGCCGTGTACGCCTTGCCACTGTTTCGAGCGCTTCGAGTGAGGGCAGGGGAGCTCCAACTGCGTGTTCGCCCCGAACTTCGATGGGCGTGTTGGGGCTTCGTCCGAGCAGCGTGTTGAGCCGTGTTCGGGCAACCTCCGCGTCGCGATCGAAGTGAATCATGTGCTCGGCGAGTTGCGTCAGCGCGACCTGCGCCTTCAGCACGTCCTGCTGCGGAACGCCGCCGGCCGTGTACTTGATGCGAGCTGCTGCAATTGCCTGTTGGGCGATTGCAACATGTTGCGCGTGGATGCGAGACTGCTCCTCGCTCACCAGCAGATCGAAGAAGGCTTTCCTTACTCGCACTTGCAGATCGAGTCGCACCCCGTCCAGGTTCGCCTGAGCCTGGTCAACGTCGGCCTCTGCCACGCTTGTCCTCAGATTCCGTTTGCTGCCGCTCACGAAAGTCTGGCTCAGGCTGAACATGTTCTGAGCGGCGTTGTAGTCCCAGGGCTTCTTCAGCGGCACGCCCCATCCGCGATACATTGCCATTGGGTCATCGAAAGCGCCGGCAACCGGCACATGCGCTCGCGCCATCGCCACGCGGCGAACTGCCACTTCAATCTCCGGATTGGCCTGCAGGGCGACTTGCACTACTTCATCCATACTCAGCGGCGTAACGGCGGACTGTGGCAGCGGCACCTCGCTCAGGAGAGCGGGTACAGAGCCGAACGGGTCGTATTTTGCGCTTACTTGTGCCCAGCCTGAGGCGGGCGATAGCCAAAATGACAATGCAATCGCTGTAAATACACGGAACTTCATCTTTCCCTCCCGCACATTCGCGGAGAACAGCGGAACTATCGCGCGATAACGCGACGCACATTCCAGCGCACGCGGGCGCACGAAACCTCAAGGTCTGCGTGTAAGGGAGAGATTTCTAGATTCGCAGGACAGAAGAGTGGCCTGGAGATCCGTCGGGGGCAGGATTTGTCTGGTGCGCCAGCCGACCCACACCGGAATCCGTGAGAGACGGGAGAAACGACCTCCGCCAAATCAATCCGGGTTGCTGGTCGTGCTCCGGCGAGTACTCTGATGCAACGACTGGGGTGTCGTTCCTGGGAGCAAGCTGGCAGCAGGAACTGGTCATCGCTGCGTCGCAGTCTTGCATCACCGTGCAGCAATCATGCTCGGAACGCATTCCACCTTCAGAAAAGCACGCGAACGCTGGAGCCGCATTCCAAAGTAGGATTGCGACGAACATCAGCAGTGCGAGAGTCCTTCGAAGGGTCATGGTCCTGGACAGCTTCCACCTCAAGAATCATGCATAGTCTACTCCCTGACAGTGATTTAGATCACGAGTATGACGCCGGATCAGGAATTCTGGAAGGAATCAGGGCATTTGCTGTGCTGCGGGTTCGTGGAGGCCTGCAAAGGAAATGAGGTTGATGCCGGAATAGTCTTTGATTGCGACAAGGGCGTTGCGTTCGATTTCGCGGGATTCGAGCAGGCGCGTATTCGCTCGGGCGAGCGTTTCATCGCGGTATCCGGGATGGGAGACGAATTCGAATGTGCCTTCTGGCATGGCAGAGATGAGGGCGTGCACCACGGAGAGTTGGAGGGTGCCGGTGGCGAGAACACCGATTGAGCCGTCGGTCGTTACGAATCCTTCTTGTGCCACAACGCGGCGGAAACGGGACTCAAGTCGGCGGAGAAGCAGGACCTCAATACGGCGTGCCTCGGGTGCATCGAGGGTGGCGTTGATGCTCCAGAGTGGCTCAAAAGGATTGCGTATTGCCCGAATTCCAGCGGCTCGGGCTGCGCGCAGAACAGGACGCAAGACCAGTGGAAACATGTGCATATGCTTGTGCGTATCGATGTGCGTGAGGCGGAGGCCGTAACTCTGCAGCAGGGCGATCTGCGCGGCGGCCTCCGCTTCGATTTCGGCCGTGCGGATGCGAGCGGTGTAGAGGCGCTTGAGAAACTCGCCGATGGATGGAAAAAGGGCCGTGGTGTTGGGTTCAACGAGAGAGGGGATGGCTTCAGGGTCGGATGTAGGGGTGCCGTCCACCAGGACGATGTGGCAGCCCACGCCGAGACTAGGCATGGCAAGGGCCATTTTGACCGCTTCTTCTGTGGCGGCGGCCCGGGCCATAAGTGTCGCGCTGGTGAGAACCTCGGCAGCGTGGAGCTCGAGGACGGCGCGATTGACTCCGGGGGCCATCCCGAAATCGTCGGCGTTGACGATGAGGCGGGGCACGGGGATAGCTTATCAATCTTGCGAGAGAAACGGTTTGCTATGTGGTGGATGAGGCATTGTGGGAAGAACGCCGGGCGATCTAAACGGCTGGTATGATGAAAGCAGGCCCGGAGACGGGCTCCCACCAGAGTGGGCGGCTAGCTCAGTTGGTTAGAGCGCCTGCCTTACAAGCAGGAAGTCGGGGGTTCGAGTCCCTCGCTGCCCACCAAGCATTGCGCTGCGCGCAATGCCTTCAGGTCACTGTCTTCAGTCGTCAATTGCTACTCTCAGCGGCTAACCGGGAGCCGACGGATATTACCGCGACGCGCGGCTGACTGCGTGTATACGGGACTGAGTAAGTTGTCCGAATTGATATTTGCGCGTCTTCCCATTCACACGAACAAAGGACTTGGCATCCAAAGTCGCAGTGGAGATTAGATATGCGGGCCTCATTACCAAGAAATTTCAAAAATACAGTAAAGAACGTTCTTGCCAACGTTGAGAAGAAATCAGGTGTTGCTCCAGACAACCCCGATTTTGTGGCACTCAAGAGCCTTTTGAAGCGGCGCGTCCGCGAGGTGGAGTCTTCAAAGAATGGTGAGCGGCCCCTTGTGCGGGATTGGACGAGAGGGCGATTTCACCGGACGCGGAGCGCTTAATCGACGGAACGGCTGGCAACGATAGAACGGCTGGTGCTCGACACATTAAAGATCAGTTTGGATCTGTGCCCGTACAGAGGCTCTGAGGTAGAGCTTTGCTGGAATTAGCGGGCGTGACTGATCGGGCTGGGTTCTCTCACGCGTAGCGATAACGCCGTTACGGAATGGCGTGCTCGTATTCCGTGCGCTGCATGAGATCCAGCGATCGGGAAGTTTGTGAATCGCGAATCCAAAGAGTTCAACCGAAACATCACCCTGACTGCAATAAGGACAAGTCACCGCGAGCCTCCAAGAAAACTTGAGCGGCAATAAGATTCCCCGAAATGGTTTGTACCTTCAACTGGGAGAAATCCCAGTGTTTCGGGGCGATTCTGTTGAAAAAGGCCGAGGTATGAGCGCGCAGATTGCGATTCAAAGATTGTCTTCTGCGAAACGAGGCAGGGGTTCAGACCCGGGTCGCGCTGATGAGGTAGTACGCAACGGGACCGATCGGGAATCCAACAAATGGGAGCAGGATGGGAGCGAGAACGTTATTCCAGCGTGCGCGTGTCATCTTTCGTGCACCCAGGAGAACTTCAGCCACCAGGAACTTGAGCGTAACGAATGGAACGTGGAGCACGGAAGGTGTAACTCGAGCCTGGACTCTCTCAATATCGATATGGCAGAAACCAGCGCGGCGGAGTTCAGTGGCGAAGGCATCGATTTGGCCGAAGTTGTCGATCACCCAGCAGTCGCATAGTTTGTGGAGAATGGCCTGCTGAGGTCCGCGAAACTTGCCGCCGGTGAGGAAACCATCTGCAATGACGAGGCGGCCACCAGGACGAAGCAGGCGGTGTGCCTCATGGATAAACCGCGCCTTGCTGGCGCCAGCGCCGTAGCAGCTGCTCTCGATAGCGCAGACAGCGTCATAGCTCTGGGAAGGAAAGCCAGTGTTCTCGTAGTCGGCAAGGGCGAGGTGGATATAGGAGGTTTGTGGGCTGGACTGGTTGAGACGGCGGCCATGCTCCAGTTGCCATGGGACGAGGGTGATGCCGTGAAGATCGGCGAGGGGAAGTGCGCATGCGAAGCTGCGGAGAGTGGCGCCCAGGCCGCAACCCATGTCGAGGATGCGCGCAAACGGCATCGTTGAGAGACGGAGGCGGTCCAGCACTTCGCGGTTCATCTGCTCGAGCATGGTGTCGCGATTGAAGGGGTTCATGCCCGACCGGAAGTAGCCGAAATGCATGTTGAAGTCCGGGCTCCATGCCGCGTAGTCGGGGCCAGCCTCTTCGTAATAGCGCTGAAATCTTTCTTCGGAGAGCGCTGGAGTGAGCGATGCTGCTGTAAACGTCTGCGCCATCAGTCGAGCCTCCTTCGACGTGATTTGGGGAGCATTCGAGTAATCCCGCTGCCAATGCTAATGATGGAGTGAAGCGTGGCAGGCGGTAGCTTTTTGACCTGCGAATACCATCCGTGGAACTCCTCAAGAAATGTGTGCATTGCTGCGATTCGTGCTGCGACGGCCGGCTGAGCCGGGCGTTCGATGCGGGCTTCGGCAACGAGACGCTGGAGCATGGACATGGTGGGAAGAATTTCGCGCTCGACGCGCTGCTCGACGACGGTGAGGAAGAGCGTCCACACATCGAATGAGGTGCGAAAGTAATCGCGGCGGTCGCCCATGCGGCTCTCGATTTGGACGAGGTTCCAGTTCTGGAGCTCCTTGAGGCTGGTGCTGACATTGGATCGCGCGACAGAGAGGGAGTCGGAGATCTCTTCAGCGGTGAGGGACTCGGGAGAGAGGTAGAGGAGTGCGTGAACCTGGGCGACGGTGCGGTTGACTCCCCAACGTGTGCCCATTTCTCCCCAGTGGAGAATGAATTCCTGCATGGAGCTGCTGAGCATCATCTGTCAAGTATATCAGATATTTCTGTATAAACAGAACTATCAGAATAAACAGAGAAAGGAGGTCCGGATGCTATTCCGAACGCAGGGCTTCTACGGGGTCGACCGAAGCTGCGCGAGCAGCAGGCAGACTCACGGCGATCAGCGTGACGACTATCAAGGCTCCCACGGCAATGGAAAGGGAGGCGAGATCGGTGGCTGTGGTCTGGAATAACAGGCTGCTCAGCAAACGGCCGCTGATGAGACCTACGGTCAATCCGGCGGCGATTCCAGCTATGCCCAGTGCAGCGGCGCGACGAAGAACCAGGCCAAGGATCTGGGTTCGATCGGCTCCGATAGCCATGCGAATTCCAATTTCGCGGGTGCGTTGGGTGACCGAGTAGGAAAGCACACCGAAGGTTCCGATTGCTGCGAGGATGAGCGTGAGCAGCGCGAAAGAGCCGAGGAGCGTGGCGGTCATGCGCTGACGCGCGATGGAGTCGGAGAGAACTTCGTCGACGGCCTGAACGTGATAGATGGGCTGAGTAGGGTCGACGGAGAGCACGGCATTTCGGATGACCGGCGCCAGAGAGTGCGGATCTAGCGTGGAGCGAACCAGGAACACGGCGTGAAGGCCGAAGCCGGGAAGATAGACTTCGGGCTCAGGATTGCTGTCGATCCCGAGATCGCGGGCATTGGCGACCACGCCAACGACTGGAATTTTGCTGGGGTTCGGGCTCAGCACGCCGATAAGAATGTTCGCGCCGATAGGATCGCGCGAGGAGAGGTAGCGCTGCGCAAAGGCCTGGTTGACGATGAAGAAGCCGGTGGTGCTGTCGATGTCGCTCTGAATGAAGGTGCGGCCTTTGAGGAGAGCGATGCCCATAGTGCGGAAGTAGTCGGGGCTGACGTATCGGATCTGGGCGTAAGGATAGGTGCCGGGCGCGAGCGGAGGTGCGCCTTCGATCAGGAACCTCGTCATGACCTGTGAGGGATGGAGAGGGACCTGGGTTGTTGTGCCCACGGATATCACCCCCGGGGATTGCGAGATTCGGTCAAGAACTTGTTTGTAGAACTGGTTCGTCAGGAGACTGGTGTCGGCGTAGCGCGGAGTGGGAAGAGTGAGTTCGGCGCCGAGCAGATGATCGGTGCGGAATCCTGGATCGACAGCCATCAGCGTTTGAAAGCTGCGGACGACGAGAGCGCTGAGAAAGACGACGACGACCGCCATCGCAATTTCGGCGATAACGAGGACGGCGTGTCCGCGATGATGCGCGCTGCTGCCGCGATCGCCCGCTCGGAGGGCGTCCACCAGGGGTCTTGAGGTTCGGGTTGCGGGGAGGAGTCCGAACAGGAACGCAGTGACTGTACAGATTGCGAGGGTGAAGAGGAGAACAGGAACGTTGAGATTAATGGACTGAAGAAGTGCGGCATCGATGCCGTCGGTGTGGGCGAGAGCTACACGAAGCAGGGGAATAGCGACCGCTGCGAGCGCTACGCCGAGCACTCCACCGAAGAGGGTGAGGAGAAGTGTTTGGGTGAGGAATTGGCGGAGGAGGCGGCTGCGATCTGCGCCGAGCGCCTCGCGGACGGCGATCTCCCGGCGGGTTTCTGTCGCGCGGACGAGAAGAAGGTTGGCGACGTTGACACACGCGACCAGCAGGACGAGAACGACAGCGCCCATCAGGCATAGCATGGCGGGACGCAGACTGCCGACGAGTTCGTTGTGCAGTGGAGTGAGTTCGACGCTCTCGTTGCGATTGGTGGTGGGGTAAGCCGAGGCGATGCGCTGCGCGACGGTGAGCATGTCGGCGCGGGCCGAGCTAAGGGTGACGCCGGAACGAAGCCGGCCGAGGACGCGGACCGAGTGCCAGACGCGGGATTGCTGCGTGGGCTGATCGAGAAGCGAGAGCGGCAGCCAGACTTCGCCGTCGGCGGGAAAGGCGGCGTTCTGCGAAAGAACTCCGATGACCGTGAAAGTTGTGCCGTTGAGGGAGACTTGGCGGCCGATCGCATTGGGATCGCGCCCGAAGTAGGCAGCCCATGCGGATGCGCTGAGCACGGTGACGTGATCCTTGCCGGCCGCATCATCTTGATCGTCGAAGAGCCGCCCGGCGAGCGGGGAGACGCCGAGTAGCGAGAAGAAATTTCCTGAGGCAAGAATGCGCCGGAGCTGTTGAGGGTGGCCATCGATAAGGAGCGAGACAGTGGTGGGATTGATCACCGAGTAGGCCGCAACCTGGTCAAAGCTCTTCTGCTGCGCGCGCCACTCGAGATAGTCGGGGTAGGTGGCTTCAAGACCGCCAGTCACTCCTGAGTTGGTTTCGGCCACGGAGATAATGCTGCTCTCGTCGCGAAAGGGGAGCGACTTGAGCATCAGGCCATAGACGCAGCTGAATATTGCCGTGGTGGCTCCGATGCCGAGCGCGAACGTGAGCACAACAGTGCTGGCGAATCCGGGGGATCGACGGAGTTGACGAAAGGCATAGCGTAGGTCGCGGAGCAGCGTTGGCATTCTGTCCTCTTAGATAGAAGACGGCACTTCGTCATGGTCGAGCAAAAAATCAAGCAGATTTGTGACGGATTGATCGGGGAGGGAGGTGTTGTTTGTACCCACCCTAAACCGCCGAGAAACGCGGTTTAGGATGGGGCACCCAAATCGTGCATAGCCGAGATGATTTGGGCTCAGGACATGATCACTTTCGGAACCCGGGCTTCGATCGGTGGCAGTTGCGGGAACTCGGCGTGGGGCTCGGTCTGGTACCAGTAGCCGACGGAGTAGAAGTTGTCGGCGCGATCGTTGGCGTGCCCGTGCTCGATGGTGACCTTGATGGACTTCTCGAAGGTGATGAAGCTTTCGGTGTGCCACCGGTAGAGGCAGTAGCGGCCGCCGGTGCGCTCGGCGTCGACGATGAAGGGCGCGCCTTGGCGCTGGTTGGCGAATGCGTCTCCGTGAAAGTCCCATGCGCCGTTGTAGTAGTCCTCGGTGCCAGTGCCGTTGATGACGGGCTGGGGCTCGCCATCGATGAAGATCATGTCGTCACCTTCGCCGAACCAGCCATCGGCGTTCTGAAGAACCCCTTGAGTGACTCCGACGAAGTGTCCGCGACCGGTGGCTTCAAAAAATACGTAGTTGTCGGCGCCATTGAGATTCTTGCTGCTGGTGTCAGAAGACTTCTTGCATGGAGCGGATTGGCGATACTGTGCGTGGAAGCGGCCGAGATTCGGCGGCAGTGCCGCGACCGTGACGTAGTCGATCGCAAAGTAGAGGTTGTTTGTGCGCACTTTGCCTTCATTGGTGACAGTGATGCGGGCGGCGGAGTCGAACGGCATCTGGAAGTAGCTGTTCAGGGCCTTCACCGGCGCGACGGCGAGCAGGGCGGACTGGTAGGTGAAGTACTCGCCGAGCATGAGGCCGAAGAAGTCGCCAATCGGCGCTTCAATGGAGGGAGAGGATTCGCCATCCCACCATGCGCGCAAAACGAGGTTCTTGAGGTGCATCTGATCATTGGAGTTGATCGTGAACCAAATGTGAGTGATGACGCCGGGGCCTTTAACGTCGAGCAGAGTGAGGGATGCTCCAGGATCGACGGGGCGAAAATCGGCATTGCCGCCGCTGGTATCCCAGCTTGCGGAGCGGTGACATTTGTAGTCGCGCAGGCGAGCCATGGCAAAGAGGGCCTCCGGGGCAGGTGGCGGCATAGCGGGAGCTGGTGGTTCGGCGGATTTCTTTTTGTTTTGAGCAGGGGCGGTGGCATCGAGGCCGAGAATCGCGCCGGCGGCAGCGAGCGTGCCGATCATTTTACGGCGGGTTGGTGCGGAGGTAGGTTCAGTTTCGCAAGGGATCGGATTCGAGGGTTCAAAAGGATTGATGGGAGGCATTCCGGCTCCTTTTTTTGAGTGATTCAGCGCGGTGATCGCAAAGACGATTCAATATAGCAGGGAACCTCGGGCCAACAGAGCGTTCCAGGACCTAACGCTTGCGCGAGGCGACGTATGAGCCGATAGCTTGCTGCCAGTCGTGAGCGGCGCACTTGTCGTTGCCCGTGAGGGTTGCGACGTGCTCGTTGCCTTCGAGTGTGAGGGCCGTGCGGGTGTAGACCACGTGGACTTGCGTAACCCTGAGGCTGGTCGGTGTAAAGCGGACGTCGATGGTGGTGACCATGATACCGGGCATGAAGTAGGCGTAGATGAAGTGGCGAGCTTCGAGATCAAAGAGCGTGTTGACCCAAGTGGCGGTGACCGGGCCGTGCTGGATGGTGAAGACGGCTCCTTGTTCGTCGTGCGCAGGCTGCGGATAAAGAAATTGCGGGTTCCAGTGCTTGCCCGCCCAGGCGCGTTCGCCTTCGGGTCCGAAAAGCGGTGCAGCTTGGGCGTAGGACAGGCGCACGGTGAGATCGAAGGACGTCTGCGTGCGCAGAGGCTGGGTTGAGGCCACGGGAGATTGGGCAAGAGCGGATGCACCGAGTACGGCCGCGGCCGCGATGCTGGTTGCGAACTGGTTTCCTAGTGCGGGCTTCATCGCTTGCGCTCCTTGAGGTGATGGCTGTCAGATGCCTTGAGAGTCATTCCGTAAAGAGATTTGAATTGCTCGATTTCTTTCAGAGTCTGGGGTGAGAAGGGCGCTTTGCCCTCGAAGGCGTGGAGAACGATGCCCTCGAGGAGATCGCCGAGCGTCATGTCTTTCTGTTCGGCGATAGCTTTGAGGACCTTGAGCATGCGTTTTTCGAGGCGAACGCCGGTCTGCACGCGTTCGACTTCAACGAGAGGATGGTCTTGCTTTTCCGCTGTCATGAGTACCAATGTACCAAAGTACATCGGTATAAGCAAATTGAGCTCGTTCAGAGGACGCAGTCGAATTCGGCAGGCGTAAGTGCAGCCAGCATCGCTCCCGCGAAGTAAGACCTCTCCTCGCAGTTTTCGGATCGTCACTCGCCAATCGTGGTGAGGCCTGTTATGGTCGATTTGGCAGAGCAAATGAACCCACCATAGGAACGAATCGAGCGCATGTGGAGACGCTGGCGAAACCGGATTTTACTGTTTGCGGCCATTCTTGGCCCCGGATTTATTACAGCCAATGTCGATAACGATTCGGGTGGAATCCTCACCTATTCCCAGGCAGGCGCGCAGTTCGGTTACAACCTGCTTTGGATGATGATTCCCATTACCATCGCACTCACCGTCGTTCAGGAGATGAATGCGCGGATGGGTATGGTCACGGGCAAGGGCCTGAGCGACCTGATTCGTGAAGAATTCGGGCTGCGACTCACGTTCGTCCTGATGCTGGTGTTGGTGGTCGTGAACTTCACCAACGTAGTTACGGAGTTCATCGGGATCGCCGGGTCGTTGCACCTTTTCCATGTGACGAAATTCATCTCTGTTCCGGTTTGCGCCGCGCTGGTGTGGGCCATGGTCGTGAAGGGCAATTACAAAAGTACAGAGAAGATCTTCATCGTCGCATCTCTTGTCTACATCACCTATATCTTTGCGGGTGTGCTTTCGCAACCGAGTTGGAGCCAGGCGCTGGTGGCCACGATCCGTCCGCCGGAGGAGTCGGCATGGCGGGACAAGGCCTACGTTTATATGGCGATCGGGATGGTGGGAACCACAATCGCGCCGTGGATGCAGTTCTACCTGCAATCGTCCATCGTCGAGAAAGGCGTAGGATCCCGGAACTTCTTCGCAATGCGGCTCGATGTGACGGTAGGAAGCCTCTTCCAGGATGTGGTGGCCTGGTTCATCGTGGTGGCATGCGCGGCGACGCTGTTTGTGCACGGCATGGGCGCAATCGCTATGGCGTCAGACGCAGCAGAGGCAATGCGACCGCTCGCGGGCGATTACGCTTTCGTCCTGTTTGCATTTGGCCTGTTCAACGCATCGCTCTTTGCGGCATCCATCCTGCCGATTTCGACGGCGTATACAGTCTGCGAGGGCCTGGGATTTGAATCGGGTGTCGATAAGAGCTTCCGCGAGGCTCCATTCTTTTACTGGCTGTACACAGTGCTGATCGCGGGCGGCGGCATTACGGTGCTGATCCTGCCGGACTCGCAATTGATCAACTTCGCGATTCTTTCGCAGGTGCTTAATGGCGTTCTGCTGCCGGTGATCATCATTCTGATGTTGCTGCTCATCAATCGCCAGGATCTGATGGGGAAGCACCGGAATTCCAAAGTGTGGAACATTGTGGCCTGGAGCACGAGCCTGATCGTGATCGCGATGACAGGGGTCATGCTGTGGGGAATGATCCCTGGACATTGACATCACTGTTCAGTGCTTACGGCGTTAAACCAATTCGGCTGGGGCAGTACCGCTTTTCTGTGAGCTGATGGCTGAGAGCTGAGAGCTAAGAACGGTTCTACACATGGAATCCAAGGAGGCGGGGTATGAGTACAGTTCTGGTGACAGGCGGGTCGGGGTTCATCGCGAGCCATACGATTCTGCAACTCCTGGCGGCTGGTTACAAAGTGCGCACCACGGTACGGAATCTGAGCCGCGAAGGCGAAGTGCTGGTGATGCTGCGAAACGGAGGCGCGGAGCCGGGTGAGCAGCTCTCGCTTGTCGCGGCGGAATTGATGACTGATGCAGGCTGGCCCGCGGCGGTTTCCGGATGTGAGTATGTACTGCATATCGCTTCGCCGTTTCCCTCGCAGGTGCCGAAAGATGAGAACGAGCTGATCGTACCGGCGCGCGACGGAGCGCTGCGGGTGCTGCGGGCGTCGCGGGATGCGGGCGTGAAGCGCGTGGTGTTGACGTCGTCGTTTGCAGCAATTGGATATGGACATACCGAGCGAGCGGAGCCTTTCACGGAGAAAGACTGGACCAATCCGGACGGCGCGGATGTGATGCCGTATACCAAATCAAAAACGCTCGCGGAGCGCGCGGCGTGGGATTTCATCGTGCGTGAAGGTGCGGGGCTGGAGTTAGCGGTCGTGAATCCAGTGGGTGTGTTCGGGCCGGTGCTGGGACCGGATTATGCCACTTCGATCATGCTGGTGGAAAAGATGCTGAATGGCGCGCTACCCGGGGTTCCACACATGTGCTTCGGGGTTGTCGACGTGCGCGATGTTGCGGACCTGCACCTGCGGGCAATGGCCGATCCGCGGGCGAAGGGAGAGCGGTTTCTGGCCGTGGCGGGCGATTTCATGTGGCTGATTGAGATTGCGCGGACGCTGAAAGAGCGGATGGGCGAGAGAGCGCGACGCGTGCCGACGCGGCAGTTGCCCGACTGGCTGGTGCGGCTGGCGCGGTTCAAAGATGAATCGGTAAAGCAGATCATTCCTGAACTTGGAAAGTGGAAGAATGCGACAAGCGAGAAGGCGCAAAAGGTTCTTGGGTGGTCTCCTAGATCGCGGGAAGAGAGCGTGGTAGCGACGGCAGAAAGCCTGGTGAAGTTGGGGTTGGTGAAGGAATAGGAAACACGGTTATTCGCCGGAGTGGGCGTTGTCAGAGCAGTTTGCCCGCGGCGAGATCTTTGATGAGGCCACGGTCAGCGGCGAGGAATTCATAGTCAGGGAGTTCTTCGAGTTTGACCCACTTGAGCTGGTGGAAGATCCTGTTCTCGAGTTCGCCTTCGAATGACGTGACGGCGTAAAACTGCAGGTCGACTGCGCCGCCGTGGCGATAGTTGTGGCGAATATGGGTGACGTGAGGCCCGATGGTGGCGCTGATGCCGAGCTCTTCGTGGAGTTCGCGGGAAAGGGCCTGCTCAGGGCTTTCTCCCTGTTCGATTTTTCCACCGGGAAATTCCCACTGAAGCGCCATGGGCTGGTCGGGGCGGCGCTGGCAAATCAGCACGAGGCCGTCGCGCACCAGCAATCCGGCAACGACGAAGCGAAGTGCGGGTCCCGCAGGGCGCGAGTTGGAAATGGGCTGCGGGTCTTCCACGCCTTTAGTGTAAACGCTCGTTAACCCACGGGCTGTGACCGGGGCAACAGTTTTCACGAGTTGAAACTGCCTGTGGCAATTAGTTTCGTGAACCGCGGAACAGTTACTCGCCGGCAACTGGAGCAGGCTCTTGCAGGATTTCGCGCGGGCGGAAGTATCCCCAGCCGCGTTTTGCGCATTCTTCGAGGAGGCCGAGCGATGGATTGACCGGGAATGGATGCGCAGCGATCTCGAGCATGGCGAGGTCGTGGAGCGAGTTGCCGAATACGGCATCCGGACGCGGCAAGCCGATCCGGCGAAGGGCCGCGGCTTTGGCGGGCCCAGTGGGCACATCGACCAGTTCGCTGGTGATGATCTCGTTCTCGACTTTTACTTCGGCAGCGAGGACATGATCTTGGGGGATGCCGAATTCGCGAACGCCCTCGGAGATGACCCACTCGTTCGTGGAGCTGACGGCCCAGAGTTCTACGTTTGCCTTGCGAAGTGCAGAGACAAGGGAGGCGACCTCGGCGAAGATACGGGGGCGGACGAACTCGTTGAAATATCGGACAGCGGCGGAGCGGAGCTCCTGCTCGTGGAGGCCGGCGTACATCTGCACCATATCGCCGCAGATCTGGAGTTCGCTGACACCCCCTGCCAGGTAGGCGCGATACCGGGTGTCCATCCAGTCGGAGGTGGATCGGGAGACGAGGCCCTGATCGATCGTCCAGACCATGAAGCCGTTGCCGGAGTCGCCTCCCCATAGGGTGCCGTCGCAGTCGAAGATTGCGGTTTTCGGGGCGGAATCAAGAACGAGTTGTTGAAGCCGTTCGGTGGTCCAGCGGGTAACTTCGAGCTGAGTTGAAGACAAGCGAATCTGATCCTTTGCTGAAAGTGTCCAACTCTATTGTCGACGATCATGGTGCTCCGCCGCAGCGGGAGCTAGAATAGACGGTTATCTCCGGAGTTATTGAAATCTATGAGACGGTTGTCGAAGTGCATTGTTTTTCTGTTGTTTATGGGGTTGGCGAGCGCCGGACAGGCGCAGTTCTCAAATCCGGCATCGGCGCCGCTGAGCGCCAGCACAGTACCCCAGGGCCAGTTGATTCAGGCAGCAGAGCTGGTGAAGCTGTTGAGGGCGAGCGGGGCAGATCGGCCGGTGGTGTTTCAGGTCGGCTCGTTCGTCATGTTCCAGCAGGCGCACATTCCGAACTCGGGGTTTGCGGGACCGACGTCGCAGCCGAGCGGATTGATCCTGCTGAAGAAACTCGCGGCGCCTCTCAAAAAGGATCAGCCGATCGTCATTTATTGCGGATGCTGTCCGTGGGGCCGCTGTCCCAACATTGGACCCGCGTACAAGCAGCTGCGAGATCTCGGGTTCACCAATGTGAAAGCGCTCTATCTGGCGAACAACTTCGGCGATGACTGGGTGGGCAAGGGTTATCCGGTGGAACGTGGGGAGTAGCTCACGGGCGATGCGGCCTTTAATGGTTTTGCTGACGTGCGGGATGATGGCGATCGCATGCGAGGGATCGGGGCAATCGTCGCCCGATCTGGTGCACAAGATGGCTCCGCAGTTTGTGCGAGCAGATCTGAATGGACGCCGGGTAGGTTTGAAGCAATACCGCGGAAAAGTGGTCCTGCTGAACTTCTGGGCAACGTGGTGTGCCTCCTGCCAGGTGGAGTTGCCTAGGTTCAACGCGTGGCAGAAGAACTATGGCGCTGATGGTCTGCAGGTGCTGACAATCTCGATGGACGACGGAGATGCACCGGTACGAAGGACAGTGCGCCGGCTGCGCCTGGATGTTCCGGTGATAATGGGCGACGCGAGACTAGGAGAAGCCTACGGCGGCGTTTTGGGATTGCCTGTCACGTTTCTGATCGGGCGCGACGGAGTCGTGGTCGCGAAGCTGAAAGGTGAGACGGACCTCGAATCACTCGAGACACGCATGAAGGAGCTTTTGAAGCGCTGATTGAAAGCGGACGGATGCCGCTTTTGACGTTGCGGTTGTCCCCTCCGTCGAGCACATTAGGCACATCTCGCGGAAAAAGCCGGAACAGTGCAGGCATCTAAGCGGACGTGGGCTCTTCATCGCTTGTGCGGGGCTCATGAAGGGAACGGCACGCTGGAGATATACAGGCTACTGCACAGTGGAGCAATGAATGGGGCCCAGGCTGCGGAACAGGATTCTGCAATTCGCAATGATTGTTTCGGCGACGACGTGCGTCTGCACAGCGCAGAATCCAGCAGAGGATGTGCTGCCAAATTCACCGATGCCAACCGGGTCGGAGGCAGCGGTATTCCCGGCAGAGAAGAAAGAAGCACGTCCGGTAGGGTCGCAGTTTTCTGTGGGAATGACCGCGAAAGAGAAGTACGGGCTCGCTTACCGGCGCATAATTTCGATTCAGATGCCGGTAAAGGCTCTTTTCGTCTCCGGCTGGGAGGTTGGAACCGGGACGGGGCCAGACATTCCGACGAATGGATGGAAGCCCTTTGGAGAACGGGTTGGATATAACGCTGCTGGCATTTCCACGACGATCCTCTTCACCACGGCATTCGTTCCGGCGTTGGCGCACCAGGACCCCAGGTATTTCCCACTCAGTCAAGGACCCGTGAAGGATCGGGTCCTGTGGGCTGTGCGGAGCGAGTTTGTAGGGGTCGGCGACGATGGCCACGAAATGCCGAACTACGCGAATCTGGTGGGTCTTGCGCTGGCATCCGTTGCCGTGGATGCCTTTACGCCACGAGAAAGTGCCAGCCTTGGCGATACGGCGGAGCGTTATGTGATCAAGATCGGCATTGGAACGGGGCTGAATGTGATCCGCGAGTTCAACGTCTTTGACCGTGTGAAAGCAATTGCCCACCACTCGAAATCGGCCGAAGAATAGGGTGACGAACTTGATGCCTTGATGAAGGAGGTTCTGTTGCTCCGCCGGGGAACTCAATTCAGCTTCTTACGCACGGATAATCGAACGTGTGGCCACTGAAAGCAACCTCGGTCTCCTGAAGGACTATCAAGCTTATCTGCGTGTTGAGAAGGGGTTGCGGCCGTTGACCTGCGAGGCTTACGACGGCGATCTGAAGACGTTTGCCGAGTTTCTTGAGGGCCGGCAGGGTGTTCTGGTCACCGCGATGCAGCAGGACGTTGCTGCTTTTCTAGAACATCTGCGAACTCATTCCATCGATTCGCGCAGCGCGGCGCGGAAGCTGAGTTGTCTACGCGGATTCTACAAGTGGCTGCTGCTCGATCGCCGGACTCATCACGACCCCACTGTCAATATCGAGTCTCCGAAGGCATGGAAGGTGCTGCCGAAATCATTGGCCGAGCCTGAAGTGGCGGAGATGCTGGAGCGCGCGGCGATGACGGCCGAGCATCCGCAGGCCCAAGCCACGGCGCTACGCGATCGCGCGATTCTGGAGTTGCTCTACGCGGGTGGGCTGCGCGTTTCGGAGATAACAGGCTTGGGAACTGGCGATCTCGCGCTCGATGCGGGACGAGTTCTCGTGCGCGGCAAGGGTGACAAGGAGCGGATCGTCCCGCTTGGGCGCACTGCAGTGGAGTCTCTCGAGGAGTATCTGCGGATGGGGAGGCCTCACCTTGCGCGCATCAGCACGAAGAGGAAAACAAATCCGGCGAGACACGACGCAACGCGGTTGTTCCTGTCGCTGCGGGGGATGCCTTTGACCCGGCAGTGGGTCTGGCACTTGGTGAAGATGAGCAACAAGGATGCGAGCCCGCACAAGCTGCGACACAGTTGCGCGACGCATATGGTGGAGCATGGAGCGGATCTGCGCAGCGTGCAGGTCATGCTGGGACATGCGGATATTTCGACTACGCAGGTTTACACGCATCTGGCGCTGGGTCGATTGAAGCAGGTGCACCGGGAACATCATCCGCGTGCGAAGACGCGCGTAACCGAAGAAGTGGGGGATGCGCCAAAGACTTCGAAGATGCGCGGGCTGCAGGTGATTCGCGGAGGCAAGGATCAACGCCGGGAGCCGAAGAATCCTGACAAATCAATCCCTGAACAAGGAGAGTCCGCTTGATTCGCCCTGACGCTGAAGTCGCCGAAGAGCGGGCCTCTCCGTCGCCGCTGGCAGGGCTGGTGGACGAGTATTTGCGCGTGCTTTCGAATGAACGCGGATCGTCGGCTCATACGCTGCGCGCTTACCGGCGGGAGCTGATGAATTTCGCCGCGCACATGGGCGCGCGGCACGGGGCGATCGAGCGAGTGGATCAGATCGAGCATCTGCACATTCGCAAGTACCTCGGAGTGTTGCTCGAAAGCGGGTTATCGAAGGCTTCGACCGCTCGTGCGCTCGCGTCGATCCGAAGCTGGTTCAAGTGGCTGGCTCGCACCGGGCATGTGGAACAGAATGTTGCTTCGCTGGTGGCGACGCCGAAGCTCCCCAAGCATCTGCCGCGGGTGCCGTCGATTGAGCAGATGAATCGCGTTGTCGACAGCGTGGACGATGATGCGGCAAGCTGGCCTGCGCGCGACAAAGCGATCCTGGAATTGCTCTACGGATGCGGGATTCGTAACGCAGAGTTAACGGGGTTGAACATACGCGACATCCACTGGGGGAACGAAGCGATTCTTGTCCGAGGAAAAGGGCAGAAGCAGCGCCTGGTTCCCCTGGGCGACGCTGCGGCACAGGCTCTGCGAGCGTACCTGGCGGAGCGATCGGCGCGGCTGGCGGCAAAGCTTGCGTCGAAGGCAACCGATACGCCGGCATTGTTTCTCAGCCTGCAATTGCGTGGAATAGGCAGGCCCGGCGGCGAAGGGCGTTTGACGACGCGGAGCGTAGGACGCATCGTCAAGCGCGTTGCAATTCTGCGAGGGCTTTCGGCGGATGTTCACCCGCACACACTGCGACATGCATTCGGCACGCATCTGCTGGAAGAGGGTGCGGACTTGAGAGCTATTCAGGAACTGCTCGGGCACGAGCGGCTGTCAACTACGCAGCGCTATACGCAGTTGACCACTTCGCAGCTCGAAGCCGTGTACGATAAGACGCATCCGCGGGCGCGGTAGTACTTCCAGAGAAGTTGTTCTGTTCCCATTCATCACGCAAAGTGCGCGCGGTGAACGGGGCACATTACATTCAGAGCGAAGCGCTGCCAGATCTCAAAAGCTGACTTTCCGTTCCGGGTACCAGGTCAGCTTGATCGTGGTTGTGGTGACGGTCTGCTGGCCCGGCAGGTAGATCGGCGCCTTCCAGTGTTCGTATGTAAAGCTGCCATCGATTTCGAGATCATTGCGAAGTCGCTTAACGGCCTGGAAGCTCACATCGTTGAGCGTTGTCCCGCCATTGACGTAGAAGCCTGTGCTGGGATCGATCTCGGTGGTTGAGCCGGGAATGAAGTCCTTGGCGACCTTCTGGTTTCTGGCGCTCACCTGAATCGATTCGTTACCGGAGAGATGCCAGGTGATCCAGGCCTGTCCGCCTTTTCCTTCACGGCCGATCCAATCGCCCATCATTTGTCCGTTGTTGGTATATCCGTTCCTTTGCAGACTTTCCCAGTACATGAAGCGGCCACCCTGGCTAGTACGGATAGGCGGATCCGTATAAACGCCTTCAGCGCGGATGTCGAGTTTTGGTATGCCCGGAACGTGCGAGAGGTAAAGTCCGGGACGCCAGGCGGCGCGACGGGGCGCATC
>DATJEO010000211.1:0-36686 GCA_035496515.1 Occallatibacter sp.
CACCGTTGCCGCGAGCGCCATGGAAACAGAGTGGGCTGAGAAATACCACGCAGCGAATGTGACAACCGACAGCAGCAATACGATGGGCACGAAAATTGCGCTCGCGCGATCCGCCAGTCTCTGAGTTGGAGCTCGGGATGACTGCGCCTGCTCTACCATCCGGGTGATCTGCGCGAGCACAGTGTCCTCGCCAAGCGATTCCGCCCTGCACACGACTGCTCCGTCATAGTTCAGGGATCCGGCTAGTACGCGCCCTCCCACCTCTCGGGCCAGCGGAGTCGCTTCGCCCGTGAGCAGCGACTCGTCAACGGTCGTCCGGCCTTCAATGACTCGTGCATCGACCGGGAACCGCTCTCCGGGAAGGACCAGCACCTGATCTCCAACTCTGATCTCTTCCAGAGGAACGAGAGTTTGCACGCCATCGATAATTCGTCGTGCTGTCGAGGGACGAAGTCGCCCCAGTGCATTCACCGCCGCCAGAGCATGTCGTTTCGCCCTGGCTTCGAGAGCCTTTCCCAATAGCAGGAATCCAAGTATCAACAGCACTGCGTCGAAATAGAGATCGCGACCGGGGGCAGGAGAAATCGTTCCATACGCCGAGTACAGGAACGCTGCACCCGTTCCGAGGCTCACAAGCGTATTCATATTAGTGCCGCCGTGGCGTAGAGCCTTGGCAGCTGCGATATAGATGCCTCGCCCGGCCCACAACACCAGGACCGCAGTGAGAATGAACAGCGTCCAACGTAGCGCGTCATGAGTCGTTTGGAAGTACAGCCAAGGAAGTGCGTGCATCAAAAAGTGATCTGCCGGTCCTATCTCCGAGCCAAGAGGCATCCCGAGCAGCATTGCCATGGCGCCTCCCACCAGAGTCGCGACGGCCTTTGCCAGCGCTTCGTTTTCTTCAGATCCGGATGCTTGAGGAGTACTCCCGATCCGAGGCAGAACCGCATCATAGCCAGCGCTACGAATCGCCTCTAGCAAGTTCTCCGGAGATGCTTCCTCCGGATCGAACACGACGGTTGCCCGGTTCGCCATCAGGTCAACGTGGGCAGATTTGACTCCCGCAGTTTCTTTGAGTGCGCTCTCGACGTGGTGCTGGCAGGCAGCACACGTCATCCCAATTACCGGCAACGTGAGCGACTCTGTCTCTTGCGCGGGCATTCGTGCTTAACGTTCCAGGTGAGCTGAGAATCCGGCTTTGCCCAAGGCGGCGATGGCCGCATCAACTGCAGGATGATCTTCTACCTTCAGGCGGGCCGCTCCGATCCGAACCTCCTCGACTTGAACACCTGCCGTCGAATTCAACGCCTGTGTGACTCTCCGGACACAGGAGCCGCAATGCATTCCATCAATGCGCAGCGTAAACTCCGCCATCCTATTCTCCCTGTTCAATTTGATGATACTCGCGTTCATCCGATGCAGGAATCCTGGAGATCAGCCAACTCGGTACGCAAGTTTTATTTGGCCATCTATGCTAGAGGTTGACGAAATGCCTGATGACATTCAGCGCGAATTCCCGTTAGCTCCCATAATTGGGATTGGCGCCGTGATCGTCGATGCCGGACGCGTACTCCTCGTGCAACGGGGACGCGAGCCCCTGAAAGGAAAGTGGTCCCTTCCGGGCGGCATGCTCGAGGTTGGAGAATCGCTTCACCAAGGAGTCGTTCGCGAGGTGGAGGAAGAGACGGGCCTTCAGGTTGAACCCATCGTATTGCTTGAGTTGCTGGACCGCATCGTCCGGGAAGAAGGCCCCTCCGGTGAGCGCGTCCGATATCATTACGTGATCGCCGATTATCTCTGCAGGGTAGTCGGAGGCTCTTTGAAGGCAGCTTCGGATGCTGAAGCAGTGCGCTGGGTAGAGCGATCGGAATGGAACAGCCATAGCGCGCTCGCTCTCGACCCCATCACGGTCCGAGTTATTGAAGCCGGATGGCAGCGATCAGTCGTCCTCGATCAGCAAGAGAGCAGCTGACGAATGCGCCGACGAGTCGCTTTGCTGATCTTCATAGTCCTGGCCTCAGCCGGAGTTGTCTTCTGGGCTCGTCCCGTGAGCGTCTTTCGCGTCTTCAACGAAGTCCAGATGTATCTCATCGGTGCTCGCAACAACTACGCCATCGTCAATGGCTTCCGGATTCACTACTACACCCTCGGTCCAGAGAAGGGCAGACCGGTTGTTATGGTGCACGGCTTGGGAGGCAGAGCTGAAGATTGGGAGAAACTCGCACCGTATCTCCGGAAAGCAGGCTATCGCGTCTACCTGCCCGACCTGCCCGGCTTCGGCCAGAGTGAGAGGCCTACAAATTTTTCCTACTCCGTAACGGACCAATCGAAGATCGTCGTAGGCTTCCTCGACGCGCTTGGCCTCAAGCAAGTTGATCTGGGAGGATGGTCCATGGGCGGATGGATCGTTCAACTCGTCGCCGCGAACAATCCTGAGCGCGTTTCACGCTTGATGCTCTTCGACAGTGCTGGTCTCCACGTCAAACCAGAATGGGACACGAAGCTCTTCACACCGATATCTCCAGCCGAAATCGAAAAGCTCGATAAGCTTCTGATGCCGCATCCGCCTAGGCTGCCCAACTTTGTTGCCCGAGATATCATGCGTGTCTCTCGCGAGCACGCATGGGTCATGCGTCGCTCCCTGGACACGATGCTGCAAGGCCGCGAGACCACAGACGATCTACTGCCACATCTTAAGATGCCTGTTTTGATCGTATGGGGTGAAGTCGACCAGATCACTCCTCTCAGCGAAGGCAAAAACATCCACAAACTCATCCCTCAATCGCAGATGGATGTTGTCGCGGGATGTGGACACCTCGCACCCAATGAATGCGCGAAGGTGATCGGCCCCGAAGTAATCCGATTCCTAAAGCAGCCTACTCAGTAAAAGGAAGGGCGAGGTCTCGCAGACCTCGCCCTGATCCCTAACAAAACCTAGAAGCTGATGCGACCGCTAAGCTGAATCTCTCGCCCTGGCGTGGAAACCTCTGTGATGCTGCCGAAGCTGGCCGTGTTAACGAATCGGTTGGGTGTGCCCAGGTTCGTATGATTGAGTGCATTGAAGAATTCGGCTCGCGCTTCAAAACGAGCCTTCTCAGCAATCCCGAATTCACGAACGATCCCTACATCGAGCGTTTGGGACCCAGGTCCATACACCATATTCCTGCTTGAGTTTCCATACGTATAAGCAGGAGGAGTCGCAAAAGCCTTCGGATTGATCCAGGTCGTCGAGTTGCGGGTGCCCGGCCCGAAAATCTTCTCTCCTGTCAGGTTTGCCCGAATCGGATTCTCGCCAACAACCGTACCTGCATTCGCGGTATCTCCAAACACCGACACCGTGAAGGGGAACCCACTCTGAACCTGGTACTCGAGCGAGGTGCGCCAGTCACGGCTGAGAGCTTGCAGCATGCGATTCGACCCAACCGCATGCGAGCTGTAGACTGCGCTAAGCGCAAACCGGTTCCTGATATCGCAGCCGGGTCCCTTTTCCGCGTCCAGATCATCATTGTTCTGCGGCGTTGCTGCCTCAAACATTGGCGAGCGGAAATCAGGCGCGTTCTCGAGTGCCTTGGCGTACGTGTAGTTCGCCAGGAAGCTAAGGCCGTTCGAATAGCGCCGGCGAACGTTCACGTACCCTGCGTCATACCAGCTCTGTGACGTGTTCTCCAGCAGGTTCATCGTGCTTACAGGGAAAGTGGAGCTCGCAACCGTTACATTCGATGGGAATGTTGTGTTATCTACAAAGCTGATCTTCGGATGCGGACGCCGGGGTTGGATGAGCCCGGGACCGGGCTGTGCATTGTTGATAAGGTGCGAACGCTGCAAGTGGAACCCGCCTGCTCCCAGATAGCCAAGTTCCACAGTGGTCGAACTCCCAACCTGTTTCTCAAGAGAAGCGCTCCACTGCTGGATGTACTGTGCCGGCGCGTGCAACTGGAGTCCGGTGAAGCTGACCACCGTGGTGCCAAGGACAGGAGCAGGAAAGTTGAGCGTGTTGATGCTGGGAAGAAACGGATCGCTCTGCGAAGTCATCGGGAACACGTAGGGTACATTGTGCCGCTGGTTGCACCATGTGTTCATGTCGACGGGAGTATAGAAAACTCCGTAAGCGATATGGGCCACCATTCCGAATCGGGGCAGACTTTGCGCCAGTCCGAGCCTCGGAGCGAAGTTCGCACGGTTCGAGAACATCAGCCCCTTCGGATAGCCGTTCTGCCCGCCGATGAAGACTCGAGGAGTCCCGCTGCTTAGATCAAGGTTGCTGTTGGTATACCGGATGTCCACCAGCGGGCTCATGTACTCATAGCGGACACCATACGTGAGCGTTGTAGTTGAGGTGAGCCGCCATGCATCCTGCGCATAGGCATCGGAGTACCACTGCCGAAGATCCATTTGCGGAACGCCTGCCTGTCCCTGTCTGGCCGCAGGCAAACCAAGCTCGAAGCTCGCCAACGATGATCCTGTTTTGCCATCGTTGAGCGCATGCGCTGTTGTAAAGCCGTTGGTGAACTGGTAGAACCCGCGGTTCTGAAAGAATCCCCACATCGGCCAGATGAACTTCCGGTACGACCCGCCGAACTTGGCGCTATGTCGCCCGATCTGCCAGTTCAGAGTGTCGCGACCCTCTACGACCGTATCCCATGCGTGCATCGGTGTGGCGCTGAAGGAGTCGCCCATCGGCGTGAACCCCTGAACATTGAAGTAGGGTGCTCCCCACGCCGCCGGTCCTCCGAAGCCTGTTCCAGTTATTCCCAATTCAGAGACAATGTCGTTCTTGTTTGCGCTCTCAGTGGAGTGCTCCATCACAAGTCGCGAGATGGCAGCCGAAGCCGAGTTCACAAGTTGCGATGAGAAGACATGATTCCACGCAAGAATCCCATTCTGCGAAAAATCATCATGGTAAAACCCAAAGCCGGGTAGACCCATGGATGGATGAAATCCGTACTCCCCTGATGCCGAGTAACGGAAGTAGGCCAGATCCCCGTTTACAAAGTTGTGATCGACACGCACTGTGCCCTGATCCTGGTTCATGCGTGCCTTGCGTAGATCGAGATAGTTGTTGGCGTCGTTGCCCGCGCCAACAACGGTTGGCTGGCCCATCATCGTCATACTGCCCATGTCCATCGTGTTGGGATGTGGCGTGTACTTGTTCACCATGACTGATGCCGCGTGCGAGATTCGGTCAGGCGGAATGACATTCTTCACGCCGTTGTACTCAAACTGCTGCCGGATGTACTGCGGATTCGTCTTGCTCACCGGCAGGCTGGGATTGAAGCTCGGGTTCGGCTGTGTCGTTGCCGGGTCGTAGATATCCAGACCGCTCTGGCTGAAATCGCCTGATGCTTCTTCTGGGGTCGGCACCGTGTCGACCATCGCGTGGGTCTCCACGTTTCGCAGTGCTTCGTAGTTCACAAATAAGAATGTCTTGCCGGTGTGCCACACCGGGCCGCCGATCGAGGCGCCGAAGTTGTTCTGTACCAGAAAATTCGACATCCCCATGTCGTTAAATGAGTGCGCATCCATTGCGCCGTTGCGCAGGAACTCATACGCAGTTCCGTGAAAATGTGCGGTTCCCGAGCGCGTGACTATATTGATCTGCCCACCACCCGCGCCGCCCATATCCGCGGAGTAGCTGCCAGTCTGTACCTGGAACTCCTGCACCGCGTCAGGTGACGCGCTGAGGTTCTGGGTGCTGAAGGTCGGATCGGTATTCGTTGCGCCATCGAGCAGGAAATAATTCGCATTTGGCCTGCTGCCGCCGATGCTCACTGCCGAGCGTTGTCCGGGGCGCCAGTAGAGCGGATTCATGTCGCCCGTTGCCGCACCGTGGCTCTCGTGCGCGCCAGGAACCGTCAGCACAAGGTCAATGAGCATTCGGCCGTTCAGGGGGAGGGAATCGACCGACTTCTGATCTACTACCGCGCCAACGCTGGCATCCTGCGTCTTCAGCAATTCTCCGGAGGCCTCAACGTTCACCGTCTGCTTGTCGCTGCTTACCCGCAATTGCAAATCAATCGTAGACTGCTGTCCGACTTCCAGTTCAATCGTCTGCTGCGTCTCAGCAAAGCCATGGCCGTCTACAGTCAACGTGTATATCCCGGGCTGAAGACCCGCAATCTCATACAAGCCGGTTGCATTCGACACCACCTCGCGCTTTGCGCCTGTTGCCGCGTCATTCGCATGAATGTGTGCTCCGGGGACAGCGTGGTGTTGCGGATCGAAAACCGACCCACGAACAACGGCGTAATTGCTCTGTGCGGGTGCTGTGGCAATGCCTGTGATCAGGCATAGAGATGCGAGGAATATTCGGCGCAACTTGGCTCTCCTAAGAAGACGAACTGAATTGACTGGGCCCTCGATTAGAAACAACGGGACCGGAATGTGTGCGGCTTACGCGCTTGATACATTGCCTGACTGTTGGCAAATGTCAGGGAAAACGGCGCTTAGCTCTATTGAGAATGGGGCTTCGTCAATACTAAGGGCATCGGAGCTTCGATGGGGCTTCCACTCCACCTTTCGGTTGACTCCGAAAGAGAAAGGCCGCTCCAGGTGGGAGCGGCCTCAAGCGTGAAGGCGTTGAGGGCGAAGCTAGACGCCAATTACGGCGCAGAGTTCCTTTACCGCCGCTGCGCTCTTCTTGAGTGCTGAGTCTTCTTCGGCAGTCAGCTTGATTTCGATGATCTTTTCGAGGCCGCCCGCGCCGAGTTTGCAGGGAACGCCGATGTAGAAGCCCTCGATGCCGTACTCGCCCTGGAGATATGCTGCGCAGGGAAGGATCTTCTTCTTGTCCTTCAGAATGGCCTCAACCATCTCCACAGTTGCCGCGCTCGGAGCGTAATAGGCGCTTCCAGTCTTGAGGTACTTGACGATCTCGGCGCCGCCGTCACGGGTGCGTTGAACGAGGGAATCGAGACGGTCAGCTGGAATGAGTTCCGTAATGGGGATACCGGCCACGGTGGAGTAGCGAGTCAGGGGAACCATGGTGTCGCCGTGGCCGCCGAGGACAAATGCCGTGACGTTCTCCACGCTGACGTTGAGTTCTTCGGCGATGAAGGTGCGGAACCGGGCTGAGTCGAGAACTCCGGCCATGCCGATCACCCGTTCGCGATTGAAACCGGCCTGGCGGAAGGCGGCCTGGGCCATGGCATCGAGAGGATTGGAGACGATGATCAGGATGCACTCGGGCGATTGCGCAACAACCTTCGAAACAACATCTGACATGATCTTGAAATTCGTGTGCAGCAGATCATCGCGACTCATGCCCGGCTTGCGCGGGATGCCAGCGGTGATGACCACGATGTCAGAATTCGCGGTGGCGGCGTAGTCGTTCGAGCCGACCACGTGAACATCGCGTTTTTCAATGGGCATTGCTTCCAGAAGATCGAGCGCCTTGCCCTGGGGAACGCCCTCCACAACATCAATCAGCACTACGTCCGCGAGTTCCTTCGCTGCAATCCAGTGTGCTGCCGTGGCGCCCACATTTCCGGCGCCTACAATCGAAACCTTCTTACGCATTGTTTTCTCCTTGAGCTTCTAGCTGCCAGCTTCTAGCTCCTAGCAAAGTTGAAGTGGACCTGAACTAACCGCCAATGAGATTCCTTAGGGCTCACATCATTGGTAGAGGGTTCCCGGAGCTCGTAGCCGCCAGCTGTGAGCTAGAAGCTGCATTACATGTTTCCAATGATCCGGGTTGCAAACTCGCTCGTGCCAACCTTGGTTGCACCCGCCGTCTGCCGCTCGAAGTCATACGTAACGAACTTCTGTTGGATGGTTTTCTCCATTGCGTCCTCGATCATCTTGGCCGCTTCCTTCCAGCCAATGAAGTCGAGCATCATGACGCCGGAGAGGATCACCGATCCGGGGTTGATGACATCTTTGTCAGCATATTTTGGCGCCGTCCCGTGCGTCGCTTCAAACACCGCGTAGCCATCGCCGATGTTTGCCCCCGGCGCGATGCCAAGTCCGCCCACCTGGGCCGCGGCAGCGTCCGAAATGTAATCGCCGTTCAAGTTGGAAGTAGCGAGCACGCTGTAATCCGAGGGCCGAATGATGATCTGCTGGAAGATGGAATCCGCGATCCGGTCGTTCACCAGTATCTTCGACCTCCAAGCTCCATTGCCGTGCGATCTGCCGATCGCATCCAGCACAGATTTCACTTCGGCCACAACTGAATCCCTGAAGTTCTGCGGAGCGAACTCAAGGCCTGGCTCAATCAGAGCGGCATTGTCTTCGACGGAGATGCTGGGGTTTGCCTCGACGTTGCCGAGGATCCAACTCTCGCGCTCGGTCACTGTCTGGTCGCGGAACTCCTGTGTTGCAACTTCGTAGCCCCACTCGCGGAAAGCGCCTTCGGTGAATTTCTGGATGTTTCCCTTATGCACGAGTGTGACGGTCTTGCGACCTGTTTCAAGCGCATAGCGAATGGCATAGCGTACGAGGCGCTTGGTGCCGAAGATGGAGATCGGCTTGATACCTACACCTGAATCCTGGCGAATCTTTTTCTTGCCGCTCTTGAGCAGATCGTCATTGATGTAGCTGATCAGCTTGGCCGCATCATCGCTTCCTTGCTTGAACTCGATGCCCGAGTAGACGTCCTCGGTGTTCTCACGGAAGATGACGATGTTGACCTTCTCGGGGCTTTTCACGGGGCTCGGCACGCCCTGGTAGTAGCGCACCGGGCGGACGCAGGCATAAAGATCGAGAATCTGCCGCAGGGCCACGTTGAGCGAGCGAATCCCTCCGCCTACAGGAGTTGTCAGAGGTCCTTTAATTGAAACCCGCAGATCGCGCGCCGCATTCACTGAATCGTCGGGCAGCCATGTGTTGAACTGCCGATAAGCCTTCTCGCCCGCGAAGATCTCGTACCACGCAATCTTCCGGTTGCCGCCATAGGCCTTTTCCACTGCTGCATCAAAAACGCGTTGCGAAGCTTTCCAGATATCGCGGCCCGTGCCGTCGCCTTCAATAAAGGGAATGATGGGATTGTCGGGAACCTGATATTGGCCGTGGCTGTACTCGATGGGCTTGCCGCTTTGCGGCAAATCCAGCCCGTTGTAAGTCTTCTGCATTTGTCTTTTGGAGTTCCTTCCCGGGATAAGGGTGCAAGGGAAGGCTAACATCCTGAATTTAGAGGTGGCAACGCCTCCTCTCCCCGAAAGATGAACGGAAGATGACGACGATGCGGCGCAAGAGGATCAAAGCCGTATGTGCGGCCGTTCAACCCATCGGCATCACTGCATTGGCACCGTTCTGAAATCACCTTCGTCGAGCTTCGGAATCCCGAAGTGTCCGCGCAGGTGCAATAGATCGACCGGGCTCAGATCTCCCGCTACTGTGACAAGGGTCAGGCTTCGCGGCGTCTCGGCGAGCACCACAGCTCCGCGGATATTCATACCGTCGAGCACGAACCATACGTCCGTCGTCCCGTTCTGAAGTGGTCCGTGATGTCCTTCGCCTGAGTTCGTGATGACGTGCTTCCACCCGCGAAGATGATACGACGCACGAATTGCCTGCACGGCGCCTTCATCCGGAATGCCGGCTTCATTGAACCGCATAGTATGCACGCTCACGCCATCCAGCTTGTGTATCGCCTGGCGAACCGGCGCATCCGAATCGGGCACAACACCGGCCGCTACACTAAGAAGTGTCCGATCAAGTGTGAAGTTCTCCTTCATTGCCGCCATTGAACTCAGTTCAGCCAGCGGAGGAGGAACCCATTCCAGCGGCACAGGGCTTGCATCCGGTGGATATTGGCGCGAAGGAGGAGGGCCGGATTGCGCGCCGTACTCTTGAGCCACAGCCAGTGCACAGCCATAAGCCGCGCTGAGCACAACGATCGCAAGAACGAGGGTCAGCTTCATAAACTCTGAAACTCGGGATTTGGTGAAAAGTTCCGCGCCCAAGGCGAGAATCGATCTCCAGTTGCTTGCGCAATTCGCGTCTTCTCTCCGCTGTCACCTATACGGCTCCAGAAATGTAAACCCCGGATTAAATCGCAAACCATTCTGTTTTCAGCCGCCAAGATGCGATAAACTCATGCGGGAACGTCCGAAAATTCAACAACCGCCAACCTCACGGAGGGTACATAGAAATTGGGAAAGAGCATGGTCCCGAAGAAGCTTTTCTTCACCAAGGGTGTGGGCAAACATAAGGAGCGCTTGACATCTTTCGAGCTGGCCCTTCGGGATGCCGGAATCGCTTCGCAGAACCTGGTCCGCGTCAGCTCCATCTTTCCGCCGCGCTGCAAAATCATCTCGCGCAAAGAAGGCGCCAAATACCTGCATCATGGCGAGGTTGTCTTCGCCGTCATCGCCGAAAACTCCACCCGCGAGCCTCATCGTCTCTGCGTCTCCAGCATCGGCGTCGCGATTCCCGCGGACAAGGAAACCTACGGCTATCTAAGCGAGCACCACAGTTTCGGCGAGACCGAGGATCAGGCTGGCGAATACGCGGAGGAACTCGCAGCCGAGATGCTCGCAACCACGCTCGACGTCGAATTCGATCCTGACAAGAGCTGGGACGAGAAGAAGGAAATTTACCGCATCTCCGGGCAGATTGTCCGCACAAGTAACGTCACCCAATCCGCAGTAGGTGACAAGCGCGGTCTATGGACCACAACCATCGCCGCCGCTGTTCTCATCCTCGAAGAGTAAGCGCCGCGGGAATCAGTTCAGGCCAATCCCGCAACCCCGGGGTTGGCCTTGTTGTGTCAGGAAAGAATCGCTAGTTTCGCCGGAGGAATCTCGGTTCGGAATGGAAAACGCGAGAAAATACAACGTCGGGCTTGTCCAGATGCGCATGGGCCCCGATCCCGATGCCAATCTCGACTCCGCCCTTGTCCACATCCGCGAAGCGGCGAAACGCGGGGCTAACATCGTCTGCCTGCCCGAACTCTTCCTCGCTCAGTATTTCTGCCAGCGTGAAGATATCAGACTTTTCGATCTCGCTGAGTCCATCCCCGGTCCCTCGACAGCGCGCGTGGGAGAACTGGCTAAAGAACTGCGGGTCATTATCGTTGCCTCGCTTTTCGAGCGCCGTGCAGCGGGCCTCTACCACAATACCGCCGTAACTATCGGCCAGGATGGAAGTATCATCAGCGTCTATCGCAAGATGCACATCCCCGACGATCCTCTCTACTACGAGAAGTTCTACTTCACACCCGGCGACCTCGGATTCAAAGCCGTCGACACACCGCACGGCCGCGTGGGAACCCTTGTCTGCTGGGACCAGTGGTATCCCGAAGGCGCCCGCCTCACTGCTCTCCAGGGAGCGGAAGTGCTCTTTTATCCCACGGCCATTGGATGGCATCCCGCCGACAAAGAGGAATTCGGCGCCGCTCAGTATGACGCCTGGCAGACAATCCAGCGCGCCCATGCTATTGCCAACGGTGTCTACGTTGCCGGCGTGAACCGGGTCGGCCATGAGACGGGCGACATCCGAGGCAACCGCGCCCCCGGTCCGGGCCTCGAGTTCTGGGGTGGCAGTTTTCTATCCGACCCGTTCGGCCGCGTCGTTGCGAAGGCTTCGCACACTGAGGAAGAGATTCTCATCGGGGAAATCGACACGGCTCTGCTCGAAGACACACGGCGCAATTGGCCATTCCTCCGCGACCGCCGCATCGACGCCTACACGCCTATCACCAGTCGTTTCCTCGACCCCGGTTTCGGAGACGGCGAGTAGGCATGGCCGCGAAGACACCAAGACAAATCGGCTACCGAATGCCTGCGGAATGGGAGCCGCACGAGGCCACTTGGCTTGTATGGCCTCACAATCCCGAAGACTGGCCTGGCAAGTTCCAAGCCATTCCTTGGCTCTACGCCGAAATCGTCCGTCTTCTTACGGCGCACGAGCGTGTCCACCTCCTCGTTCAGGATGAGAAGGAACAGCGCCGCGCCATCAGCATCCTCGATCGCGCCCACGCCACTCTCGAGAAAGTCAGCTTTCACCAGTGGCCCACCGACCGCGTTTGGACCAGGGACTCCGGTCCCATCTTCGTTCGCAATCAACAAGGACAGGTCGCAATCACGAATTGGCGTTTCAACGCCTGGGCCAAGTACTCCGACTGGCACCTCGATGACCAGCTTCCCGCTCGCGCCGCCGAACTGCTAAGCCTACCCGAGTGGCAGCCTACCATCGATATCAATGATGAGCAGCGCCGCCTAGTTCTCGAAGGTGGCTCCATCGACTCCAACGGCCAGGGCACCATGCTGACCACTGAAGAGTGTCTCCTCAGCCAAGTCCAGCAGCGCAATCCCGGAGTCAGCCGCGAACAGCTGGAGCAAGCGTTCAGCGACTATCTCGGTATGGACTTAGTCATCTGGCTGGCGCGGGGAATTTCAGGCGACGATACGCATGGCCACGTCGACGACATCACGCGCTTCGTCGGACCGTCTACTATCCTCACGGCTGTCGAACCGAACACCGGGGATTCAAACCACGAGCCGCTCGCCGAGAATCTTCAACGCCTCAAAGGAGCTCGCACCCTCGACGGCAAGCAATTCACTATCATCGAACTTCCTCTTCCGCGTCCTGTCGTCTTCCGCAAACAGCGCCTCCCCGCCAGCTACGCCAACTTCTACATCGCCAACGGAGTGGTTCTGGTTCCCACGTTTCACGATCCCAACGACCGCGTCGCCCTCGGCATCATCGCTGATGCTTTTCCGGATCGCGAAGTCATCGGCATCCACGCCGTCGATCTCGTCTGGGGTCTCGGCACCCTTCATTGCATGACTCAGCAGCAGCCTGCCTGACGATAGATGCGCAGGTTCGTTCATTGTGACCCCGAGCCGGAGGCGCAGCGTTCGTTACCTTGTGCTTCAGCGTGGGGCAGGTAGTCGCGACCAAGGGAAAGCTCCCGAGGGGCGACGAGAACACTAGACACGGCGCTTGCACCTTCGTCACATCACACTGTGATTACGTCCTCGCAGATTTGCCGTACCATGTTCCCCATGATCTCCGACCTCGAAGCGATGCGGATCGCGCTCTCTGAAGCCCGTAAGGCCGCCGAAGCCGGGGAGGTTCCCATAGGCGCCGTAGTCGTGCACGACGGCGCGATCATAGCCCATGGTCAAAACTCTGTAATCCGTACTAGCGATCCCACCGCACACGCCGAGATAGTAGCAATGCGGCATGCGGCCGCTATCCTGGGCAACTACCGCCTCAGCGGCTGCACATTGTTTGTCACGCTTGAGCCTTGCGCGATGTGCGCCGGAGCGATGATCCACGCCCGCATCGACCGACTCGTCTATGGCGCTGCTGATCCCAAAGCTGGCGCCTGCGGATCAGTCCTCGCGGTTTTGAACCACCCCCAGCTCAATCACCAGATGCTTGTAGGACAAGGAATACTCGCCGAGCAATGTTCTGAACTATTACGCGTCTTCTTCCGCGATAGGCGAACTAAAACCGCGTAAGCGCCCTTATTCGCTCCTTCTCCTGCGGCCACTTCGCCGCCAGCTCGTCATAGCTCGCGTTGTGATAATCGGCATAATCGAACCCCGGCACAACTGTGCACCCAAGCAGTGCGACCGTGCCGTCCTGAATCAGCCGCGTACCCTGCCAGACCGCCGCCGGAACCAGCACCTGTACCTGCTGTCCTGCCAACAGATCCTGTCCTAGAGTCAAAACGACAGATCGCCCGTCCGGAAACAGCTGCAGCATTTCTACCGGATCACCCCAGTAAAAGTGAAACATCTCATCCGACTCCAGCAAGTGCATCTCTGAAAACTGCCCCTGTTCGAGCAGGTAGTAGATCGCCGTTCCGAGCGAGCGCGAGCCTCGCGGCAGGTCAAGGTTTTCAGGCGCAGCCCAGGTTTGTCGAAAGGACCCGCCTTCAATCGGATGTGGCGCAAGCCTCAGCAGGGACTTTATCTGTTCAGCCGTCACAGAGGCATCGTAAACGACCCGGTAAAATTACCCAATGAAGGTTCAGGTCTACACCGCCTCTTGGTGCAGAGATTGCCGGGCGGCCAAGCAGTTTCTCGAAAATCACGGGATTGAATACACCGAAATCAATGTAGATGCCGATCCGGCCGCCTCGGCCGAGGTAATTCGCCATGTTGGCAAGCGTGCCATCCCCCAACTCGTCATCGACGGCGAATGGTTCCAACCTTACAAACCCGGTCGCGGCCTCCTCTACGATGAGTTGCATAAACGCTTCGGCATCCCCCGAAACTGAGCCTTTCAGCCTGTAGAATCAAGAGTTGTGGCTGAACAGTCGCACGCCGCTGCGGAGAACCCCTTTCGTTTCTCAGTGCAGCTAAGAGCCAACGGCTAGGAGCTAGAAGCTGCCTTTATGATCAAGCGCTACACCCGCCCGGCCATGGGGCGCATCTGGACCGAGGACAACAAATACCGCTGCTGGCTCCAGGTTGAATCCGCGGCCAGCGCAGTGCTCGCCGAAGACGGTGTCATTCCCCAATCCGCGGCTGATGCAATAGCGCAGAAGGCTTCAGCCTCCGCTGAACGGATTCTCGAGATCGAAGCCGAGGTCAAGCACGACGTGATTGCCTTCACCACCGCCGTAGCGGAGAGCCTCAAAGCTAAGGGCCTAGGGGAAGAATCTCGCTGGCTTCACTATGGCCTGACCTCTAATGACATCGTCGACACCGCACAGGCTCTCCAGGTAAAGGAAGCTTCAGCGCTGATCTGCCGCGGCATAGAGTCGCTGATGGAGGTGCTTCGCCGTCGAGCCCTCGAGTTCAAGCACACGCCCACCATAGGCCGTACCCACGGCATCCACGCGGAGCCGACAACTTTTGGTCTCAAGTTCCTCAATTGGTATGCGGAGATGCAACGCAACCTCAAGCGCTTCGAAGCCGCTGCTGACGATATGCGCGTGGGCAAGCTCTCCGGCGCTGTTGGTACCTTCGGCCATCTCAGGCCTGAGCACGAAGAGCGTATTTGCGAGCGTCTGGGCCTGCATCCCGCGCCAGTCGCCACGCAGGTCATTCAGCGCGATCGTCACGCTGCTTACATCGGCACCCTCGCCGTCATTGGCAGTACTCTCGACAAGATCGCCGTCGAGATCCGGCACCTTCAGCGCACCGAGGTTCGCGAGGCGCAGGAGTACTTCAGCGAAAAGCAGAAGGGCTCTTCTGCAATGCCGCACAAGAAGAATCCCATCACAAGCGAGCAGATCAGCGGCCTCGCTCGCGTCCTTCGGGGAAACTCCCAGGCCGCACTCGAGAACGTCGCCTTGTGGCATGAGCGGGACATCTCGCATTCATCCGTCGAGCGGGTGATCTTTCCGGATTCTACGATCCTGGCAGACTACCTACTCGCCAAAACAACCGATCTCCTCGATCGCCTGCTCGTCTACCCCGAGCGCATGAAGAAGAACCTCGAGTCAACCGGCGGCCTCATTTTCTCTGGACAGCTTCTGCTCGACCTCGCCGAGGCCGGGATGTTCCGCGAAGATGCTTACCGTCTTGTTCAGAGCCACGCAATGCGCGCCTGGAAAGGAGACCTGATTTTCCGCGACGAAGTAGCCAAAGATTCAGTTATCACCGGCCTCCTCAGTGCTGACAAACTCGCACACACCTTCGACTACACCCGACAGCTCGGTAACGTCGACGCTATCTTCAAACGGGTCCTTGGAGAATAAGCGCGATGAATCAGATTCCTGACTATGCCGCCGAAAGAGTGCTGGGGACGATTCAGGAAGTCATCAACTCGGCTGATGAGGAACTCGAACAAGCCGAGCAGTGGATGAAGGGGCTTGTCGATGAGTTCCCAGAAGCTTCCATCATTCACAGCTACTACGGCTGGGTCCTCTCGCGTGAGAGCAAGCACCACCAAGCCATTGACCACGGCCGCGTAGCCGTCAAGCTTTCGCCGGAATCCGAAATCTCCTCCATCATGCTCTTTCGCATGCTCTGGAGCGCAGGCCAGCACAAGGAAGCCTTCGACGAGAAAAAACGTCTCGAACAATATGGCGCCTCGGAGGAATACGCCCGCATGATGCAGGAGTGGAACGAGAGCAAGCCCGGAGACTTCGAAGAGTGAATCTCACCGTCGCCATCACCGGAGCATCAGGCGCGGTCCTCTGCCAAGAACTCCTGCGTGCCCTCGAATCCGACGATCGCATAGAACGCATTCAGTTTGTTGCCTCCGAGAACTCGCTTCGCGTCATTGCGGAGGAACTCGGTGTTTCCGGCCGCACTGGTTTGCTTGAAAAACTCCTCGGCACGTCGCCAAAGAAAATCACCCAGCACTCTGATTCCGACATCGGCGGCTCCATAGCGAGCGGCAGCTATCCTTCTGGCGGGATGATCATCCTGCCGTGTTCCATGGGCACACTCGCTACGATCGCCAACGGTCTCGCCAACTCACTCATCACACGCGCCGCCGACGTCACCCTCAAAGAACGCCGTCCGCTCCTCCTCTGCGTTCGCGAAACACCCTTCAATCGCATCCACCTTCGCAACATGAGCCTGGTCGCGGAAGCCGGAGCGACCGTCTTTCCCGTGATGCCTGCCTTTTACAACAAGCCAGCCGACTCCACCGAAATGGCTCGCCAGTTCGCTTTCCGTGTCCTCGCCCACATCGGCCTCTCCCAGCCCGGAGCCTACGTCTGGAAGTCCGACGAATAGAGCTATCTCAGAATTGACTTTTATCTGACATTTCCCGTTTGACACTTCCTGACGCGGTCCGAGATACTTCCTTCAATGCTGAGCTCAGCCACACACGGGATTGAGGCCATGGCCATGTGCATCTGTTGCACATGCGGGTCCGCGTGCGTGAAATCTGAGCGGCAAATGCGCTAGGCGCAACCGATCAGAACCGGCGGCCCGGATCCAAAACGGATTCGGGCTTTCGCATTTTCGGTTCATGCAGCTCTCACTCATGAACTAATTCGAAGGAGACAACAGGATGTCAGACGAGAAGAAGCAACAGCTAGCCACCATCGCCGTCCATGGCGGACAGTCGCCCGATCCTGCTACCGGCTCGCGTGCCGTGCCTATCTACCAGACCACTTCATACCTTTTTCAGGATGCCGACCACGCTGGCCGACTTTTCGCATTGAAAGAGTTTGGGAATATCTACACCCGCATCATGAACCCGACGACCGACGTCTTCGAGAAGAGAGTCGCAGCTCTCGAAGGCGGAGCAGCAGCCCTGGCGACTGCGTCGGGCCAGGCGGCGGAAACGCTCACCATCACAACGCTGGCTGCCGCTGGCGACGAAATCATCTCCAGCAATTCGCTCTACGGCGGCACTTATAACCTTTTCCACTACACCCTACCGCGCCTTGGCATTAACGTCCGCTTTGTCGATCCCGACGACTTCGATGCTGTGCGTGCCGCCATCAATCCAAAGACCCGCGCCATCTACGCCGAGTCCCTCGGCAATCCCAAACTCGACGTTATTGATGTCGAGAAGCTAGCTTCCATAGCCCACGAAAACGGCCTCCCTCTGGTGATCGACAATACCTGCGCCTCGCCAGTCTTACTTCGACCCATCGAGTGGGGAGCCGATATTGTCGTCAACTCCGCCACGAAATTCATCGGGGGACACGGCACCACCATCGGTGGCGTTATCGTCGATGCCGGCCGGTTCGACTGGGCCGCTTCCAGCCGCTTCAAGGAGTTCACCGAACCGGATCCCTCGTACCACGGGCTCTCCTACACGCAAGCCTTCGGGCCACTCTCATTCATCCTCAAGGCGCGTATTCAGGGCCTTCGCGACACCGGGGCCGCACTCGCCCCGCACAGCGCCTTCCTCCTGCTCCAGGGGCTTGAAACGCTCCACCTCCGCATGGAGCGCCATTCCCAGAACGCCCTTGCCGTCTCAAAGCATCTCGAGCAGCATCCCGGCGTGGAATGGGTCAACTATCCCGGCCTCGAGTCTAGCCGCTACTACTCGCGCGCAAGGAAATACCTGCCGAATGGCCAATCTTCGCTGCTCACCTTCGGTATCAAAGGTGGATACGATGCTGGCAAGAAATTGATCGATTCGCTGCAACTCTTCTCTCTTGTGGCCAACATTGGAGATGCGAAATCGCTTGTCATCCATCCAGCTTCGACGACCCATCAGCAATTATCCGTTGAGGAACAGGCGGCGACCGGCGTAACCCCCGAACTCGTTCGCCTATCAATTGGTATTGAAGACATCCGTGACATTCTCGCCGATCTCGATCAGGCAATCGAGGCTGCCAATGGACACGCATTTGCAAATTCGGCGGAAACCGCGGCTCGTGCTTCAAAATGAGTTCCATGTCCGAAGCTGTTACCGGGCCGGATCCAGCACCGGCCCGGTCCTCTGTACTTGAACCCACGTACGAGGGAGATTTCATCCTGGACCAGCACCTAGTGCTGGAGAGCGGTCGCACGCTAGCGCAACCGACGCTTCACTACGCCGTTTACGGCAAGCTCAACGCCGCCCGTGACAATGCTGTCCTAATCTGCCACGCACTATCGGGCTCCGCAAGGGTAGGGGATTGGTGGCCCGAGGTCTTCGCTCCCGGTGCACTCCTCTCCCTGGAACACGACTTCGTGATCTGCATCAACCTGCTCGGCTCTTGCTACGGCTCAACGGGTCCCGGCTCCGTCGATCCAGAAACCGGACTGGTCTACGGTCCTGATTTTCCCCTGGTTTCCATCCGCGACAACGTCCGCGCACAGGCTCAACTTCTCGACTCGCTTGGCATCCGACGATTACATCTTGTCCTGGGGGGGTCCATTGGCGGCATGCAGGCGCTTGAATGGGCTATCCACGACCCCGGGCGTGTCGAAAAGGCCGGAATCATTGGCGTGGCCCCCCTGACAGCCATGGGACTCGCACTCAATCATCTCCAGCGCCAGGCCATCCAGAACGACCCGAACTGGGACGGCGGTTACTACCTGCCTCAGCGCCCACCGAGTCATGGCCTGTCCCTCGCCCGCCAAATCGGCATGCTGAGTTACAAATCGCCCGCCCTCTTCGAGGAACGCTTCTCCCGCAACCCAAACCGAAATGGGGAAGACCCCTGGAGACACGACGATCACGGTGGCGGCCTCATCGGTGGGCGCTTCGACATCGCAGGGTATCTCGACCATCAGGGAGAGCGCTTCAACGAGCGCTTCGATGCCAACTCGTATCTCGCTATCATGCGCACCATGGACATTTGGCACCCTCTGAACGGATACACATCCGCACACGAAGCCTATGGCCGAATACGCGCCAAGCTCATTTTTATCGGCATCAGCTCAGACTGGCTCTTTCCGCCGGAGTCCGTCCGCGCCTTCGCTCGATCCATCCAGGGCGCCGGTGTCCAGGCCGAATACCGCGAGATGACTAGCTCTCATGGACACGATGCCTTCCTCGCTGAACAACCTGAGCTGCTTCGCCTCCTCCAGTAGCCCGTTCTCGATCCCGTTACCCTCCCGTGGGAACCTCAGGAAACACTTTTTCGGAATTCGGTGTCTAAGCACTCAGCGACTGGCTCAGGGGTAAGCCGTCGGTGCCCGCCAGGGAGGAAGAAAGATTTCCGATAGATACTTGGTTAGACAGATGTCAGATTGTGCGATGGCGCATCGATTATCTCTTGAGCCTCGGAATCCCGCACCTTGTTGGCGCCCCGAGAGTGTATCCTCTTGTCATCAAATAACCTGCCTTGTCACTTTGGGCATGGCTTTCTATAATCCTTCCAACACCGCATTGGACATCGTGGGAATGTCTAACCCTCGAAGAGTGTCAGATTCCCGGTTAGAAGATTCCCCGAGCGAGTGCTTGAGAAACCGATTTCACTTCCGCATCTCCCAGGAGCACTGAATGAAGAAGTTTGTCTTTGCATCTGTGATGGCGTTGGCGAGCTTGAGCCTCGTTCCCGCACCCACGCTGCGCGCACAAGATCAGCCGGGCACGATTCAAATCAAGGATCCTGCCGAATTCAACGCGTATCAAATGGCAACCACTCAGTCCGACCCGAAGGCGAAAGCCGCGGCCCTTGAAGACTTTCTGGCAAAGTACCCTCAAAGCACTGCCAAGGCCGCTGTCCTCGACCTGCTGCTCGGCACCTATCAACAGATGGGCGATGCGCAGAAGACCACCGAAACCGCGAAGAAGATCCTGCAGGTCGATCCCAATTCCCTCAAAGCCATTTACATTGCAGCCTTCAATGAGAAGAACCAGTGCGCCAAGACCTCAGATCAGGCCACCTGTGACGATGCAGGAGCTCTCGCGCAGAAAGGGCTGACGGCACCAAAGCCCGCTGGTGTTCCGGACGACCAGTGGAAGCAGCAGACGGATGCCACTTATCCGTTCTTTCACTCCGTCAATGCCGTTGTATGCCTCGTCTCCAAAAAAGACCCGAAATGTGCGGTCGACGAGTACACAACCGAGTTGAAGATGTACCCCGTGCAAGACACGACTAAAGGCCAGGCGCTCGGGGACACGCTTCAACTCGCCCTCGCCTACGTAAAGCTCCAGCTCCTGGATGCCCAGGCAGCACGCGATGCGCAGGACAAGGCCAAGGCCACTCCCGGGGATGCGGCGCTGGCACAAGCAGCCAAGGCCGCGAACGATAAGGCCAATGGAGATTACCTGACTGCAGCGTGGTTCTTCGCTCGCACATGGAGCTATGCGCCCGCCAACTTCAAGACTCAGATCGAGCCCCAGCTCGAGTACTACTTCAAGAAGTACCACGGCGATGTCACCGGTCTCGATGGGCTGAAGACGCAGGCTGCGGCGAACCTGTTCCCACCGGCGAACCTGGCGACCACGATCACTCCAGCCAAGACCCCCGAAGAGCAGATCCACGACCTGCTCGCCAATACACCTGACCCGAATACCCTGGCGCTTGCTGATAAAGAGACGGTCCTCTCCATCGGCAGCAAGGAAGACGCCGATAAGCTCTGGGCTCTGCTTCAGGGCAAGGACACTCCAGTCCCGGGCACCGTCATTGAGTCCAATGCCAACCAGGTGAAGGTAGCAGTGACGCAAGACGCGAAGGACGCCAAAACCGCCGACTTCATCGTCAATATGAAGGAACCTATCCCAGAGAAGGACATCCCCGCGGTTGGCAGTGAACTCAAGCTGCTTAAAGATGGTGGACCGGAACTGGACGGAACCTACGACACCTACACCCAGGTACCCGCGTCAGCTACGGCTGCGGCAAGCGCGCAGATCGTGCTTAAAGACGGGCTCCTGCAGACAAAGAAGGCCACCACACGGAAACCCGCTGCCGGACGTCGTCCCGCTGGTGGCGCCACTCGCAAGAAGCCTCAGTAAAGCCAGTCTGTTTCTGGAGAGATGAAGGGCAGCCCAGTCGGCTGCCCTTTCTTTATGAATCAGGATTGTGTACGTATTTGAATCAGTCGGAATGCGGTAAGACGCTATTCGCCCAGCATCATTCTCTGGATTGAAGTCGCAAGCCCCGTTGCGGGATCGCAACCGATCAACGCCGCGCACATTTTGGGGTTCCCTTTGGCAGCCTCAAACTTCCCAGGCATGCCCGTTAGGAACCGATGGAGCACGAGGTCCCTCTCCACTCCAATCACGCTGTCGTACGGTCCACTCATCCCCACGTCTGTTTGATAAGCCGTTCCTCCCGGCAGCACGCGTTCGTCTGCAGTCGGCACGTGCGTGTGCGTCCCGAGAACCGCAGTTACACGCCCATCGAGGTGCCATCCCATTGCGACCTTCTCGCTGGTAGCTTCTCCGTGAAAATCCACCACGATCACTTTCGCCTGAATACCGGCCAAAATCTCATTAGCAGCGAGAAACGGATTATTCGTGCCGCTCATAAACACCTTGCCCATGAGATTCACGACCGCATACTTTATCCCGCTCGTTGTCACTCCTTCGAACACGCCGAACCCTGGCACGCCACGTTCGAAATTCGCAGGCCTCAGAACTCGCCTCGCCCGATCCTCCCCGTTAGCATCAGCCGAGTTTAAGTATTCGATGAGCTCACGCTTATCCCACACGTGGTTACCGGTTGTCAGAACATCTGCGCCCAGATCGAATAGCTCTTCAGCAATCTGCGGAGTCACTCCAAACCCACCGGCAGCGTTCTCTGCATTGATGATCAGCAACTCAACATTGTGCGCCTCGCACACGTGGTCGAGGTGTTCCCGCACGATGCGACGCCCTGGACTGCCGAAGATGTCGCCGACGAATAGGATGTTCAAAACAGCTCCTGGCCACTAGCTTTCTAGCTGCTAGCTTCTGGTTCCTTGTCGTTCTGCGCTACGTCGCGCATAAGAGGGAAAAGGATGACATCGCGGATCGACTTCGATCCAGTCAGTAACATTACAAGGCGATCGATGCCGATTCCTTCGCCGCCCGTGGGTGGCAGGCCGTACGCAAGGGCCCGGACATAGTCTTCGTCCATCTCGTGCGCTTCAGCGTCGCCTCGAGCCCGTTCCTTCAGTTGCTCTTCGAACCGCTTGTGTTGCTCCACAGGATCATTGAGCTCACTGAACGCGTTGCCCAGTTCGAACCCGCCCGCATAGACCTCAAACCGCTCCACCCATTCCGGATCATCCGGCTTCTGCTTTGAGAGTGGCGAGATGGCAGTAGGGAACTCATAGATGATGGTGGGCTGCTGTAGATATCTCTCAGCGACGGCCTCGAAAATGCTCGCGATAGTCTTTCCGGCTGGCTCCGCTGATTGGTAATCGAGATGTTTGCCGGAGGCTCGAAGACGATCGACAAGCGGCCGGAGACGGTGTTGATCAGAGCCATCGCCGATGATGTCAAGATCTTCTATTGCAGGCTTCGCTCCCGCCGTTTCCTCTGGCCACCACTTCACAATCGCTTCCCGCATCGTCAGCTTCTCGACCTTGTCGAAGTCGAGTTGGATGCCGTTGAATTCAGAGATTGTGCTTCCGTTTACTTCAAGAGCGACGAACTTGAGGAGGTCGATCGTGAGCTGGATCATGTCTTCGTAATTCGCATAGGCCTGGTAGAACTCCAGCATCGTGAACTCAGGATTGTGCTGCGTACTCACTCCTTCATTCCGGAAATTCCGATTGATCTCATAAACGCGATCAAGCCCGCCTACCACCAGCCTCTTCAAGTAAAGTTCCGGCGCAATTCTCAGATATAAGTCCATATCGAGCGCGTTGTGATGCGTCCTGAACGGCCGGGCCGCTGCGCCCCCGGCTATCGGCTGCATCATCGGCGTTTCGACTTCCAGGTACCCGCGCTCGTCAAAGAACCGCCTCAGAGCCCGCAGCACCTTCGCGCGCTTTACAAAAACCTCTCGAGCCGCCAGATTCGCGAACAGGTCCACGTACCGCTGTCGATAGCGAAGCTCCACGTCCGCCAGCCCGTGATACTTCTCCGGAAGCGCCAGCATGGCCTTCGCCAGAAATGTCAGCTTCTCGACGTGAACGCTCAGCTCGCCCGTCTTTGTCCGAAACAGATAGCCCGACACGCCGACGTGATCGCCAAGATCCAGCAGCTTATAAAGCGCCCAGCCCTGCTCCCCGACTGCATCGAGGCGAACATAGATCTGCAGCCGCTCCCCACCCTGCTGCAGCGTGGCGAATCCCGCCTTGCCCATCACGCGAATCGCCATGATTCGACCAGCCACCGTCACCATCGTGCGCCCGCCGTCCAGCGCCTCGGCCGTGACTTCGCTCCACTTGGCCCAAATCTCCGGGATGGTGTGAGAGGCAGGGAACTGGTTGGGGTAGACTGCCTGCCCCAGCTTTTCGATTTCGGTGAGTTTAGACCTGCGCAATTCGAAAAGATTGCGCTCAAATTCCGAATCAAACACTGTATTTCCTTCTGTGTGCAGCGAATGAGATCTAATCGCCAGTATAGCGTTTTACGAGCTTCGCACCTTCGAAGCGCTTCGTGTATAACCACCAAGGGATGCCCTTCAACCGTCCACTGCCGGATTCTGACTCGCGATCGAAACGCTCCAGCGGCATTGACGCAATCGTCAAGGCCGAGACCGGCATCCAGATCGCCCTCATTCTTCCGAGCGCCGTTGTTATCTGCTGGCTCCTCGGTGCATGGGCCGACAGGCACTTTCACCAGTCCTGGATCTCCATTGTGGGCGTCATCTTCGGCGCTATCTCTGGGCTCGTTTACATCATTCAGTACGTAATTCGCGCCGACCGCGAGGACCGAAATGAAACCGCCTCTCGAAGCGAGAAACGGAAAGGGGCAACGGACTCAGATCAATGACCCAGGAAACGCATCCATTGCTTGAACTCCCCAACGACGCGGCTGAAGTGATGCTTCAGCGCGCCATGGTCAAAACATTGATTCTGGGAGTGATCACGTCAATTGTGCTTCTTGTCGCATCGGGTTGGCGCAACGCCGCCATGCTGATGGTTGGTGCGTTGATATCCGCGGCCAGCATCTTCGAATGGCAGCGACTCGCCCGGCTCATTCGCGCAAAGCTTGAGGCCGATAAAACGCCCCGCAGTGCTCCCGCTGTAGTGGTCTTCTTTATCCTCCGGCTCGTTCTTTATGCGGGAGCCATCTATGTTAGCCTGAGATGTTTACAAGGCTCGGCCGTGGCGCTGCTCTGCGGATTGGGATTGGCAGCACTGACAATCCTCTGGCAGGCTCTCCGCATGCTCCTGGACTAAGGTTGGCTCCTCAACGGACCCTCCTGCTGATTTCGATTTAAACAAGGAAAGTTCAAGTCTTCATGCCCGAATCCTATGCTTTGACCCGCCTGCTCAATCACCTCTTCGGCGGAATTATCACCTCGATCATGCAAGCGATGGGAATTCATCCCGCGACCCCGGGAGCGCCCATCAGCAACACCTTCACTATCGAACTGCTCGTTGTACTAGGACTGATTGCGTTCTTCGCGATCGTTCGCATGTCACTGTCGCCCGACAAGCCCAGAGCCGCACAGCACGTTGCCGAAATGATCTCCGAGTTCACTGGCAACCTCGGCGAACAGGTCATCGGACACGACGCTCCCAAATTCCAGGCCTACGTCACGTGCATCTTTCTTTTCGTGCTGATAAACAATCTCATCGGCCTCATCCCTGGCGTACCGGCGCCTACCACCTCGCCTGTTGTGCCGCTTGGCTTGGCAGTACCGACTTTCCTCTACTACAACTGGCAGGGCTTCCGTTCGCACGGCATCGGGTACCTCAAGCACTTCGCCGGACCAATCTGGTGGATGGCGTGGCTGCTCATCCCCATCGAACTGGTTTCGCACTTCGCCCGCATCATGTCGCTCACCATCCGTCTCTACGCGAACATGTATGCCAGCGATATGCTCACGCTCGGCTTCTTCTCGCTTATTCCGGTCGGCGTTCCTGCGATCTTTCTCGGACTGCACGTCTTCGTCTCGTGCATCCAGGCATTCATTTTCATGCTGCTTTCGATGATTTATCTCTCGCTGGCAGTCTCGCACGAGTCGCACTAGGCGGCACGGGCATCTTGGCAGTGCCCCATAGACTGTCGAAGACAAGCAAACATTCCGCCGGAGAATTGCTCCCGCTCCGGGTCAACGGCAGGTCGCAAGTGTGAGGAGACCAGCTCGGTGAGTCTCAACCACCTACTGGCGGCCAAATCTCAGGGATGCAGGAGAACTATGCGGAAGCTTCAATACCTTTTCATGGCGCTTGCAGCGCTTTGTTTTGCCGTCCCGGCGTTCGCGCAAAGCGGCGGATCGGCGCCTCTCAACCTGGTGCCCATCGGCGCCGGCATCGGCATGGCCCTCGCGGCCGGCCTCTGCGGCCTCGGTCAGGGCAAAGCCACTGCTTCGGCTTGCGAAGCGCTGGCTCGCAACCCCGGAGCTCGTGGCGGCCTGATGATCTTCCTGATCCTCGGCCTCGCCCTCATCGAGTCCCTCACCCTCTTCACCCTGGTCATCATTCTGCTAAAGGTGAAACCGTAAGCCAGACTCTCATCCAAAGCGGGTCCGTCATTCCGGCGGGCCCTCTTTTCATTTACCCGCCAACTCGCTCTTGCTTCGAGTGCCACTTGATCTGTTTTCGCGCAGCATCGCAATGGCCTGCTGATAACGCAATCCCGCAGGAACCTTCACAAATCGGCTTTGGTCCTCTGTTGTGTCAAACACCTTCGTTCTAAAGACGACTCTCGCGCTCATTTTCATTTCGAAGTGCACAATGCGCCACTGATGATCACCGACATCGGCCTGCTCGATGACAATAGTGCCTCCCTTGTACAGCCTTCCGAGAATTCCCCAGCCAATGTCCACATCCTGCTGGAGCCGGCCGTTAAGCTTCTCTACGCGTTCTTCCGTCGGATCTATCCACAGTTCTCCCGTCATCTGCCTCAAAACCTGAGTTTCCAGATCCGGCGGATCGAACTTCGGGTTCGGTTTGAATCTGAATATCGCTACGACGCCGTTTGACCCTTGGCCTGTGCCCGCATACTGATAATCAAAGGCATTAGACAGCGATCTAAGAATCTTCAGGGCTCGTGTTGTGTCCTGGTCCTGCGATTGCTTTCGGCGCCGCTGTCTGCCGGGATCGCTCAGCAACTGATCCAGGCGTGTTTGCTCGCGCTGCTCGTCCGCTACGCTCAAAGGCGTATCATTCACCGCGATTAGCCGCGCAACTGCCCCATCTGCGGTCTCGCATATTTCTTTCGTCGTAATCAGGCGAGGGCTTGCCTTTCGCAGAAGGTAGCGCATCGGATGCTGTGCATCACTTGCGGCCCGTACCTCATTCGCAAGCGCCCGCTGCACAATGCCCGCATCCTGCGCCCGCGCGGCAAAGCCGGTCAGAAGAAATACCAGAATGAGAGACTTGGCTTGAGGCACTGACAATAGTCTATCGTCCTTCGATTTCCATTTTGATTTGGTTACTTATAGCTTTGGACGTTTCTCTCGGACATTAGATTCTTAAACTGCACAGAACCGCCCCGATGCTATAGTTCGATAAGGGACTTTGGTCATTTTGGAAGCTCGGGTCGTGCTCTTGGCAGGCCGCATTCCAAAGGACCTTTTACCGCTTAATAGGCGCTCTGCTGGGCGCTCCAAGATTTCGAGATTCTGGAAGGAATTAATCCATGGCAACCGATAATGGTTCTGCTCGGATTGGCAAATCCGTCGTCATTCGTGGCGAAATAAAGGGTGGAGAAGATTTGATCGTAGACGGGCGCGTCGAGGGAACCGTAACTCTCACCGAGAGCCGCCTCACCATTGGCCCTAACGCAAACGTTGCTGCCGATCTCTCGGCTCGCGATGTACTCATTCAGGGAAACGTGCAGGGCAACATCGTAGCCAGCGGCCGTGTCGAACTCCGCGCTGGAAGCGTTGTTGAAGGGGACGTTCGTGCTCTTCGGCTGGCGATCGAAGACAATGCTGTCTTTCGCGGTAAGGTTGATCTGACGCAGGGCGCCAAGGCGCCTGATGCCGCGCCTGCCGGCGCAAAAGCCTGAAAACAGCGAGCGACGGGCGCTCCGCTGAGCGCATGCGCCCGCATCACAAGGGGACTCCACAGTGATTCGCCGTTGGTTCGACAAGGGAAAAGAGAACGACTCATCTACCGGTCAAGTGGCCAGTGGTCCGCGCTATCCACGCCATAGTGGCGCATGGACAGCTTTGCGCAAGCGTCTGCAGGCGGAGCCCGGACTACGCATCATCGACTCCGGCGCCACCTCTCCCACCAACATAAACTACCTCACCAGCCTCGGACATAGCGTGTTTCTATGCGACCTAGTCACAGAGGCATGTGCAGGCAGCTGGCAAATGGGCACCGATGCAAACGACAAGCCCATCTATGATACCGAGGGCTACCTGAATCAGAGTCTCGACTTCGCGGGCAAGATGTATGACATCGTTCTATTGTGGACCTCGCTAGACTATCTGCCAGAGCCGTTTGTTCCTGCCGTAGTTGCCCACTTATATGAATCGCTCAACCCCGGCGGCCAGGTCCTCGCATTTTTCCATACGCGCAAGCAGCCTGAGGAATCAGCCTTTTGTCGCTTTCACGTGACTGAGGGCGACACCGTCGATATGCAGACCGCGCAGCCGTTTCCGATCCAGCGCGTTTTCACCAACCGCAGCATCCAGGATCTTTTTAACCAGTGGTCGGGATTCCGTCAGTTTCTTGCCAAAGACAGCATTTCAGAAGTCCTCATTACCCGTTAGCTAACCAGGTCCACTCCCTCGCATCCAAACATCTGCGCAAGACACGCTTACTTGCCCCCGGACAATTAACTTGGAGCGAACATGATTTCCCTGAAAGGCACGCGCATTACATGGCTCGGACATGCCACTGTGCTTGTCCAGACGCCAAAGGGCACCAACATACTCATTGACCCCTTCATCCAGAACAATCCGAAGTATCCCAAGGGCTTCAAACTTCCCGAAAAGATTAACTACATTCTCTTGACCCACGGCCACGGAGACCACATCTCCGACGCCGTTCCGGTCGCAAAAAAGCATGACTCGAATGTAGCTGCAATCTATGAACTGGCCGCCTTTATTGCCAGCCAGGGAGCAGAAAATACAACAGGGTTCAACATCGGAGGTACCGTGCAGCTGGATGACGTCGCGGTCACAATGGTCGAGGCGAAACACTCAGCGGGCGCAGAAGGGAAGAGCGGGACGCAATATGCAGGGATCGCAGTCGGTTTTGTTCTTACCATCGCCAATGGTCCGGTTCTCTACCATGCCGGCGACACAACCGTTTTCGGCGATATGAAGCTCATCAAGGAGCTCTATCACCCGGAGATTGCAATGCTCCCGATTGGTGGCTTCTACACGATGGGGCCTAGAGAAGCCGCACTCGCGGCACAATTCATTGAGCCCAAAGCGATCCTGCCGATTCACTTCGGAACGTTCCCTCCGCTTACCGGAACGCCCGACCAGCTACACGAGTATCTCAATGGATCAATCGAAGTCATCCGGATCGCACCAGGCGAATCGATCCAATAGACATTGAAACGGCTGGACGCAACTCCAGCCGTTCTCGTGTGAGCTCTTAATCTCCGGATGCAGCTTTGCGCTGCCTTGCCCAGCGGCGTCTCACCGCTTCTGAGATTCTCCTCCGCCCCTCAGGAGTGAGATTGCGTTTCTTTCCTGTACGGTGCGCCCTGTTCCCATTGCTGCTGAGTCCATTCGAGCCATTCTTAAGCAATGTACGCGCTCGCTGTAACTGCGCAATCTCCCTATCGATCTGTGCAAGAATTTCCGCGACCCCCACGAGGCCTCCCTGTTCCCCAACGCAGTGATAAGGAGGCTGCGTCGGGCGATTTCAATAGCGTTTAGGAATGAGTTGCTGATCTGAAAAGATACCTAACTGTTCAGACGATGACAAATGAAAAATGGTTCACCAACGGAGAATAGTCACTAACTCCGGAAGCATTCCTATGCGAACGCAAGGAATTGACTTATACGAGCTTCATCAAGTGCACAATCAACTTATAACTCGATTTCCACTATGCAGATGGTAGGAGTCATATTGTCCTTAAGTAACGTGACTCGCAGATCCTTGTCACGGAGCCTCCGCTGTCAGGGCGAACGTGCCCTATCCTTTCGGCAGCAAGCTAAATGTGATGTAAGGGTTTTGGCTCAAAGGCCGCGCGGAAGCTTCGCCGTTTGCAGGTTCTGTTCTTGAGTCGCAGCCGGGCTCGCAACGCCTGTCAGATCCTGCCCGCCCATTCGAAGGGTAGGTGCATCAGCCGCACGATAGTTTCGTAGATCGCGAAGGATGTCCTGTTTCTCGCGCGCATACTGGCCTGCAAGCCGAGTGAGAGCGTAGGTGATGATGTCGCTGTGGTGCAGATCCTGCATCATAGGATCGCGCCTCATGTTTAGCCACAAACGATGTACAAGCTGCACGTCATCGGGCCCGAGGGTTGGCGCGTGAGGCCCGATGTAGAAGACCTTTACATCGCCGTTCTGGCCAACTACATAGAAGTTGAACTGCCGCTTCGGCTCAGGCAGATTCTCCCATGCCTGTCCCAGATGGAACGCCTGATCCTCCGCTGTCATCGAAGTCGACTGCCCCGAGCACACAGAATCCACTTCCAGCGAATTGGCGCTCTGCACCAATGCCGCAAACACGTCGCCAGCCGGAACCACAAGCAGTGAGATCTTCTTACCGAAACTTTCCGCGACAGAAACCGCCTTGGTGAACAGCATTTGCTCGTGCTCACTGAAGCTCTGGTCTTCGGCGCTCAGATACTCCGGACCACCCGCGCCCATCATGCGGACGCTCATAACAACCACATCGCGATCTTCGGTCTTCGTCCTTCCCAGCACCCACTTCAGCGCGACAGGATTCGTCGCATCACGCATCGTCACCATTACCCCGCCTGGGCGCAGCGCTACCGACTCACGATCGATGTTGTCCTGATGCTCAAGTTGGAAGTGGTCCTTCATCTGGCGGGCCGTCAACGCATGCTTGCGCAGATTGGCCCGCTCAGAGATCGTAAAGATTACAAAGAACGACGCCGCGAACATCACGCCGGTCACCGTCGCAACCGACTTGGTAAACAGGTTTACAGTGGCCACAGAGAGCAGAACGAGGAAGACGCACATCAGGCCGAGGGGAATTTCCGTCTTCCCGATCTTGAGGTTCGGAGGCACCTTCCAGCCGCGCTCCCCATGGAACTTCCAGCGCAGAACCAGCATCGCCAGGCTGTTGAAGGTGAACGACCAGATCACGCCAAACGCATATGCTTCGCCAATCGTGATTACGTTTCCACGTGACGCGATAATCGTGAACATCTGCAGTGCGAATACAAGGTTCACGATTCTGTAGCTTGTTCCAAACCGGGGATGCGGCTTGCGGAACCAGTCCGTTAGCACGCCATCTTCGGCCACGCGCATCAGCACGCCGGTCGATCCGATCATCGACGTATTGATCGCGCCAGAGAGAATCAGGAACCCAACAAACACGACAAACACGCGGAAGACTACACGCCAAAACATTGGTCCGACCATGTACATCGCCAGACCGGCAATCAGGTTGTTTTGATAGATCTGGGTCCGCGGTCCATCCGGGATCAGCATTGAAGCCAGCAGAGTCGCGCCGCCGGTGAATATAAGGCTATAAATCGCGATGACAATCGCCGCGCGCTTCAAGTTCTTCAGCTTCGGGTGCTGAATCTCGCGGTTGACCTGCGCCAGGCTCTCTTCGCCGCTCATGGCCAGAATCGAGTGCCCGAAAGCCATGATGATGCCGAACAGTCCCAGGATCGGAAGTCCTGAATTCTTGAGGAAACCTAGAGCATCCGGACTGAACCTCAGATTCGCCGGAGTCGGCGGCGGGGGCAGATGCACGCCGCGCACCATGATGGAGTAGGCGCCCCAGCCAAAAAGAAAGACCACCATGATCGTGGTGATCTGCATAACTCGAAGGGCTTTGTCGCTGGACTCTTCAATGCCCTTAATGTTCTCCCACCAGTAGTAGATCGTCACCGCCGCCGCAAACACGGCCGACGTGTAGTTCATGTCGAACTGGAAGGGCTGCCCATGTGCGTTGATCAGTGCCGGCGGCAACCAGTGGCTGTTGTTGGCTACCACCAGCATTTCGTTCATCAAGCCGGTAATGTACTGGCCCGCGGATACACCCGAGATCGGTCCTGTAAGGATGTAGTCGAACATCAAGGCCGAGACGCTCAGTTTGGCAAATCCGCCGCCTAACGCCTCTTTCACGACGCGGTACACACCACCGCGGGTGAACATCGAGCAGCTCTCCACGTACACGGCGCGTACGGCGAAGCTGAACAGCATGATCCCAAGGATGAACCAGGGAGCGGCCGCTCCAATCGCCTGCTCGGCGATGCCTCCGGCATAGAATGCCGAGGAGCCCAGATCATTGAGGACGATGGCTGCGGCGCGCCAAAAGGAGATAAAAGTCAGCATCACCGAGGATGCCACGATGAGCCGGACGCGGTCTGACGGAGGAGCTACGATCGTTCGTGTGGATGCCATTACAAATGCGTCGGCGTGTTCCTGCCGCTTAAACTACACAGGGCCCACTTCCCCGTGCGCCCTTGGCTGAGTTTAGTGCTGCTTGATACGCCAGTCAACAAAGAAACCCAAACCCTTGTAAATGTGATGGAAAAAGGGGTCGCGTTCCGGGTTTTTCACCGCTTACCGAAAAATCCGTCCGAACTCCTAACGAGGCTGCGCACAGGCATTCACCGATCGACCGGCTCAGCAAAAGATAGCGTTTGCGACTGAACCTGAGGTACACGGTGATGACGCCTGAACGGAGTGTAAGCATTTACCTATCAGGATTTCCTAAAGGAAGCTCACTTGAGCTGCCAGATTGCAACACGGTGCTGTCAGGTCTGCGCCGGTAGCCTCTGATGCTTTAAACTCCACCCTGTATGCGCTGGCAATCAATGAAGTTGTGGGGAGCGCCCGTTCTCTCGGCCGCGCTGCTTGAACTGCCGTTCCCGATCGCCGGCCCCATGCCGCCATGGCGGAGCGTCTTTGCCTGGTTTGGCCTCGTGCCTCTTCTGTGGGCGCTTCTAAGCGCGGAGACTGTGGATCACCGCCGTCCTTTTCGCCGCGCATTTTTGCTCGCTTATCTTTGCGGCGTTCTCTGGTACATGGGCAATTGCTACTGGGTTCGCGACACCATGCTCCGCTACGGCGACATGCCGACGGGAGCGCCGACGCTGCTGCTGATCGCCTTTAGCCTTGTGCTCGGTCTCTACTTTGGGCTCTTCGGTCTTGGACTGATGCTCGTACGACGCGCTACTGGGAAGCCCGGACTAGCTCTGGTCGCCGCACCGTTTCTTTGGGTTGCATTGGATCTTGTCGCTGCTCGCGTAACCAGCGTTCCATGGGACCAGCTTGGATACTCTCAAGTCGACAACGGGCTTGTGAACCACCTTGCGCCCTGGACTGGCGTCTACGGCATTTCGTTTTTGATCGTGATGGTGAATGCTGGATTGGCGCAGCCATTAATGCAAGAGAACCGGGGATTGCGTTGGGGAAAACTCTCCTGGAGATTGCCGGGGCTTATCGTTCTGTGCCTAGCCCTCCTAGATCACTCGCCAACAGAACCCGCCTCCGCCACCGCCGTCCTCATACAGCCGAACCTCGACGTAGCCGGCGAGAACGACTGGTCCAGCCCGAGCGAGTGGCAGCAGCACATGGACTGGCTTCAGAAACTGGCCTCAGAACAATGCAAGACCTACATTGCGGGGATCCCGCAGACCGGCGCACCAAATGGCGAAATCACCTGCCCGCCAAATCCCAAGCCTCCCGATCTCGTTGTCTGGCCTGAGGCTCCGGCTCTCTCCTTCATGGAAGCTGATCCCCGGTTCCAGCAGGGAATCGCCGCACTCGCCAAATCCGAGCAGGCGCCAATCATTGTTGGCGGCTATGGAGTGGACATATCCGAGTCTGACAATCAAAGGCTCGATTACAACTCCGCCATGGTCTTCGCCGCCGACGGACACCGGGTGGGCCGCTACGACAAGATCCACCTCGTTCCCTTCGGCGAATACGTTCCGTTCCAGGAGTACCTGACTTTCGCTCACAAGTTGACCGGCAAGGTCTCCTCGTTTTCGCGTGGAACTGACCGCTCCACGTTCCGCCTCGATGGCCATCGGTACGGGGTCTTCATCTGCTACGAAGCAGTCTTTGCTGACGAAGTCCGCCACTTCGCACAGCTTGGCGCGGAAGTGCTGGTCAATATCAGCGATGATGCCTGGTATGGCGACACCAGCGCTCCATGGCAGCACCTCAACATGGCGCGCATGCGCGCCATCGAGAACCGACGCTGGCTCCTGCGCGCCACCAACAATGGCGTTACGGCCGCCATCGATCCCTACGGTCGCGTCCGCCAGAGTATTCCACGACATCAGGCGGACGCCCTGCCCGCCCGGTACGGGTTTCGCAATGAGGTGACGTTCTACACCGCCCACGGGGATGTATTTGCGTGGTTGTGCCTGATGGCGTCAGTGATTGCAATGTTGTGGGGGTGCAAGCAACTGATCCGGCGAGAGGCTGGCCAAAGGCCGACCTAATGTAAGCCTCTGCTTCCACCCATTGGGGTACGGGCGCAAGGCGATTGGCCGGGCGTCATCCCAGGGTGTCCGCCGGGAGCGATTTGGTGCGGGTAAGCATTTGAGGAGTTTAGCCAGCCTTCCACTGTGGGGGGTGTACCCCTATTCTGGCGGTAAATTCACAGTTTTGAGCGACTTACGACATCAGACCGGGTGTAAGGCCTTTCTTATGAGTAGCTTGTGGCCAGAATCTTGGGCTGTAAGAACTTAGCCAGGCAAAGTGCGGTCTTTGGGGATCAGGGTCTGTTGGGCTACTGAATTTCTCCGCATACTTTAATTCCATTGTGAAGGAATTAGCGAAATAGACTGCAAATCTCGAGAACTATTTTTCGGTTTGAGAGGCGAATCCAGTAAGGCTCGGGCTCGGAGAAATGCTGGCTGGATAGTTGATCGCGGGTTTGGATGTATTTAACCGATGGGTAAATGACGAGTGGCCGACGATACGACAATAACGACAGCGAAGGCATAGAATTGCAGCGTCATCCCGGTGTGAAGCCATGAGAACTTTGGCGCTGTTGCTCTTGATGGCGTGCGTGAACTGCTGTACTTCGCAGACACCCCAAAATGGAGAGAAACGTTTTCCCGACGTCGCCAAGCCGAGTGGGTGGAAGATCCCCAGTTCATGGCAGTGCATTGGGAACAGAATCGACATCGTTCGGTAAGAACCATGGGGTTGTAAAGGCAATTCGCTATCAACCGCTCGGCCATTTTGCCTTACCGACTTACTACCAAGATGAGCAGGGCACTTTGGTACTTCGCTCGTTTTATTTTCACGCCAAGGCGCTTTACGGCCTTGAGTTCAAGGGTGTTCGCTTCGCGTACACGGCGTTGGCTGAAGGCGAGGGCCTAGGGGTCGCTGGACCAGTCTACTGGCTCGATATGGACGGCGACAGAGTATTCGAGCGCGTTCATTGGGGTTCTAACGAAGGGCTTGAAATTCCCAAGTGGGCGGAGCGGAACCGGAAATAAAGCAGCGACCGTGATTTGCTGTCAGTGAAAAGTGTGATTGCGGTTGGATAACCGGCGATTGAGACACTGAGGCCAAAAGATTGACCAAATTCCCCATGGTCGACGGCATGCCCGCAGTCCAAAAACCGAACGTTTTTAGGTGGCAAACACGGTGCACTCTAGCCCATGTCACTACTGTCGACTCAATGGACGCCGCCGGGCTGCCAATCTACCTATTCAGTTCTGAGTGCCTGCATGGGATCGAGTCGCGAGGCACGCCAGGCGGGAATGATACAAGCGAGCGCTGCAACGAGCATTAGCAACGCAGTTACGGTCATGAAGACTGCGGGATCAAGCGGCTCAGTCTGATAGAGCATGGAATGGATGAGGCGAACAGCGACGGCGCTTGCTCCCAAGCCCAAAAGCAAGCCCAAGAGAGCGGGCCGGAGTCCGTCGAACAGAACTCTCCCGAGGATTTGCGCGCGATGTGCGCCGAGCGCGATCCGGATACCGATTTCGGAGGTGCGCTCGGTGACCAGATAGGTGAGGATCCCGTAGAGCCCGGTCGCGGCGAGTACAAGTGCTATCACGGCAAAGGCGAGAACGAGCATGGACTCGAAGTGCGAGTCGATGGTGGATTTGTCAATTGCCTCCCGTAAAGTCATTACATCCGCAACAGGAAGGTCCTGATCGAGCGTGGAAAGAATCTTCTGCACAGGTATGGCCAAAGAATCTCCATCGCTTGATGATCGAAGAAAGATGGTCGCCGACGTGTAGTCATTTCCATAAATAGGCCAATAGAGCATCGGTTGAGGCGGCTCAGAAATACTCCATCGTGTGTCGCCAACGATTCCGATGATTTCCACCTGATTCTGATTGAACTGGTCGTGGAGGTGTTTCCCAATTGGATCCTCGTCCGGGAAATACTGCCTGGCCGCGGACTCTGTGATGATGGCAACATTGGCGCGTTTCAATCGTTCGTCGAGCGCAAAAACACGACCCCGGATGAGTGGAATTTGTGCGGCTGCGAAGTAGCCAGGATCGGCACCACGAATCATGAAATCTAGCCCGCGATCTTTCGGAAGCGGAGGATGCTCGCCAATGGACATCAGGTGGTCCCCGCCCCAACCTTCTCCGGGAGCAGTGCTTACGAGACCAGCAGAGACGCCGGGAAGTAATCGAATGCGGTTGATGAGGTTTTCCAAGAAGGCTACCTGTTGCTCGGGCCTTTTGTAGCGAGCCTCAGGAAGGCTGATGCGCATGGTGAGTGCATTCTGGAGCGGGACGCCAACGTCAGTGGAGCGCAATCGCGCATAGCTCTTCAGCAGAAGTCCTGCGCCCGCAAGCAATACGACGGTGAGACCCACTTCACTAACCAGGAGAGTTTTTCGCAGTCCGGCTCGGCTATTCCCTGCAGTTTGGGAGCGTGAAGATTCGTGAAGCGGTGCCAACACGCTCTTACCAATGGAACTGAGAGCAGAAACGAGTCCTGAACAGAATGCACAGAGCAGGATCAGGACCCCGGCAAACAACATAACTATGCTATCGATTTGGATCGATTCCACGCGGTTCATGTCTGTGCGGACATGAACGAGCCATTGCAGTGCACCATAGGCGACAATCAGGCCGCATAAGCCTCCGGCGATCGAGAGCAGCAGGCTTTCAATCAGGCGCTCACGCAGCAGCCGCGTCCAGCCTCCACCGAGAGCGCTGCGTATTGCCAAGTCTCTTCTTCGGGACGCGGCACGGGCTACTAACAGGCTCGCCACATTCAGACACGCAATAAGCAGTACGCATCCGGTGGCCGCAAACAGCATATGGAGTGG